>JAEYYV010000263.1 GCA_023428295.1 Pseudomonadota bacterium
GGGCGTGGTGGGTCGCGGGGTGCAGGACCTTCGCGCCGGCGTGCCGGGCGTCGACCTGGAGCGCGCGGTCGGCGATGTTGCGTGCCGTCCTCGGCTCGCCTCGGCGGGCGATCGCGAGCGATTTCACGACGAGCACCAGCGGAAGATCCGTGACCGCCTCCGGCAACGCGTCCAGGCGCGCGATCGCACCGTCGAGATCGCCGAACCGCAAGCGCACGAGCGCATCGCGCACGCGGTGAATCGGGTCGAGCGGTTCGAGCACGATCGCCGCGGTGGTCGACGCCGCAGCGAGCGTGAAGTCATCGCTGAAGCGCCCGCGCAAGCTCGACACCGCCGCGAGCGCGCGCCGTGCCCTGGGCGTTCCGGTGCGCCGATGCTCGTCGGCGAGCTCGACCGCCGCCGCCGACCAGTTGATCTTGCTCAGTTCCACGCGACGTGTCCTCGCGTCACGCGCGGTCCGCTGCTCGCGGTCCAGTGAATCGCGAGCGAGCCCGCGCGCCCCGGATCCGGGGTAGCGAGCACGACGCTATCGCCGGTCACGCGCCACGTCGCGCCATCACTGCCCACCGTGTGCAGTGCACCATCGGCGGTCCACGCGAGCACGCTGCCATCGCCGCTCGGCGCCGCGCCGATCACGCCGGCGGACAGGCGCACCGCGTTCGCGCGCACGAGCCCGTCGTCGACGATCCACGCATCACCGCTGTCGGCATACACGAGCGCGCGCTGGCGATCCGTGAACACCGCGGCCCCGCTGATGCGCTCTTCGAGATCTGTCGTGACCGCTGCGAGCCGCGGGCGCGTGCCGTCCGCGTCGAGCGTCGCGAGTCCGCGCGCGCCGGCGACGAACGCGGTGCCGGGCCGGATGCCCGCGAAGATCGCGTGTGCGCGACCGATCGTTCCCGTGTGAATCGGAACGAGCCCGCCCTCGACGACGGGCCACGTGCTGACCTCCACCGTGCCGCTCGCGCCGAGCGCGACGAGGCCGCCGACCCAGAGCAGCGACACGATCGGCACGGGAGACGTCAGCTCCTGCACGGGAACGCGCGCCGCGCCCGACAGCAGCGAGAGCCCACCGCTCGTATCCGCGAGCACGATCCCGCGCGGCGTGGCGGCGAGCGCGATCGCGGGCGCGCTCAAGGTGATCGTCGACCACGCACCATCGCGCAGCTGGCGCAGCTCGGGTGTCCAACACGCGACGGTGATGGAGCCGTCGCGCTCGGCGACCACGTCGGACATCGGTCCGGTCGACGCGATCGGCTCGAGCGCTTCGCCCGCGCCGAGACGCAACCACTCGCCATCATCCGTCGCGATCACCAGCGTGCCACCGTGCGAGAACGCGGCGACAGGCACCGAGCGCGAGCCCGTGTCCACCGTCATCGGCGGCGACCCTAACACGCTGGACGGAGGCATCGTCGGACCTGGCTGTCATCCGGACGTGCGGTATCGCTGCGGAGTCGCATGCAATCCGGACACGCCCGGCCCGATTGATGGATCATGGCCACCTGTGGCACGCGAGCCCAAGAAGTCCACGCCGCCCCGCACGCGCCCTCGCACGACCCGTCGCGGAATCTCCGTCCCAGCCGTCGAGGTCGATCCCGAGCCGACGACGTTCACCCGGCTCGCGCGCCGCGACACGATCGAGCCAGCCACCTCCACGCGTCCGACGCGCCGTGATCTCGCAGAAGCTGTCTCCGCGCTCGATCCCGGCAAGAGCGCGCGCGGGCAGTACAGCATTCCATCGGCGCGCGGCATCCCGGCCGAGGTCGTCAGCGGATCGATCGAGGTCAGCGATCGCAAGCGACGCCGTACCGGTCCCATCGAAGCGGTCCACCTCGTCTCCGCGAGCAAGCGCGAGCTGACCGTCGTGGTCAACGAGCAAGTGCTGACGCTGCAACGCGACGACGCGCTCGCACTCGCACGCATCATCGCGACCGCGTTCCGTTGATCAGCGCAGCAGCACGTAGACGACGATCGCGATCACGATCGCACCGGCGATGAAGTACGGCGCGAGCGACTTGCCGACCTCCTTCGCGACGGCGGCTCCCAGCGCACCGACGTCGGCCTTCTTGTACTCGACGACCGGCGCGCTCGGCGTCGCATCGGCAGGCTTCGCGCTCGGCTCCTCGACGGACTTCGCATCAGCGGGCTTCGTGCTCGCGTCCTCGATGGGCTTCGAATCGGGCTTCGCGCTCGGTTCCTCGGCAGGCGTCGCGCTCGATGCCTCGGCCGGCTGCGCGCTCGTCGTTGCGACGGGCGTCGCGACCGGCTCGGACGTCGCTGCGGCCGGTTCGGGCTCCGGTTCGGCCGGTGCCGGCGCGTCGGTCGCTGCGGGCGCCGCCTTCGCTGCGTGCTCGCGATAGGCTGCCGCACGACGCTGGATGTTCTCGTTCAGCCCCTCGAGGCTCTGCTTCACGATCGCCTTCGCGGACGTCTCGACGAGGCGCGATCCGACGCTCGCGATCTTGCCGCCGATGTTGGACTCGGACGTGTACTCGATGCGCGTCTTGTCGCCCTCTGCGACGAGCACGATGTTCGCCGTCGCGTTCACGAAGCCTTGCGCGCCGCGCCCGTCGATCTTCATGCGGTAACTCGTGGGCTCGACCTTGTCGAGCAAGTCGACCTTGCCGGTGAACTTGCCCTGGATCGGCCCCACCTTCACCTTGATCTCGCCGACGTACTGGCCGTCGACGAGGTCGAGCTTCTCGCAGCCGGGCAACACCGCCGCGAGCACCTGCGGATCGAACAGCGCGTCCCACACGTCTTGCTGCGCTGCATCGAACACGTACTCACCGTCGAGCTTCATCGCGTCTCCGATCGTAACGAGCTGAGGGCTTCGGGCGTGTCTACATCGACGAGGATCGCGGAGTCGGCAAACGGGACCCACTGCACCGACGCGGACGCGCGCTCGATCAACGCGCGTGCACCGACGTCACCGGTGAGCGCGGCGATCTCGCCGAAGTGGCGGCGGCCCCACAGCACCGGGTTGCCGCGCTTGCGCTCGTACGTGGGCACGACGATCGCGCCGTCATCGCTCGCCGCGTCGAACGACGCGATCAATGCGTCGAGGTGCCGCGTCGTCACGCGCGGCATGTCGCCGAGGCAGACGAGCGCTCCAGCGGCATCGCCGACGGCCGCGATGCCCGCGCGCAGCGAGCTCGCCATGCCGGTCGCGAACTCCGCGTTGTGCACGAAGCGCACGTCGAGATCCGTGAGGGCACCGCGCACGCGATCGGCGTCGTTGCCGGTCACGACGATCACCGGCGTCGCGCGCGAGGCGAGCGCTGCGTTGACCACGTGCCGGACGAGCGGTTGCCCGTCGAGCTCCAGCAAGAGCTTGTTGTCGCCCATGCGCGCTGCCTTGCCGGCGGCGAGGATCACGGCTGCCACGAGCGTGGACGCCGTGCGTTCTTCTCGCGGCGACGGGCGCGAGCTCTCGTCGAGGAGCCCGCCCACACCGAGGGCGGCGATCTCTGCCGACTCGATCGGCACGCCCGCGACGGCGCGCTCGAGGATCCAATCGGTGCCCGAGCGGGCGAGCGAGCGCGCGCAGCCTGGCAGCCCGATGAACGTCGCGCCGCCGAGGGTGCCGTGCAGCATGAGGTTGCCCGGATCCACGGGCATGCCGAACCGCGTGATCGATCCACCAGCGCGGTGGAGCGCCGCGGGGATCACGTCGCGGCGATCGATGATCGCGGACGCGCCGAGCACGAGGATCGGATCGCAGTCACCTGCGAGCTCTTGGATCGCCGACGTCACGGCCGCGACGTCGTGAGGCACGCGCAGCTCGCGCACGAGCTCGGAACCCAAGCGCGAGAGGCGCGTGCGCTGCGCGGCGGACGCGCGATCGAGGACACCCGGCGGTGTCGTCGCGAACTGCGTGAGCACGAGCCCCGCGCGTCGGGGTCGCCACGGCGCGAGGGCCACGGGATGTCCGCCTACCGCGCGAATCACCGCATCCACGGCGGAGCGAGGCACGGCGAACGGGATGACCTTGACGGTCGCGACGATCTCGCTGGCGCGCGCCGCGTGATCGGCGGGCACCGTGGCGATCGTGATCGCTTCGTCGACCGCGTTCGCGCGCGTGATCGCGGCGACATCGATGCGCACGAGCCCGTCGCTCGCGGCGCGAATGTTCGCGCGCCCGGTGCGCGCGGGATCCACGCGAAGGCCAGGTCCCGCGAGCGCCGCGGCGATCGAGCCCGCGACCGCGTCCTCGCCGAGCTCGTCGGATTCGAGGCGCGCGACGATGACCTCGGTGACTCCCGCCGACGACAGCGCCGCGATGTCCGCGGCGTCGAGCACGCGGCCCTTGGGCAGCGCGCGCCCCGTCACCCGCGTCGAGTGCGCGAGGATCGCGCCGAGAGCGTCGGCGATGGGCACCGGGCCGAACCTCATGAGCGAAACCGTAGCATCTAGATTCCTGCGAGTGCCTCCGCGAGCATCTCGAGGCTCGCGAGATCGTGAACGGGTCGATGCTCGTCGACGTTGGGCAACAGCGCACGCACGCCACCCGCGAGCGGCTCGAACCCCGCGTAGCGCAAGAGCGGGTTTAGCCAGACGAGCTTCTTGCACGAACGGCGCAGGCGCGCGGCCTCGGTCGCGAGGATCGACGTGTCCTCGCGATCGAGACCGTCGGTCACGAGCAGCACGAGCGCGCCAGGAGCGAGCACGCGGCGAGACCACCCGAGGTTGAACTCGCGCAGGCAGGTGCCGAGGCGCGTCCCCGACTGCCAGTCGGTGACCTCGTCGCCGAGGCGCGCGAGTGCGCGATCGATGTCGCGATAGCGCAGCGTGCGCGTGACGTTCGTGAGGTGCGTCGCGAACGTGAACACGTGCCCCGCGTTGCGATGGGCGTGCAGCACGTGCAGAAAGCGCAGCAGCATCTCGGCGTAGCGCCCCATGGATCCCGAGATATCGATCAGCGCCACCACGTGCAGCGGGCGGCGGCGCGGCCGCCGATAGCGAAGTCGCGCGAGCTCGCCGTGGGTGCGAAGCGCCTCGCGCACCGTGCGAGCAGCGTCGATCCGACGGCCGTGCAGCGTGGGCGCGAAGCGACGCGTCGCGATCGTCGGGATGCGCACGTCGAGGCGGCGCACGAGCTCGCGAGCGCGCGACAGCTCGTCGGCGGACATCTCGTCGAAGTCACGGCGGCGCAGCACCTCGTCGGTGGAGAACGCGAGGAACGTGTCCACGCGCGGCGGCTGCGCGGGTGGTTGCGGGACCGGCGCGGACGATGGTGGGCGCCACGCCTCGCTGAGCCGACGCGAGATCGTGCGATTCGTCGGCGTCTTCATCTGTGGCAGCAGCAACGAGAGCGCACTGTGCGCACCCATCGGATCGCGCCAGAACAAGCGGAACGCCTCGTCGAACAGTGCGTGATCTTCGTGGTGACGAACGAGGACTGCGTGCAGCGCCCAGTAGAACTGCTCGCGCTGCATGATGTCGATCGCGGCGATCGCCCGCTCGGCGTCGATCACGTCACCCGGGCCGACGCGAAGGCCCGTGCGGCGAAGCAACCGCACGAAGTGCACCACGTTTCGCGCGAGCGTCTCGCCCGATGGCTCCGGAGGCGTCATCGCGATGCACGAGCGTTCTCGGCGAGCGTCGCGGCGGTGGGGCCGGAGATGCGCGCGAGATCGTCTTGATACTTGAGCAGCACGCCGAGCGTGGCTTCGACGGTGGCTGGATCGAGCTCCACGGCGCCGAGCGCGACGAGCGCGTGGCCCCAATCGAGCGTCTCGGCGATGCCGGGCAGCTTGAACAGATCGCCCGCGCGCAGCGCTTGAACGAACGCGACGATCTGCGCGGCGAGCTGCGGCGGGACCTCCGGCGCACGCGCGGCGAGGATCGCGAGCTCGCGCTCCGCGGTGGGATAGCCGATCCAGTGATACAGGCAGCGGCGCTTGATCGCGTCGTGGATCTCGCGCGTCCGGTTGGACGTGACGATCACGATCGGCCGCTCGGGCGCGCGGATCGTGCCCAGCTCGGGGATCGTGATCTGGAAGTCCGAGAGCAGCTCGAGGAGAAACGCCTCGAACGGCTCGTCGGTACGATCGAGCTCGTCGACGAGCAGCACGGGCGCACCGCCGGGCTGCGGCGAGAGCGCCTCGAGCAGCGGGCGGCGCAGCAGGAATCGCTCGGAGTACAGAGGCGAGCTATCCGTTGGCGACGCGAGACGGATCTCGAGCATCTGCTTGGGAAAGTCCCACTCGTACACCGCGGTCGCGATGTCGAGGCCCTCGTAGCACTGCAGGCGGATCAGCGTACGACCGAGCGCGGAGGCGAGCGCCTTCGCGACCTCGGTCTTGCCGACGCCCGCGTCGCCCTCGAGGAGCACGGGCTTTCCGAGCTTCAGCGCGAGGAACAGCGTCGTCGCGAGGCTCTGATCCGCGAGGTACTTCTCGCGCTCGAGTAGCGCGACGAGCTCTTCGACGCGGCCCGGTACGCTCACACGCAGGCCTGGATCGCGCGCTTTGCCATCACGCCGATCAGGTGCGCGCGATACTCCGCGGACGCTTCGCTGTCGCTGTTGAGATCGTCGGTGGCGATCTTCACCGAGGCGATCGCGTCCGGCGTGAACGAGCGCGACAGCGCGCTCTCCATGTCCGGCACGCGGAACACCTTCGGTCCCGCGCCCGTGACCGCGACGCGGATGCCGGTGCTGGTCTCCGCGACGAACACGCCGACGACCGCATACTTGCTCGCGCGGTGCGCGAACTTCATGTACGCCGCACGCTTCGCGATCGGAAACTGCACCGCCGTCACGATCTCGTCGCGCTCGAGCGCGGTCTCGAACAGCCCCGAGAAGAAATCGTCGGCGCTGATTCGCCGGCGATCGGTGGAGATCGTGGCGCCGAGCGCGACGAGCGCCGCGGGATAGTCCGCCGCGGGATCCGCGTGCGCGACCGAGCCACCGAGCGTTCCGCGATTGCGCACCTGCGCGTCGCCGATCTGACTCGCCAGCGCCGCGAGCGCCGGGATGTGCTGCTGCACGTCGGGCGAGCGCGACACGCGATCGTGCGTGACGAGCGCGCCGATGACCACGCGGTCCCCGTCGACGCGGATGTCGCCGAGCTCGGGGACACCGGCCATCGAGACGAGATCCGTGGGCTCCGCGAGCTCGAGCTTGAGCACCGGCAAGAGGCTCTGTCCGCCGGACAACAGCTTCGCACCTTCGTTCGCCTTCAGCAGCGCGACGGCATCGGCGAGCGTCGCCGGACGATGAAACGTGAAGTCCTTCATGTCACGCCTTCCCCTGTGCAGATTGGATCGCGCGCCACACCTTCTCCGGTGAGGCGGGCATCGAGATGTCGGTCACGCCGAGCGGTGCGAGTGCGTCGATCACCGCGTTGATCACCGCCGGGGGAACGCCGATCGCGCCGGTCTCGCCGACGCCCTTCACGCCGAGCGGATTGTGCGTGCACGCGGTGACGTGGTTGCCGACCTTGAACATCGGCAGATCCGCCGCGCGCGGCATCGTGTACGTCAGGTAGGAGTCGTTCAGCAGCTGGCCTTGCTCGTCGTAGACGGCCTCTTCGTACAGCGCTTGGCCGATGCCCTGTGCGAGCCCGCCGTGCGCCTGGCCGTCGACGATCATCGGGTTGATGATCACGCCGACGTCGTCCGCGATCGTCACGCTCGCGACCTCGACGACGCCGGTCTCCGGATCGATCTCGACCTCGACGAGGTGCGTGCCGCCCGGGAACGTGAAGTTCTTGGGATCGTAGAACGCCGACTCTTCGAGCCCGGGCTCGACGGTCTCGATCGGATAGTTGTGCGGCACGTATGCCGCGAACGCGACCTCTCCGAACGCCTTCGCGCGATCCGTTCCCTTCACGCGATACGAGCCATTCGAGAACTCGATGTCGGCGACGTTGGCCTCGAGGAGGTGCGCCGCGATCTTCGTGCCCTTGTCGACGATCTTGTCGAGCGCCTTCACGATCGCCGAGCCGCCAACCGCCGCCGAGCGCGAGCCGTACGTGCCCATGCCGAACGGGATCTTGCTCGTGTCGCCGTGGACGATCTCGACGTTCTCGATCGGCACGCCGAGGCGCTCGGTGATCAGCTGCGCGAACGTGGTCTCGTGGCCCTGCCCGTGCGAGTGCGTTCCCGTCATCACGGACACCGAGCCCGTCGGATGCACGCGCACCGTGGCTGCTTCGTAAAGACCCGCGCGCGCACCGAGCGCACCGACGAGGGCCGACGGCGCGATGCCGCACGCCTCGATGTACGTCGAGATGCCGAGGCCGCGGAGCTTGCCCTTGGCCGCCGACGCCGCTTTGCGCTGCGCGAAGTTCTGGTAGTCGTTCGCCTCGAGCGCCATGTCGAGCGTCGCCTGGTAGTTGCCGATGTCGTACTGCAGCGCGACCTGCGTCTGATACGGGAACTGCTCGGGCTTGATCAGGTTCTGGCGCCGGATCTGGATCGGATCGATCTTCAGCTCGCGCGCCGCTTTGTCGACGAGCCGCTCGAGCAAGTACGACGCTTCGGGACGCCCCGCTCCCCGATACGCGTCGACCGCGACCGTGTGCGTGAAGATCGCCTTCACCTCGGCGTAGATCGCCGGCAGGTCGTACGGGCCCGAGAGCAGCGTCGCGTAGAGATACGTCGGCACCGCCGGCGCGAACGTCGACAGGTACGCGCCCATGTTCGCGTACGTGTGAACGCGCAGGCCGAGGAACTTGCCCGACGCGTCGAGGGCGAGCTGCGCGCGCGAGATGTGATCGCGTCCGTGCGCGTCCGTCTTGAACGCCTCCATGCGATCGGAGGTCCACTTCACGGGGCGGCCGATCTTCCTCGCGGCCCACAGCACGAGCAGCTCCTCGGCGTAGTGGAAGATCTTCGAGCCGAAACCGCCCCCGACATCGGGCGCCACGACGCGCAGCTTGTGCTCCGGCACCTTGAGCGTGAACGCGGCGAGCAAGAGCCGCGTCAGGTGCGGGTTCTGCGACGTCGTGTACAGCGTGAACTCTTCGCTGGAGATGTCCCACGCACCGTTGGCCGCGCGAGGCTCCATCGCGTTCGGCGCGAGGCGGTTGTTCGTGACCTCGATCTCGACGACGTGCGGCGCCTTGGCGAACGCGGCGTCCACGCTCGCGGCATCACCGAGATGCCAATCGAAGCAGACGTTGCCCTTCGCGTCGTCCCACACGAGCGGCGCGTTCGGCGCGATCGCATCGGCGAGGCGACCGACGGCGGGCTTCACGTCGTAGTCGACTTCCACGACGGACGCGGCGGCGCGCGCCGCGGTGCGCGAGGTGGCGATCACCATCGCCACCGGATCGCCGACGTGGCGAACGGTCTGCTGTGCGAGCGCGGGATGCGGAGGCTCGACCATGCTCGAGCCGTCCTTGTTCTTGACGGCCCAGCCGCACGGAATGCCGCCGAGACCGTCCGCGGCGACGTCTTCACCGGTGAGTACCGCGAGGACGCCAGGCAGCTCCTTCGCCGCGGTGGCGTCCACCTTCTGGATCGTCGCGTGCGCGTACGGCGAGCGTACGAACACGGCGTAGGTCTGATCGGGGAGCGTGACGTCGTCGGTGTAGCGACCGCGCCCCATGAGGAAGCGCTTGTCCTCCTTACGCTTGACCGAGGCTCCGATGCCTTGCGCCGTCATCTACTTCCCCGCCTTCTGGGTCGCATCGGCGCCCGCCATCACGGCCTTGACGATGTTGTGATAGCCGGTGCAGCGGCAGAGGTTGCCCTCGAGCCAGTGGCGAACCTCGTGCTCCGACGGGTTCGCCTTGCGTCGACATAGATCGATCGAGCTCATCACCATGCCCGGCGTGCAGAACCCGCACTGCAGACCGTGATGCTCCTGAAACGCGGCCTGCATCGGATGCAGCTTGTCGCCACTCGCGATGCCCTCGATCGTGGTGACCTCGCGGCCCTCCGCTTCGATCGCGAGCATCGTGCACGCCTTCACGCTGACGCCGTCGACGTGAACCGTGCATGCGCCGCACTGGCTCGTATCGCAACCGACGTGCGTGCCCGTCAGCTTCAGCTGTTCGCGAATCGCATCGACCAGCAACGTGCTCGCCGCGCACTCGATCGCGTGTGTCTGTCCATTCACCCGAAGACGCAATGACGTCATGGAACCCCCTTTGGCCGAGCAAAGGTTCCCGTATCCGGTTCGAGAGCTGCAAACCACTCCCGGCGAAAAAGCTACGGCGCGCGCAGGACCGCGGCGAGGTCTCCCGCTGCCTTCGCGCGTGCGATGCAGCGATCGATCGACGCCAGCGCCGCCGCGATCGTGCGTTCTCCGTCGAGAATCTCGCTCTTGCGCGGCTCGAACGCCGCCTGCACCTCGCCTCGCGAGACCGCGTCGCAGAGCGCGCTCGTGGCGTGCACGAGCTCGCGGGCCGTCTGGGGCGAGATGCGCGCCATGATCTCGCCGAGCTTCGCCTTCACCGCTCGCCACGCAGCGACGCGGCTCTCGCCGCGCTCGAGCTGCTCGAACACGCTCTGCATGATCGCCACCGTCGGCACGTTCGGATCGAGCACCAACGCGACGAGCCTCGGTGCGGTCGCGCTGCCGAACACACCGAGCTGCGAGAACATCGCGCGCTTGTGCTCCTCGGGCTTCGCCTTCGCGAGCGCGACGATGCCATCGAGCGCCTTCGCGCCGCCCGGTGCCGGCACGAGCGCCGCCGCACCCATCGCGAGCTCGCGATCCGCCGTCGTGGTGGACTTGCTGCTCGGCAAGCGCTTGCGAACCCACGCCTCCCACGTCCGCCGCGTCGCATCGTCGACGATCGGATCGATCGCGCGCACGACCGCCAGGCCGCCGAGCCGCGCGAACGGATCCTTCGAGGCGAACAGCGATCGCGCGAGGCGGAGCGCGTCGCGAACCGGCAGCTCGCCGCGAGCGAGCGCCGTCGCCGTATCCGCGCCGAGGGCCATGCGCTCCGCCGGCAACAACTTCTCGAGCTGGCTCCACCGCGGATCGACCGTCGTCTTCGCATCTGTCGCCGGCGCCGGGACGATCTCGTAGTAGCCAGTGCCGTTCGCGTTGCCCGCGAGCCACGCCGGACACGTCGTCGCTGCGAGCGGGATCTCGGTGCGCGCCGACACGATCGCGCACGCGCGCGACGGACCGCCGGCCCCCGGATAGCGCACGCACACCGGAACGATCGCGCCATCGCGCGCGGTCGCGATGACGCGCGGGCTGTCACACCGAAGTGCCACCTCGACGATCGGTGGCCCCGCGTGCGCCGCGTAGCTCTTCACCGCGTCGGCGACCGCAGGCTCGACCTGCGCGACCGCCGCGGCGAGCTCGTCGGTGGTGATCGTTCTGTTCGCGCGCGTGCGGATCACGGTGCGCAGCGCGGCGCGAAACGTCTCGGGCTCCATGAAGCCCTCGAACATCGCGAGGACGGACGATCCCTTCTGATACGCGATCTCGTCGAACGTGTCGTCGACAGAGGAGTTGCCCCGGACCTCGCGCCGCAGCGGCAGCGGCGTCTTCGCATCCGCCGCTAACGCCTCCGCCCGTGCCAGCTGTTGCACGAGCAGCGGATCCTTGGACTCGCCCGCGAGCTCCGCGATCTTGTCGCCGAGGAACGACGCGAATGCTTCCGACAGCCAGAGCTCGTCCCACCACGCAGGCGTGACGAGGTTACCGAACCACTGATGCACGAGCTCGTGCGCGGTGACGCGCGCGAAGCCGTACTCGCCCTCCGACTCGTCGAACAAGATGTGCGACTCGAACGTGACGAGCCCGGTGTTCTCCATCGCGCCGAAGAACTGCGGCACCGCGACGAAGTCGAGCTTGGGCCACGGCATCGGCTGATCCAGGTACGCCTCGAGCGCCGACAGCATGCGTGACACGCGCTTGGCCGCGTGCTTCACCGACGCGACGCGCGACGGCCACACCGCGATGCGAAATGGCGTCTTCGCGCCGATCTGTCCACCGTCGACGAGCGCGAACGGACCGACCGCGATCGCGACGAGGTACGACGGCAGCGGGCCGAGCTCCTGGAACGTGATCTCCTTGCGTCCGTCGGCGAGCCGCTGCTCTACCGCCGCGGGTGCGTTCGACAGCGCGACGTTGCCATCGGGCACGACCACCGACAGCTGCCACGGCGTCTTGAACCGCGGCTCGTCGAAGCACGGCACGTAGAGCCGCGTGAACACCGCTTGCCCTTGCGAGTACACGAACCACTTCTTGTCCGCTTGCTGGCGAAACAGGCCGTTCGTGTCGTCGCGCAATCTCCCCGTGTACTCGAACGCGAGCGTGATCTCGCTCGGGAAGATCGTGCGCCCCGCCGTGAAGCCGAGCATCTCGTCGCCCTTCGCCGGGACCACGGTCAACGCCTCCGACCCGGCGGTCCCCACGCGCACCTGCGCGCGCGAGATGTCGAGCTCCTTCGCGTGAAGCCAGATGACATCGGTGGTCTTGGTGACGCGCGCGCGGATATCGACGTGCCCGCGAAACGTGACGCTGTCCGGATCGATCTCGAGGCGCAGCTTGTAGCCGAGCGGCTCGACCGTATCGGGCAAGCGCAGACCCGGCGCGTGGACCCGAGGACGCCACTTCGATGCGGCCCGCACGGGCTCGGCCTCGACGGAGATCGCTTGCTTCGCGTCATGCCCGCACGCGGCCATCGCGAGCGCGAATAGACCAATAGCGAAGCGCACGCGAAACGATAGCGCGGCCACCACTACGCGGTGACAACGGCGAGCAGGCGATCCGCATCCACCTGATCACCCACGGCGACGTGAAGCGCGCGCACCGTACCCGCCTCGGTGGCGCGCACCGTGTGCTCCATCTTCATCGCCTCGAGCACGACGAGCGCGGCGCCTTGCGCCACCTCTTGGCCCTCGGTGACGAGCACCTTCACCACCTTGCCGGGCATCGGGGCGGTGAGGCCGCCGGGGATGACGCGCGCGGTGGGATCCGGGAACCGCGGCTCCTCGAGAAACGCGAGCGTCGCACCCTCGGAGAGCACCCAGCTGCGCGCACCGGCGGTGACCACGCGAGCCGTGCGGCGGTGCGGACCGTCCATGAACCACACGCGATCACCGTCGGCGCCGAAGCGCGAGACGTGCGTGGTCTTGCCGCCGAGCGTGATGTCGAGGCCACCGTCCGTCGCGGGGCGATAGCCGAGCGCCACGTCGGAGTCGCCGAGCTTGTAGGACACGGCTTGATCCGCGACCGGCACGTTGCGCCATCCGGGCGGAGCGAGCGCGGCCGGATCGCGACGCGTGGCCACGCCGTGGACCGTGAGTGCGATCGCGGCGACGCGAATGCGATCGAGCCCCGGCGTACGCGCGGCGAGCTCGCCCGCGTGACGCTCGAGGAAGTGCGTGTCCAGCTCGCCGTCGAGGAACGCGGGATGCGCGAGGATCTTGGCGAGGTGCTCGCGGTTCGTGACGAGCCCGGGGACCCACAGCTCCTCGAGCGCACGGCGAAGGAGCTGCGCGGCCTCGCGGCGCGTGGACGCGTGCGCGATGAGCTTGCCGAGCATCGAGTCGTAGTGGATGCCGATCTCGCTGCCGGCGACGACGCCGATGTCCGCGCGCACCGTATCCGGAACATCGACGGCGTACAGCGTGCCCGTGGTGGGGAGATAGTCGCGCTCGGGATCCTCGGCGCACAGGCGGACCTCGATCGCCCACCCGCGCTGCGCTGGCGCCGCGTCGTAGCCGAGACGCTCGCCACGCGCGATGCGGATCTGCTCGCGCACCAGATCGAGGCCCGTCGTCAGCTCCGTCACCGGATGCTCGACCTGCAGGCGCGTGTTCACCTCCAGGAAGTAGAAGTTGCTCGCCGGGTCCGCGATGAACTCCACGGTGCCAGCGCCGACGTAGCCGACGGCCTTACCGAGCTCGACCGCCGCGCGTCCCATCGCCGCGCGCTTCGCGTCGTCGAGCGCGACCGATGGCGCTTCCTCGATCACCTTCTGGTGGCGACGCTGCACCGAGCACTCGCGCTCCCACAGATGCACCACGTTGCCGTGCGTGTCGCCGAGGATCTGGATCTCGATGTGCCGCGGGCGCTCGATGTACTTCTCGAGGAGCAGCGTGTCGTCACCGAACGCGCTCGCCGCCTCGCCTTTCGCGCGCTCGATCGCCTCGGCGAGCTCGCCTTGCGCGCGCACGATGCGCATGCCCTTGCCGCCACCACCCGCGCTCGCTTTGACGAGCAGCGGGTAGCCGATCGACGCGGCCGCGGACGCGAACGCCGCGGCGGATTGATCGTCGCCTTCGTAGCCGGGCACCGTTGGAACGTTCGCGGCTTTCGCGATGCGCTTCGCTCCCTGCTTGCTGCCGAGTTTGCCGATCACGCCGGCGGGCGGGCCGATGAAGACGAGGCCCGAGTCGGCCACCGCTTCGGAGAACGTGGCGTTCTCGGACAGAAAACCGTACCCGGGATGGATCGCGTGAGCTCCCGTGATGCGCGCGGCGTCGAGGATCGCGTTGATCACGAGATAGGACTCGCGCGCTGGCGGCGGACCGATGCGCACTGCCTCGTCCGCAAAGCGGACAAACGGGGCATCCGCGTCGGCATCCGAGTAGACGGCGACCGTAGCGATGCCCATCGCGCGGCACGTCCGCATCACGCGCAGCGCGATCTCGCCGCGGTTGGCTACCAGGACCTTGTCGATACTCGGCACGCGCCGAACCTACCGCATCACGCAGGGATATCGGATACGTGCGGCGTCTGGTTCAGCTTCAGAGCGTTCGCCTGCTTGGTCTTGCGCGTGGAGCGAATGTTGATCAGCTCGACGAACACGCTGAAGCCCATGGCGCCATAGATGTACCCCTTGGGCACGTGCACGCCGAACGCCTCGCTGACGAGCACCAGGCCGATCATGAGGAGGAATGACAGCGCGAGCACCTTCACCGACGGGTGCCGCTCGACGAACTCGCTGATCGATTTGCCGACGAGCAGCATCACCGCGAGCGCGATGACGTTGGCCGCGACCATGATCCACATGTGTGGCGTCATCCCCACTGCCGTGATGACGGAGTCGATCGAGAACACCATGTCGAGGAGCATGATCTGGAAGATCACGCCGCTGAACGTGGCCACGGCCTTGACCGCGTCGTGCTCCTCCTCGCCCTCGAGCTTGTGATGGATCTCCTTGGTCGCCTTGTAGAGGAGGAACAATCCGCCCACGAGCAGGATCAGCGCCTTGCCCGAGAAGCCTTTCCCGGCGATCTCGAACAGCGGCTTGTCGAGCCGCACGATCCACGACAGCGCGGCGAGTAGGCCCATTCGCGAGACGAACGCGCCGATCAGACCGAGCCGCCGTGCCCGCTCCCGCTGCTCGACGGGGAGCTTCCCCGAGAGGATCGCGATGAAGATGATGTTGTCGACGCCGAGAACGACCTCGAGCGCAGCCAGCGTTACGAAGCTCAGCCAGACTTCCGGAGACTGCAGCAGTTCGAGCATGAGTGCGCGAACCTACCTCGAACCGTTCGCGTTGCGCGCTAGTGCCGGAACACACCCCACGAGGTCGTGCCCGCGAACGGCTTCGAGTACGCGGCAGAGAGCGAGATGGCGATGACGGTACGCGTGTCGCGCGGGTCGATGATGCCGTCGTCCCACAGCCGAGCCGTGGCGAAGTACGGATCGCTCTCCTTGTCGATCAGGCCCTCGGTCATCGCCTTCATCATGCCGAGCTTCTGCTCGTCGACGGCCTCGCCGCGCTTGGCCGCTGCCTCGCGCTGGATGATGTCGAGCACGCCTGCGAGCTGCTTGCCGCCCATCACCGCGATGCGATGGTTCGGCCACGTGAACAGGAAGCGCGGCGCATATGCGCGTCCCATCATCGCGTAGTTGCCGGCGCCGTAGCTCGCGCCCGTCATGATGGTGATCGCGGGGACCGTCGAGTTCGACACCGCGTTGATGAGCTTCGCGCCGTGCTTGATGATGCCCTCCTGCTCCACCTTCTTGCCGACCATGAAGCCGGTGATGTTCTGCAGGAACACGAGCGGCACGTCGCTCTGGTTGCACAGCTGGATGAACTGCGCGCCCTTCTGCGCGCTCTCGCTGAGGAGGACGCCGTTGTTGGCGAGGATGCCGACGGGGAAGCCGTGAACGTGCGCCCACCCGCAGATCAGCGTGGAGCCATACAGCGGCTTGAACTCCGAGAAGCGCGAACCGTCGACGATGCGCGCGATCACTTCGCGCTGATCGAACGGCACCTTCACGTCGGGTGACACGATGCCGAGGAGATCCTCCGACGAGTAGCGCGGCGGCTCGACGGGACGCGGGATGGGCTGCGCGCCCTTCTTCCAGTTGAGGTGCGAGACGATCTCGCGGCCGAGCCGGATCGCATCGAGCTCGTCGCGCGCCATGTAGTCGGACACGCCGGAGACGCGCGAGTGCATCTCCGCGCCGCCGAGCTCCTCGTGCGAGCTGTCCTCGCCGGTGGCCATCTTCACGAGCGGCGGGCCGGCCAGATAGACCTGCGCTTGCTTCTCGACCATGACGACGTAGTCGCTCATGCCCGGGATGTACGCGCCGCCCGCGGTGGAGCTGCCGAACACGAGACAGATCGTCGGAATGCGGGACTCGCTGCGGCGCGTGAGATCGCGAAAACCGCGACCGCCGGGGACGAAGATCTTGGACTGGTTCGGCAGGTCCGCACCTGCGCTCTCGATCATCGAGATCGAGGGCAAGCGATTCTGCTCGGCGATGTCGCTCAGGCGACCGGACTTCGCGGCTGACATCTCGCTGATCGCGCCGCCCTTCACCGTCGACTCGCTCGCGGTGATCAGGCACTCGACGCCGGACACGCGGCCGATACCGCCGATCAGCGACGCGCCGGTGGTGTGACCCGAGACATCTTTGCCGGCGAGCGCGCACAGCTCGAGGAAGTACGAGTCGCGATCGAGGATGAGCTCGACGCGCTCGCGCGGCAAGAGCTTACCGGCGGCCTTGTGCCGGCTCGTGTACTTCTCGCCGCCACCGACGATCGCTTCGCCGAGCGCCGCGCGAAGCTTGGCGACGGCGGCGATGTTGGCCGTGGCGTTCGCGCAAAACTCCTCGCTGCGAGGATCCACTTTGGTTGCCACTACGGGATACGGCTGCTCGCCACCTGACATCGCGGCGAATGTACTAGATTCGACTCGATGGCGAACATCATCGAAGAAGCGAAGTCGGGCCGCGCGGCGTGCCGGACATGCAAGAAACCGATCGCCAAGGGCGAGCTGCGACTTGGCGTCGAGACCCCGAACAACTTCGGCGACACCCCGAGCATGCAGTGGCATCACCTGCTGTGCGCCGCGGGCAAGCTCCCCGCCGAGCTCAAGGCGGCGATGGACGAGTTCGGCGCCACGATCCCGAACAAGGACGAGCTCGACAAGGCGATGGACGACGCCATCAAGGGCGGCAAGGCCAAGCCGGGCGGCTTCCCGCACATCGACAAAGCGCCGACCGGTCGCGCGAAGTGCATGGAGTGCGGCGAGGCGATCGCGAAGGACTCGTGGCGCGTCGCCGTCGAGCGCGAGATCGAGCTGGCCGGCAACATGGGCCGCAGCGCGGGCTATCTCCACCCGAAGTGCATCGGCTCCAACCTCGAGAACGTGGGCGGCGACAAGGCCGAGTTCGTCGAGCAGGTGCGCGCCAACTCGCGCATCCCCGAGGGCGACCTCGAAGCGGTTGTCCTCGAGATCAACGACAACTAGCCAAGAACTGGCCTTCGGCGACGAGCGCACGCGATGATCCGTTCGTGCGTCTGGTGTTCGCGATCGCCCTTCTCGCCCCGCTCTGCTCCACTGCCGCCGCCGGCACGCATGTGGTGCAACGTGGCGAGACGCTCGAGCATGTCGCGAAGGTGTACGGCTGCTCGACCGACGCGGTGCTGCGCGCGAACAAGCTGAAGACGACGCTCGTGCGGCCCGGCACGGTCGTCGACATTCCGTCGTGCAAGGTCGGCGCTCCGCGCACGCGCACGCTGCGCTCGCGCGATGATCGCGATGCTCGCGCGGAGAAAGCGCTCGCGGTGATCGACGGTACGTCGGTCGTGAAGCAGCGTGCGGCGGACGTGCCCAGCGAGAGCGTGGGCGCGCCGTGGAAGGGCAAGCTCGTTGGCGGCGAGGCGCTCCCCGAGGGCGATGGCTATCTCATTCGCCGCCCGCATCGCGCGTACGGTGCGGGCCACGTCGTCGAGCACGTGCGGCGCGCGATCGCGGGCGTGCGCGCGATGTACGACGTGCACACGCTCGCGATCGGCGATCTCTCCGATGCGAACGGCGGCAAGCTCGGCGGCCACAAGTCACATCAATCGGGCCTCGACGTCGACATCGGCTTCTACTTCCACCGCGTGCCCGCCGGGTATCCCGACACGTTCGTCGCCGCGAACGCGGATCTCGATCTCGACGCGACGTGGGCGCTGCTCCTCGCGTTCGTACGCTCGGCGGAGCTCGCCACCGGCGTGCAGATGATCTTCCTCGACTACGACGTGCAGGCCACGCTCTACAAGTTCGCGAAGAAGCGCGGCACGCCCGACGCGGACCTCGGTGCGATCTTCCAGTATCCGCGCGGCAAGGACACGCTCGCCGGCCTGGTGCGGCACTGGCCGCATCACGCGGACCACCTGCACATCCGCTTCAAGCCCGGCGATAGCGACTAACTCAGAACGGTCGCCGTCGGCAATGCGTGGCTGCTCGTCGCTTCGCTCGAGCTCTTGAACACGTTCGCGGCGGTGAGGAGCGCGATCACACCGGCTACCGCCGAGAGGATGCCGAACACGACGAGCTCGCCCGACGACTTCGCCTTGGGCACGCCATAGATCTGGATCAGCACGCTCACGATCATGAGAACGACGAACATCGTCGTGTGCGGGCCGATCTTCGTCGCCACCGCGTGATGTCCCAGCTTGCGAACGTGCGCACCGACGGCGACGAGGGCGAGCACGACACCGGCGGTGGCCACGAATGGCATCGTGATGCCGAGTGCTCGTGCCATCTCGACATTGCGCTCGCCGAGCCACGAATCGCTGGAGCCGTTCAGCATCTGGAACACGGCGACGGTCTGCATCGCGAGGACGCTCGCGCACCACGCGGTCGCACCGGCGGCGAGGCCGAACATCCACTGCAGCTTGTCGTCGAGCCCGCCCGCCGCACGAGCCGCCGCGACAGCGAACACGACGAACGCGGCGATGTTGATGATGGGGGCGCCGACGAGCGCGACCTTCATGAGGCCGAGGCTGCGCCCACCGACGGCGAACAGGGTGAAGCCGACGAGCACGAACGTCGCGATCACGCGCGCGCGGAGCGACGTCCCGAGGAGCGCGAACGGCGCGGTGGGCTCGGGATACACGGGATACGTGGAGCTGCGCGCGGCCTCGCGGATCAAGAACGTCTGCGCGGCGAGATGCGCGAGACCGACGACCGGATACACGTAGCGCGTGCTCGCGCCGAAAAGCTCGTGAATGCGAACGCTGAGAAACGGGGGCGGATACAACACGAGCGTGGTCACGACGAGACCGATCACCGCCGGAGCGACGCGCGCGACGCCGCCGGCCGCGACGACGAGCCCCGCACAGATGGCGAGCGACGTCGCGAGGGAGATGTACATCCTCACCTGCCACACGATCTCGGCCGTGTTGCCGAGCGACATCAACGCGATGGTCGTGAGCCCGTTGACCAGCGACATCGCGACGAACACCGCGTAGCCGATCATCGCGATGCGCGCCCCCGTGGCGAGCTGCGGCGGCAACCGACGCACGAGCTCGGCGAGGCCCATGGCGGTGAGCAGCGCCGTCGCGCCGTAGGTGCCCGACGAGACGAGCCAGTAGGTGGACGAGAGGCGCCCCGGCATCGGAAGGGCGAGGCGCGCGAGCGTGGCGATCACCTCGATCCCGATGGCGACCAAGATCGCGATCGGAATCCCGTACGACGGTGTCTGCGGTGTCCTCGCGCCGTCGGCCTCGTTCATCTAGTACCCTTCCGTCTTCGCGATGACCTCGTTCATGATCTCGCGCGTGCCGCCGCCGATCGGATACAGGCGCGCATCGCGATAGAGCCGCTCGACGAGCGTCTCGCGCATGTAGCCATATCCACCGTGGAGCTGTACCGCTTGATCGCAGACGTAGCTGCACATGTCCGTCGCGGTGTTCTTTGCCATCGCGGCGAGCCCCGTGGCTTGGAGCTCGCCGCCGGGACGTAGGACGCGCACGACGCACTCTCCGACGAGCGCGCGCGCTGCCGCGATCCGCGTGGCCATGTCGGCGAGCTTGTGCCGTGTGACCTGGAAGCCCGTGAGCGACTTGCCGAACGCGCGCCGCTCCTTGGCGTACGCGATGGTCTCGCGATACGCGAGCTCCGCGATCGCTACGCACTGCGCGGCCAGCATCAGCCGCTCGCTCGCGAAGTTCATCATGATCATCGGGAACGCGCCGTTCTCCGGCCCGATCAGATTCGCGACCGGCACGCGGCACGCATCGAAGTGCAGCTCCGCCGTGTCGCTCGCCCACCACCCCGTCTTCTTCAACTTCTTGGACACGGTGAAGCCCGGCGTCCCCTTCTCGATCACGAGCAGCGACACGCCCCCGTGCCCCGGTCCGCCGGTTCGCACCGCGGTGGTGACGAAGTCCGCGCGCGATCCCGACGTGATGAACGTCTTCGCACCGGTCACCACGTAGAAGTCGCCATCGCGCTCCGCCTTGGTGGCGAGCGCGGCGACGTCGCTGCCTCCGCCGGGCTCGGTGATCGCGAGCGCGCTGATCGCGCCTCGCGCGAGGCACGGCCGCACGAAGCGCGCGTGCTGTTCGGGCGTTCCGAAGCGCACGATCGGCGGCAGCGCGATGCTGTGGCTGCCGAGCCCGACGAGCGTACCGACCGAGCGCCCGGCGAGAAGCATCTCCTCGCTCGCCACGAGGACGTGCGAGAGGTCACCGCCCTGTCCACCGACGGCGTCGGGATAGCCGATGCCGGCGACGTTGCTCTCGGCTGCGAGCTTGTAGAGCTCGACGGGAAACTCTTCCGCCTCTTCCCACTCGGCACCGTTTGGCGCGATGTGGGCCAGTGCGAAGCGGCGCGTGCTCGCGCGGATCGCCGCGTGCTCTTCAGTCTCGAACAGGTAGGGCATGTCCGGCGTGAGCATAGCCTCGCGTGATACCAACGGGGTATGGCCTCTGCTCCGCTCGTGCCGGAACGCCTTCGCCGGTCGCGTTACATCTCGTGGTTCGGTCACATGGGTGCCGTCTACCTCTTCCACGACCTGTACGGGTACTTGATGGAGATGAGCCCCGACATCGCGATGATGATCGAGAGCTTCTCCGACGGGGTGGATACCAAGGAGACCGTCGAGTACTACAAGGGCAAGCTCGGCGACGGCGATCCGCAGGCGTTCGTGGAGATCCTCGTCGCACACGCCGTGCTCGTCGATCCCAAAGACGACGAGGTGGAAGGCATCTGGGCGTCGGTGCCGATGCACGGCAAGTGGAACGTGTGGCGCCGCCGCGACAATCGCCTGACGTTCTACACGGCGTGGGGCGAGAAGCCGGTGCAGACGATCTTCCTCGACGAAGACGAGACGAAGATCTGGGACGCGTTCGACGGCAACAAGCGCCTCATCGAGATGCGCCACCACTACGACAACAAGAAGATGGAAGCGCTCGTCCGGAAGCTCGTCCACTCGGACGTGCAAGCGCTCAAGCTGTCGATGATGCCGTGGTCGGTCTACGCGAAGCGCCCCGCCACCGCGCCGCCGTACCTGACCTCGACGATGCCCTACGAGAAGTGGGAGCCGGGCACCAAGGTCCCGGGGCAGCGCCAGGCCGCGGAGGGCGACCCGCGCGCGAGCATGGAGATCATCTCGCCTGTCGACTACTACAAGAACGACGTCGCCGACGCGGACGCCCAGTTCGATCACCAAGAGACGACACTGTCGCACCTTCTCCGCATCCCGCATCCCGCGCTCGGGGACCGGACGTACGGGCAAGCACTCGTGGACGTGCTCCTCGCGCGCGGCAAGGTGCCCGAGGGCAAGGTCCGCATCCTCGAGATCGGCGCCGGCCTCGGCTACGTCGCCAGCGATGTGATCGCACGGCTCACCGAGAACGGGCGCACGGTCGAGTACACGATCGCCGAGCTCGCGCCCGCACTTGCCGAGGCGCAGCAACAGCGCATCGGCAAGGACAAGGCCACGTGGGTCATGGGCAATGTCCTCGAGGCCACCCTGCCGAGCGACAGCTTCGACCTGATCCTCTCCAACGAGATGATCGGCGACCTGCCCGCGATCCAGCTGTCGCGCGCGGATATCGGCATCGCACCGGAAGGCGGAAACGCCGACCGGGACAAGGTGCGCACCTTCTCGCGCATCGCGGCAGATCGCGGTGTGAACCTCGATGACGCGCCCGAGCCGTTCTACTTGATGACGGGCGCGTTCGATCTAGTCGAGAAGATCGGCAACTGGCTCGCGCCCAAGGGCACCGCGATCATCACGGAGTTCGGCGGCGTCGCTGCGTGGCCGAAGCTGTCGACGCACCTCGATCACCCGGAGCTCTCGACGCACTTCGGTCAGCTTCAACAAGCCGTGCGCGGCGCGGGCCACGAAGCAGAGATCGAGTTCGTGATCGATCTCCTCGATTTCGATCGCACGCAGACCGGACTCGCGACGACGCGCAGCCACTTTCGCGCACTGCGCGCGCTCGCCTCGGATGTCGGCGTGGATCTTCCAAAGATCGGATACACGCCCGCGCTCCTCGCGCACACCGTCGGAGACAAGCTCGATCTCTCCACCGTCGGCGAGTTGCGTTGGGACAAGATCGAAGATCGCCTCATGGGCCTCGTCCCGCACGAATTCAAGGCGCTGATCGTTTCGCGCACACTCTAATTCGCGCTCCAGCGCACGCCCTGCGCGTCACCGCGCCCCGAAGACGAGCGTGAGCTACGCGAAACTCCGCGATCACACATGCGATCCGATCGTGGTCCGCGGCTTGCTCTATCTCCGTGCATTACGGAGGTTATCTATGTCGCTCACTCGTAATCTTGCTCTTGCTTCTGCTCTTGCTCTCGGCGCGGCGCCGGCTGTTGCCATCGCTGCTCCCACCCACGCTCCCGTGACCCAGGTGGTCAAGGCGGAGAAGTCTCAGGCTCCTGCGTCGGAGAAGTCCTACGCGGATCGTGAAGTCGCTGACCAGCAGGTCGGCGAGTACGAGGGCGGCAACACTGTCGTCATCGGTATCTCGGGCGGCGCGCTCGTCGTGCTCCTGCTCCTCCTCCTGATCATCTAACCAACCATGTACATCACGCGCGTACTCACGCTCGTGGTCTGCCTCGCCGGGCTCTCGGCGTGCCGCCTCTCGTACAAGGGAGGAGCCACGACCGTCAGCTCGGCGGAGCTGTCCTCGAACGATAATTTACTGACTGCTCCTGCGACTCCGGTCGTGAAGCAGAAGACGCAAGCCGACTGCGGCCTCGCTGCGCTGGCCATGATCGCCGGCGCGTGGGGTCACAGCTGGTCGGTCGACGACATGGCGCGCAAGCTGCCACCGACGAAGATCGGCGTGAAGCTAAAGCGGTTGCGTGACTACGCGCGTGAGCGTGGCCTCGAGGCCTACGCGATCAAGGGAACCTTCGAGGATCTCGAGAACGAGCTCCGCAAAGGTCGCCCGGTGCTGCTGGGCCTCGTGCTGCCCTACGATAAAGACAACAACCTTCACCATTACGAAGTCGCCGTTGCGATCGATCCGCGCGATCACACCGTGATCACGCGTGACCCCGCGACGGGCGATCTCATGCGCCGGAAGAAGGCGATCATCGATCTCGAGTGGAAGACCGCTGGCTACGCGACGCTCGTCGTCGTCCGCGATCGCTCGAAAGATGTGACGGCGTCTTCCACGACGCCGTAGGAGACGTCGATGTTCAAGACTCGCTGTACGTATCTCGCGCTCGCCATGGGTCTCTTGACCGCGGCGGCGTGCGACAAGGACGAGACGCGTGACAACGCGCGGGAAGCCGCGGAGAGGCTCGCGGACAAGACCGGTGATCTGAAGGATGAAGCCAAGGATCTCCAAGGCGAGTCCACGGACATGATGAAGAAGGGCATCGAGACTCGCGATGCTCTCAAGGAGTTCGAGTATCAGCGCATGGTGCGCGTGCAGACGCTTCGCGCGGTGCACGCCATCACGGCGTCGCAGCCGAACGTGGTCATCACGCTCGCGGGCGGTCGTGCGCTGCGCGACGCGGATCGCGCGAAGCTGAACGAGAAGCTCCAGCTGGTCCAGATGCGCCTCGACGAGAGCGCGAATCTGATCCAGAGCCTCGAGGGCGTCGACGCGGAGCACTGGAAGGATCGCGAGAGGGACGTCGCGGATGCGATGAACCGCCTCGAGGACGCACGCGAAGATGCGTGGGAAGCCCTCGACGAAGCGGAGCGCCTCGATCCGAGCGTCGACCAGACGTCGATGCGCTAATCCCGATGCTCCCGGCATCCCCACCGTCGCGTCGTGTTAGCGTCGCGAGCGATGGCTAAGCCGCTCGAGTACAATGCGACCCTGCTCGAGCGCGTCGACGTCACCGACGCGCTCACGCTTTTTCGGGTGCAGCCCGATCAGATGCCCGCAGAGCGGCCGTGGTTCACCCCGGGCCAGTACTGCGTGCTGGGGATGAACAACGCGGACAAGCCCGAGCTCGGCTCCGTGCGCCGATCGATGTCGATCGCGTCAGCACCCGAGGACGAAGGCGCGATCGAGTTCTACGTGCGCTTCGTGGCCAAGCCCGAGTCGGCGAACCCGCTGACGCATCTCTTGTGGAAGCTGAAGACCGGCGACCGCATGTACATGCGTCCCGTGGCGGCCGGCGTGTTCACCGTGAAGGACACGATCGGCGTCGACGATCCGCGTATCCGCGTGATGGTCGCGGCTGGCACCGGCTCGGCCCCGTTCGTGTCGATGGTGCGCAGTGAGCTGCGGCGCAACCCCAACGCAGATCTGTCCAAGTGGGTGCTGCTCCACGGCACGTCGTATCCCGCGGACCTCGGCTATCGCGAGGAGCTCTCGCGCATGGTGGCCGAGAACGGACTCAAGTATTGGGGCACCGTCTCGCGTCCCAAGGAAGCGCCCGAGTGGACCGGTGACACCGGTCGCGTCGAGGCGTTCTTCGACGGCGCTCGCCTCGACGATCTCGAGAAGCGCCTGGGCCTCGCGCCCGGCGGCTTCACTCCGAAGAACGTCGTCATCTATATCTGCGGCCTGACCGGCACCATCACGGGCACGATCATCCCGCTGTTCGACCGCGGCTTCGTCCCCGACTTCAAGCGCATCCGTGAAGCGCTCGGCGTACCCGCTGACGTGAAGGACAGCGTGTTCTACGAGCAGTACGACACCGAGCCCGTCATCAACATCAAGGACGAGGCCGTCGTCGCTCCCCTCAAAGCTCGCATGCAAGCGGGCCTCGCGAAGTACGGCTCGTGACGGCACTCGTTCTCGGTGCGACGGGCTTTGTCGGGCGCGAGGTCGTGCGCCAGCTCTGCGTGCGCGCCACGGAGACGATCGCGCACGTGCGGCCCGATTCGAAGCAGCTCGCCGAGTGGCAGCGTACGTTCGGCGAGCTCGGTGCCACCGTCGATACGACCGCCTGGGATGCCACGGCGCTCGCCGCCACGTTTCGCGTCACCAAGCCCGCGCAGATCTACATCTGCATCGGCACCACACGACATAAAGCGAAGGCCGACGCGATCGAAGGCAACATCTACGAGAAGGTCGATTACGGCCTGACCGCGCTGACCGTGCAGGCCGCGAAGGCGAGCGAGGTCTCGCCGCGCCTCGTGTACCTCTCGAGCATCGGCGCCGACGCGAGCGCGCGCTCGCAGTACCTCGCGTGGCGCGGCAAAGCCGAGGACGTCGTGAAGAGCTCCGGGCTACCCTGGATCATCGCGCGTCCCTCGATCATCACGGGCGAGCGCGACGAGTCTCGCTTCGGCGAGAAGGCAGCGGGCGTCGTGGGCGACGGCGTGCTCGCGGTGGTCGGCCTGTTCGGCGGCAAGAAGGTGCGCGATCGCTATCGCTCGACCACGCCCGACGTGCTCGCCTCCGCGTTGATCCGCCTCGGCGAAGCGTTCGAGACCAACAAGATCGTCGACGGCGCCGACCTGCGCTAAGACGGGTCAGTCGAAGCGAGGCCACGGCGGTACCTCGACGGTGACCACCGAATCGTCGGGACCGATCGGCACGCAGGCGACCTCGATCTTGTCGAGGTTGTTGTCGATCTGCGCCTGCAGACCCGGCGCATTGAGATCCGCAGGCAGCGCGATGCCACACGCGGTCGCGGTCCCCTCGGGGACCTCGGTCATCGTCGCGAACAGATCGTCGGGACGCGCCACTTCACGCACGGCCTGCGGCGCCGTCTCCCCGAGCAGGGGCCGCGCGAGACGAGACGCGCTCGCGCCGAACCTCTCCGTGAGCCCCTTCGCGGTCTTCGTCGAGAAGTTCCCCGGACGGATGATCACCTCCGCGTTCGGGATCGACATGCCGACGGTGCTGCGCACGATCACGTGAACCACGCGTGTGGCGTTCGGTGCGGTGAGGACGATGTCCTTCAGCTGGGGCGCGTCGATGCTGCGCTCGACGCTCGCGGTGCCCGTCCCGGTGATGCTCGAGACCTGCGCGAAGATCTTCACCTTTCCGCGCGGCGCGCCGTCGAGCGTGAACGATCCATCAGCGGCGACCGGAGCGCCGATGTTGTAGCGCCGCGTGCGCGGCTGGTCGTTGGAGATGACCGCGACGACCACGCGCTCGGGCGGCAACCCGTGAAGCTCGACCTTGCCCTCGATGCGCGCCGTGAGGCGGAGCGCGATCGACATGTCGTCGCTCGGTGAGTACGCGAGCGAGCGGCGATCGCCGAGCTGCGCGATGACGAGCCCATCCTCGGGAACCTCGGAGATCGAGAAGGTGCCATCGGCCGCGGTGGTGGTGGTGCGCAGCGTCGGTGCGGACTCTGGATCCGCGATCGCCACGCCGATCGAATCGCCCATGAACCGCGCACCGCTCGCGACCGTCGCGCCGGCGACTGGCTTGCCGTCGACGTCGAGCACGCGTCCACTCGCGCGGCGCGCGTTCGCGATCGGCTGCTCGCGACGCGCCGCCTCGAGGCGTGCATGCGAGCCCGCGACGTCGCCGCGCAAGAACGACCACCACGCGTCGACCTGCTCGATGCGCCGCAAGATGTCGTGCGATGGGCCGAGCTGTTTCGTCGCGACCTCCCGCCAGTTCGCGATGCGCCGTGCGATCTCGGCGAGGTCCGCCGGTGTCGACCGCGCCTGCATGATCGAGAGACCGGCGAGCCCGACCTCGATCATCGTCGCGTACCGGCCGCGCACCGCGAAGCCGTTCAGCGCCGCATCGGTGCGTTGCAGCGCGACGTCCACGTTCTCGGCGCGCGCGGCCACGTTCATCCGCACGACGTCGAGCATGGCGAGAAGATCGGGTTGCGCCACACGCTGCACGGCGACCTCGGCGTGGCGCAGCTTCTTGGGAATCGACGCCGCGAGGAACTCCGTACGAACGGCCGCCATCACCGCGTGAAGCGAGGCATCGGCGCGCACGCGCTCGTCTTCACAGCGCTCTCCCTCGGTCTCGGCGAGCTCCGTCGCTGCGCGCTGCTCGGCGCTGTCGCGAAGCGTGAATGCCTGCATCGCGTGCGCGTAGCTGCTCGCACATGGATCGGACGCCACTCGCTCGACGAGCGATCTCATCGCGGCCGGATCCGACGGGCCGGGAACCGCGTCCTCCCGCAAGCGCGCGACGATCACCTCGCGCATCTGCGGCGTGGGCGCCACAAGTCGCGGTGGACGCTCGGCGTTGCACACGTCCGGATCGAGCAGCACCGCGCCGATCTCGAGCGGCGGCACGTCGCGCAGTTGCTCGGCGGCGCGGACCGAGGCGTTCATCTGCTGTAGCACCCCGTCGAAGCACGACAGCGCCGGCGCGCGTTTCTCGATGGGCAACGAGCACGCGAGCGAGCGCCCGGCGGTCCAACGCTGGAAGTCTGCATCGACCTGCTTCACGGCTGCCGTGTGCCCCGCATCGAGCAGCGTCGCGCGCGCACGCTCGGACCACACCGTCGACGGATCGATCGCCGGCGCCGCGCACGTCGGCTCGTCCGATCCGCTCATGCTCATCGCGATCGCGATCGCGGCGCCCGCGATCACCGTGGCGCCTCCGCCTGCGAGGAGCAGCGAGCCCATGCGGCTGCGCTTCTCGATCACCGCGAGCATCGCGTCCATGCTCGGCCATCTGCGCTTGGGATCCGGATCGAGTCCGCGCACGAGCACCTTGCGCAGCCGGCGCGGAATCTTCGACGCGTCGAGCCCGCTCGGTCCCTCGAGGATCTGCGCGCGCAGCCCCTCCACCGTCGGCTCGCGATACGGCCGCTCTCCCGCGAGCGCCTCCCACAGCGCGACGGAGAACGCGAACTGATCCGTCGCCGGCGAGACCACGCCGCCGGTCCATTGCTCCGGCGCCATATACGCGGGCGTGCCGAGGAGCGAGCCTGTCACCGTGAGCCCCGCGAGCGAGCTCGGAGTCTTCGCCGCGGTGGCCGTCGCCGCACTCACCGGCAGCGTCGCGACCATCGGATCCGCGGCGATCGCCTCGGCGTGCGCCTCTCGCGCGAGGCCGAAGTCCGTCACCTCGATCCGCCCCGTGTCGGCGCGCAGCACGTTATGCGGCTTGAAGTCGCGATGCACGATGCCGGCGGCGTGTGCCGCTGCGAGCCCACGCCCCGCTTGCAGGAACGCGTCGACGATCGCGAGCTCGGGGCGCTTCTGACTGCGCAGCCACTCCGCGAGCGTCTCGCCTTCGATCAGCTCCATCGCGACGTAGTCGCGCCCGTTCGCCGTTCCGACCTCATGAACCGTGACGACGTTCGGGTGATTGAGGCGCGCCATCGCACGCGCCTCGCGCTGCAGCCGCTGCGTGGCTTCCTTGGAGGTCGTGGAGCGCAGCACCTTCAGCGCGACGCGCCGTTCGAGATCCGGATCGAACGCGACGTACACGACGCCCATGCCGCCCTGCCCCAACTCGCGCTCCATGCGATAGCGACCGAGCACCTCGCCGATCGGCCGGGTCGGATCGGGGGTAGGCGCGACGTCGTGAGCGGTCGCGGTTCGCGCCAGCTCGTCGTCGGAGTTCGCCACGTCGCGAGAATAGCGCGGCACTCCGGTGAGTGCCGATCAGGGCGGCAGGATCGTCAGGCGCACCGCTGGTCAGCTCGCCGCGATGGCGTCGCTCATGAACTGCGCGAGGCCAACGCCGGCGTTGTCGATGGTCTTCGTGAACGCTGATGCAGCGTCCGGACGGTCACTTCGCTGATGCGTGAAAGCTCGCCGACGGTCATGGCCATGGTCGTTTCGTCCTCGCGCAGCACCGTAGATCCTTCACGTCACGCGAGCGCAAGCGCGAGTTTGGCAGTCCGCTGCGATTCGTGCAGATGTTCACCCAGGGCGAGGCACGTCGATTCGCAGAGTTACGACGGCACGCGTGTTGCGATGGTCACGATTCGACCTAGGAGGGTCATCCCATGTTCCAGAAGAAGATGAAGCTCGTGATCGTGTCCTCGTTGGTGTTCGTTGGTTCCGCCGTCGGTATCGCTGCGGCGCAAGGTCCTCGCGATGGTGGCGGTGACCGCGCGGCGATGAAGGAGAAGTGGAAAGAGAAGAAGGAAGCCCTGCTTCTCAAGTTCGACTTCAACAAGAACGGCGTACTCGACGACAACGAGAAGCAAGCCATGCACGCCGAGCGCTCGGCCAAGATGTTCGAGCAGCTCGACACCAACAAGGACGGCGTGCTGAGCAAGGCCGAGTTTGCTTCGGGCAAGCAAGCGCGTGGCTTCGGCAAGCACCACCGCGGAGGTCATCGCGGCGGTGGCATGAAGGCCCAGTAAGGCTGAGCTATGCTGCCCGCGATGGCACCGAACCGCGGCGGCCGCTTCGCGTCAGCGCCTCTGGCTGGCTGGAGTACCGTCGCGATCTTCGTGTTGATCGGCGTCGCGTTGCTCGCGACGGTGTGGTCGACCCGATCGGCGGTGATCGACGCGTCCGAGGTGGTCGGTGGTGGCCAAGCGCTCGCCATCGAACAAGCGGTTCGCGCCGATCTCGCCGGCCTCGAGGCCGTGCCGTCGCCGGAGGATCTCGCCGAGATCTTGAATGCGCATGCGAGCGAGGGACTCCGTTACATCGCGATGGTCGAGAATCGCGGGCAGGTCGTTGCAGCCGCGGGTACGCCCGTCGGTTCCGGTGACATCGGTGAAGACACCGCCGCACCGGGACCGCGTCGACTTCAGGTCGTCGATGATCGTATCCGTCTCACTCTCCGTGCGCCCCGCCGCCAGAAAGCGGGCGGGGGCCCCCCCCCCGCCCCGCTACATCGTGGAGGTCGAGCCCTCGCAAGCGAACGCGCTCCGCGAGACCTCGACCATCACGCTCGGCATCGGCGCACTCGCGGCCGCGAGCCTCCTCGGCGTCGCGATCGTGTTGCTGCTCCGTGAAGCGCGGCGAGCGCGTGAAGAGCGCGCTCGCGAGCACGAGCGGCGTCTCGCCACCCTCGGCGAGATGTCCGCCGTGCTCGCGCACGAGATCAAGAACCCGCTGGCGTCGCTCAAGGGCAACGCGCAGCTCCTGTCCCAGATGCTCGCGAAGGCGTTGCCCGAGGGCGACAAACCTCGCACCAAGGCCGAGCGCGTCGTCGAGGAGACGATTCGCCTCGAGAAGCTGACGAACGACCTGTTGCGCTTCGTGAAGACCGGCGGGATCCAACGCGAGAAGGTCGACCCCGCCGCCGTCGTGCGCGAGGCTGCCGCGAGCGTGAACGTCGATGTCGTCGTGAGCACGGAGTCCGCGCCCAAGACATGGTCGCTCGACGCGGCCCGCATTCGCGAGGTCGTGATCAACCTCGTCGACAACGCCGTCGCGGCGGGTCCACCGGTCGAGGTGCGCGTCAGCAAGCGCGACAAGCAGCTCGTGATCGAGGTCGAGGACCGCGGGCCCGGCGTGCCCGAAGAGGATCGCGAGAAGATCTTCGAGCCGTTTCACACCGGCAAGACGCAGGGCACGGGGCTCGGATTGGCCGTTGCCCGTCGCGTCGTCGAGCTCCATGAGGGTACGCTCGCAGTTCACGAATCCCCGAACGGTGGCGCGCTGTTTCGCGCCGAGATTCCGGAGCCCTGATCATGTCCCGCATCCTAGTTGCCGACGACGAAGCCGGTCTGCGCGAGTTCATCACCGATAGCCTCGAGCTCGACGATCACACCGTCGTCGCCGCGAAGGACGGCAAGGAAGCCGCGAAGCTCCTCGACGAGCGCGGCTTCGACCTGCTCATCACGGATCTCAAGATGCCGGGCCTCGACGGCATGTCGCTCCTGCGCAAGATGCGCGCGGAGCAGCCCGAGGTCGAAGTGATCGTGATGACGGCGCACGGGTCGGTCGACAACGCGGTCGAGGCGATGAAGCTCGGCGCGTTCGAGTTCCTCCAGAAGCCGCTGTCCGGCCCCGACGAGCTGCGCCTGCTCGTTCAGCGCGCGCTCGAGCATCGCGGCCTGAAGGATCGCGTCGACGCGCACGATCGCACCGAGCGAGCCGATCGCCTCGATCGCAGCCACGATCTGAGCGGCCCGCCGCTGACGTACGGCGATCCCGCGATGACGCCGGTCGTGGAAGCGATCGACAAGGTCGCGCGCACCAACGCCACCGTGCTGCTGCTCGGCGAGAGCGGCACGGGCAAGGAGGTCGCGGCGCGCACGCTTCACGCGAAGTCGCCGCGCGCGACCAAGCCGTTCATGGCCATCAACTGCGCCGCGCTCAGCGAGACGCTGCTCGAGAGCGAGCTGTTCGGCCACGAGAAGGGCGCGTTCACCGGCGCCACCGAGCGCAAGCGCGGCCGCCTCGAGCTGTCGGATGGCGGCACGTTCTTCCTCGACGAGGTCGGCGAGCTCAAGCCGGAGCTGCAGGCAAAGCTCTTACGCGTACTGCAAGAGCGTCGGTTCGAGCGCGTCGGCGGAACGCGCACGCTCGAGTGCGACGTGCGGTGGATCGCGGCGACCAATCGCGATCTGCGCGCGATGATCGATGAAGGCACGTTCCGCGAGGATCTCTATCACCGGCTGGCCGTGTTCCCGATCAAGCTGCCGCCGCTTCGCGAGCGCAAAGAGGACATCATCCCGCTCGCCAAGCTGCTGCTCGAACGCGCCGCCCGCGAGCTCAAGCGCAGCGTGCCCCGGCTCGCCGCGAGCGCCGAGCGTCGCATCGCCTCGAGCCAGTGGCGTGGCAACGTGCGCGAGCTCGCGAACACGCTCGAGCGCGCGGCGATCCTCGCGGACGGCGACGTGATCGATGACAGCCACATCTGGGTCGAAGGCGGCGCCGCGGCCAAAGCGCCGGTGGGTGCCCCGAGCGCGACCGGCAGCGACGTGCGGCCGCTCGCGGAGCTCGAGAAGGAAGCGATCCTTCACGCGCTCGAGGTGGTCGGCGGCAATCGACGTCGCGCGGCGGAGCTGCTCGGGATCGGCGAACGAACTCTCTATGACCGTTTGAAGAAGTACGGCGTTGCGGAGGCAGACTAGGGGGAACCAGCAAACGGGCGCTTACGCGCTTAGGACTTCGCAACAGAGCACAGTCTGCGGAACCCGCAGAAACGGCTGTTCACACCCTGCGGAATCCGCAGGCGCAAGCTGCTGTAATGCCTTGAAATAAGGCCGGCACGAACCGGCACGCCGGATGCTGTACCTTTGGGGATGAAGCGAATCCTCATGATGACCCTCGCGGCTCTCACGCTCTCCGGTGGAGTCGCGCTCGCAGACCGCGATCGCGGTCATAACCGTCGCGACAATCGCGTCGAGCGTCGTGACAACCACCGCCATGATCGAAGCGACCGTGCTCGCTGGAATCGTGGCAACACCCGCGTCGATCGCAGCCGCCACAGCGGCGGCGTGCGCGTCGTTCGGTCGCGCCCGAGCTTCCGCAACAACACGTTCTACTTCGCGAACGGACACACCCACCGCTATCAGCGCCCGGTGATCCGCCACCGCTACTACAACTACTACCAGCGCCCCGCGATCATCGTCGAGAACTACGCTCCGGTGGCCGGGTACGTGTGGGTCGCGGGCCAGTGGAACTGGAACGGCTACGAGTGGATCTGGGTGAACGGCCACTACGAGGTCGATGCGAACTTCGACGGCTACGGCGACGGCTACTAGCCACACGGCTAGTGAAACCTTCGGGACGCTTTCGTCGTATGCCTAACCTATGACGACGTCCCGGAGTGGTTTCGATCTCTCGCCGCTTTCCCAAGACCGCATCGCTGCGCTCGCCGAAGGGTTCACCCCGGAAGAGCGTCACGTGATCCTGGCGCATGGAACCGAGCGACCGTTCTGTGGCGTCTTCCTCGATAACAAGAAGCAGGGCGTCTACACGTGCCGGCTCTGCGCGCTGCCCTTGTTCCAGTCGAACGCGAAATTCGACTCGGGCACGGGGTGGCCTTCGTTCTTCCAGCCGTTCGATCGCGACCACATTCGCGAGCTGGTCGACAACTCGCACGGCATGCGTCGCGTGGAGATCCGGTGCAAGCGCTGCGACGCGCACCTGGGCCACGTGTTCGACGACGGCCCGCAGCCGACCGGGCTCCGCTACTGCTTGAACTCGGTGTCGATGGAGTTTGTCGACGAAGGTCAGCCGCTGCCGCTTCGCTCGTGAGCTAGCGCTTGCGTGTGACCATCACGATCGGATTCGCGGTGGGTCCGTCGATCGTCACGCGCAGCTTGTGGACGGCGGCGACGGTGCAGAGGATCTGATCCCACGGCACCTTCTTCAGGCGCAACGTCACGCGTCCCGTGACGTCATCGGCGACGACGATGTTGATCTTGCCGCTATCGGCGAGCAGACGCAGCACGTCGCGAAGGTCCGCGGACTTCACGTCGAGGTCGCGCACGGCGCCGCGATAGCGCGTGGAGCTCGTGCACATCTCGCGACCGCGTGCGTCGTCGGCACTCGCCGCTGTCGACAACGCTGACATCAGGGCCACGATCAGCAGCGCACGCACGTCGATGAGTGTAGCCTGCGCTCGTGGCGTTGCAGCTTCCGTTCAAGCCGCCCTACCCCGTGATGCTCGCGAAGCTCTCGAGCGAGTTGCCCGAGGGGGATACGTGGATCTACGAGCCGAAGTGGGACGGCTTCCGCGCGATCGTGTTCAAGAGCGGAGACGAGCTGTACATCCAGAGCCGCGACGAGAAGCCGCTCGGCCGCTACTTCCCGGAGCTCGAGGTGGTGCTGAAGCGCGAGCTGCCCGATCGCTGCGTGCTCGACGGCGAGATCGTGATCGCGACGGGCGATCATCTCGACTTCGACGCGCTGCTCCTGCGTATTCACCCGGCCGCGTCGCGCGTGAAGATGCTCGCCGACGAGAAGCCGTCGTCGTACGTCGCGTGGGACCTGCTCGCGCTCGGCGATGAGGACCTGCGCGCGCTGCCGCAAGCCGAGCGTCGCGAGCGCCTGGTCGCCGCGCTCGCCAACGCCAAGCCTCCCGTTCACGTCACGCCCGCCACCAAGGATCGCGCGGTCGCGCAGATGTGGTTCGAGAAGTTCGAAGGCGCGGGCCTCGACGGCGTGATGGCCAAGCCCGACACGCTCGCGTACATGCCGGGCAAGCGCGCGATGCTGAAGATCAAGCATCAGCGCACGGCCGATTGCGTCGTCGCTGGCTTCCGTTGGTACAAGGGCGGCAAGGGCACGCTCGTCGGCTCGCTCCTCCTCGGGCTCTACGACGCGGACGGCACGCTGCACCACGTCGGCGTCGCCGCGGGCTTCAAGGCCACCGAGCGCGCCGAGCTAGCCAAGAGGCTCGAGCCGTATCGCGAGAACGCGCGCGAAGGCCACCCGTGGGGCACATGGGCCGAGTTTCAAGACGCGGCCGCCGAGGAATCAGGCCAGCGCAAACCTGGCGCGACCTCGCGATGGAACCGCGGCAAGGACCTGTCGTGGGAGCCGCTCCGCATCGAGCTCGTCGTCGAGGTGTCCTTCGATCACATGCAAGGCGATCGCTTTCGCCACGGCGCGCATGTCCAACGCTGGCGACCCGACAAGCCACCCGCGGACTGTCGCTACGATCAGCTCGAAGAGACGCCCGCGTATCTCATCCGCGAGATCTTCGGCACGAAGTAGCTGGAATCGCGAGCACCCGCCGCACCGGGGTTTGTTTCGCGCGCCACGGCTACGCCCGCCCCACGCCGCACCGGGGTTGCGGTTGTTCCACGGGCAGCATCAATCGCACGTGGATTGTCCTGTCCGAGATTTGTCCGAAGCGCTTGTCCGGTTGGCGGACAGCATCGGATCGGCGAGGTCAGCGAATCACTTCTTCGGGAGCGCGAGCCCGTCGCCGTCGGGAATCGTGAGCTCGCCCAACGGATCGGCCTTGTTGCCCAGGTCCTTCCTCGCCGGATCCTTCTTCGCCGGATCCTTCTTCGCCGGATCCTTCTTCGCCGTCTTCCCGGGTGGCTCGACTCTCACCTCGGGCCTCACCTCGGGCCTCGTCGTTGCCGGGTCGGTCTTCGTCGTCACCGACTCGGGCGTCGTCGTTGTGGGCTCGGGCGTCGTCGTTGCGGGCTCGGGCGTCGTCGTCACCGGCTCGGTCACGACGGACGCATCCGACGTCGGCGCTGGAGTCCCGACGATCTTGTCATCGGGCGCAGCGACGTCGTCTGTCTCGATCGGCTCGATGATGGGTCGCGCTGGCGCTGGCGATGGCGTTGCAGGCTCGCTCGCGCCGAGGTTGCTCACGATCACGAATGCGAGCACCGCGACGACGGGCACGGTCAAGATCGCGGGCACGACCCACCGCGGACGCGTTCGCGACGGAATGGCAGGAAGCGACGTCTGGACTGAACGATCGCGAGCGGTGTCGATCACCTCGCCCACCGAGGCCACCGGCTCCGCCGGAACGCTCTTGGCGGGCGGCGGTGTGAGCCGATCGAACGGCACCGTCGCGCCGCTCGCACGCGAGCGCTCGATCACCGCGATCAGCTCGCCGAGCGATGGCCGAGCGTCGGGCGACTTGGCGAGCATGCGAAGCACGAGGTCGTCCAGCTCGGGGAGGATCCCGCGCTGGATCGCCGACGGGCGGATCGGCGCCTCCATCAGGTGCTTCGCGACCATCTCCATCGCGTTGTCGGCGATGAACGGCGGACGTCCCGTGAGCAGCTCGAAGAGGATCGCGCCGAGCGCGTAGATGTCCGCGCGCGGGTCGATGGCGTAGCCCTTGGCCTGCTCGGGGGCGATGTACTGCGGCGTGCCGACGATCGCTCCCGTCGCGGTCTTCTCGACGCGGTGATCGTTCTTCGCGAGCTTCGCGATGCCGAAATCGAGGAGCTTGGCGGTGGGCTCGCCGTCCGGAACGTCGACGAGGAACACGTTGTCGGGCTTGAGATCGCGATGGATGACGCCCTTGTCGTGCGCGGCCTGAAGCGCGCGCGCGAGCGGCTTGATGATGTTGCGAACCTCGTCGAGGGAGAGCCGCCCTTTGGCGATGCGGGAGCGCAGCGTCTCGCCTTTGAGCAGCTCCATCACGAAGTAGCTGCGGCCGTCCGGCATCTCGCCGAACGCGAAGACATCGACGATGTTCGGGTGCCCGATCTGGTTCACGACGCGCGCTTCGTCGACGAATCGCTCGAGCGAGCCGGGGTCGTCGCACAGCTCCTTCTTCAAGATCTTGATCGCCGCGCGCTTGCCGATCAGCGGATGCACGGCCTCGTACACGACCCCCATGCCGCCCTGCCCGAGCTTCTGTGCGAGCTGGTACTCGCCGAGCTTCATGCCCGGCGCGAGATCGTACTCGGGCAGCGAGACGGTGGTCGTCTGCTGCGTGATGCGGTCGAAGGTGTCGTCGCGGTCGACCACGTCGGCTCAGTATACGTGGCCGCCGAGGGCAAATCCGCACCTACATGCACTGCCGCGGTGGCGTCAGAACGAGACCGTGCCGTACGCCATCGCCCCATCGGTGGACGACACGATGGAGACCCCGACGCCACCCACCTCGACGGCGCGGGCGCGGCCC
>JAEYYV010000295.1 GCA_023428295.1 Pseudomonadota bacterium
CGACGCGCACGTCGTCGCCGTCGCTGCCGACGGTCACGCCGACTCCGCGGGGCCCGCAATCCTCGAGTCAGCTGGTGCCGGTGACGCAGTTCTCGGCGAACCCGGGATCCGGATCGAGCCCGTCGCATCCATCACACCCGGCGCACCCGGCGCACCGTCCGTCGCAGCCGATGATGACGCGTCCCGGCTACGCGAGCGGGGCGAGCGCCGCGCAGACGATCGGCGGACAGCACATCAGCGAGCCGTCGTATCCGCGGTACCAAGCGCCCGACGACGAATCGCTGCAGCTGACGCCAAATCGTCGCCCGCTGTTCATCGGGCTCGGTCTGGCAGCGGCCGGCCTCGTCGTGCTGCTCGTGGTCACGCTTGGCGGTGGCGACGATGACAACGACAAGGCGCCGACCGAGGTGATGATGGTCAAGGACGAGCCGGAGGTGGCTCCTGACAAGTCCACCGAAGCGGCGAAGCCCGTCGACGAGAACACGGTCGACGAGAAGTCCGTCGACGACACCAAGGTCGTCGACGACAAGGCGACTGCGCCGGACGCGAAGAAGCTCGCGATCGATCCGCCCACCGAGAAGGTCGCGCCGCAAGACGCGACATCGGATCCGGACACCAAGAACACCGCGAACGTGGCGCTGACCGAGCCCGTCTCGATCGCGCTCGACATCACGTCAGATCCGCCGGGGGCCGACGTCCTCCTCGCGGGCAAGGTCATCGGCATGACGCCGCTCAAGACCAAGGTGCCGAAGGGCACCACGCTCGCGACGATCGTCGTGCACAAGGCGCACTACGAGGACGCGTCCAAGGACATCGATCTCGGCGCGGACTTCACGAACCGGTTCGTCCTGAAGAAGATCGAGGACCCGATCGCGAAGAAGACGGTGCAGCCCAAGGTGACTACTCCCAAGAAGGAGCCGGTCAAGACCGTCGAGAAGAAGGTCACGACGGTGGAGAAGAAGACGACCGCGCCCGTCGAGAAGAAGCCGGCGTGTCAGCCGCCGGGGCAGGTCGATCCGTTCGACTCGCGCCCGCCCTGCAAGTAGAGCGCGCTAGAAGCGCATCTCGGGCGCGTCGTCGTTCGCACGAAGTGGCGCTGCTGTTGCCGCGACGATCTCCGCGCTCGTGACGCCCGGTGCACGCTCGCGCAAGACGAGGCCACCATCGACGACGTCGATCACCGCGAGGTCCGTGACGATCGTGTGTACGCAACGAACGCCCGTGAGCGGCAGCGTGCACGCGGGGAGGATCTTCGACGAGCCGTCCTTGGTCGTGTGCTCCATCATCACGATCACGCGGCGGCTGCCGGCAACGAGATCCATCGCGCCGCCCATGCCTTTGATCATCTTGCCGGGGATCATCCAGTTCGCGAGGTCGCCTTGGCCGCTGACCTCCATCGCGCCGAGGACGCTGACGTCGACCTTGCCGCCGCGGATCATCGCGAACGATTGCGCCGAGTCGAAGAACGCCGAGCCAGCGATGGTGGTGACCGTCTGCTTGCCTGCGTTGATGAGGTCCGGATCTTCGTCGCCCGCGTAGGGGAACGGTCCGATGCCGAGGAGGCCGTTCTCGCTCTGCAGCACGACGTCCATGCCGGCGGGGATGAAGTTCGCGACGAGCGTCGGCATGCCGATGCCGAGGTTCACGTAGAAGCCATCGCGCAGCTCCTGTGCGACGCGCTTGGCCATCTGATCTCTGTCGAGTCGCTTCATGGCTAGGACCTCGCCCTCGTGGTTCGTTGCTCGATCGGCTTCTCGTAGTTCGTGCCCTGGAAGATGCGGTGCACGTAGATCGAGGGCAGATGCACGTGGTCCGGATCGATCGCGCCGACCTCGACGAGCTCCTCGACTTCGACGATCGTGATCGTGCCGGCCTGCGCGCACAGCGGGTTGAAGTTGCGGCTCGTCTTGCGGAACACGAGGTTCCCCCACTTGTCGCCCTTCCACGCTTTGACGATCGCGAAGTCACCGCGAATCGCGTGCTCGAGGACGCACATCTTGCCGCCGACCTCGCGCGTCTCTTTGCCTTCGGCGACCTTGGTGCCATATCCCGTGGGCGTGTAGAACGCCTCGATGCCTGCGCCGCCCGCGCGCAGTCGCTCGGCGAGCGTGCCTTGCGGGCAGAGCTCCACCTCGAGCTGTCCCGAGAGGAACTGCTGCTCGAACACCTTGTTCTCGCCGACGTAGCTCGAGGTCATCTTCTTGACCTGGCCCTGCGCGAGGAGAACACCGAGGCCCTTGTCGGTCGTGCCGCAGTTGTTGGACACGATCGAGAGGTTCATCACCTTGCGCCGCGCGAGCTCCGCGATGCAGTTCTCCGGGTTACCCGAGAGGCCAAAGCCTCCGGCCAGGATCACGGCACCATCGGAGACATCGTGCAGGGCCGCACGCGCATCCGGGTAGACCTTGTTCATCGGCTGTATGCTTACCGCTGGAACCGATGCCGATCATCACGTTGACCACGGATTTCGGCTCGCGCGACGGCTACGTCGGCGCGATGAAGGGCGTCATCACGCGCCTCGCGCCCAAGGCGACCGTTGTCGATATCGCGCACGACATCCCGCGGGGCGACATCGCGCACGCGGCGTGGGTGCTCGCGACGTCCTCCCAGGAGTTTCCGCACGGCACGATTCACGTGTGCGTCGTCGATCCGGGAGTCGGGGGTGCGCGCGCCGAGGTCGTCATCCCCGGCGATGGCCAGTGGTACATCGGGCCCGATAACGGCGTGTTCGCGTACGTCGTGGCGGAAGAGTGGGGCGCGCACCTCATCGAGAATCGCTCGTTTCGCGCGCTGCACGTCTCGAAGACGTTCCACGGCCGCGACGTGTTCGCCGTCACCGCCGCGCTGATCGCGCGCGGCGAGCCCGCGTCCGAGTGCGGCCCGGCCGTGAAGCTCAAGGGCGCGTTGCCGTGGGGCCCGCGCGTGCGCGGCGTGGGTCGCGTGGTGCACATCGACACGTTCGGGAACCTCGTCACCGATCTGCTTCCCGCCGAAGCGGGCAAGAGCGTCCAGATCGCGGGCCGCCAGCTCGCCGTTGTCGGCACGTACGAGGACGTCGGCGTCGGCGAGCTGCTCGCCTACGTGGGCTCGGCGAAAACCATCGAGATCGCCGTTCGTGAGGGGCGCGCCGACGAGCGCCTCGGCGTCAAACGCGGTACGCAGGTGCTCCCGTTCGCTGCTGCGGCGGCCGCTGGACCGTATCGCTGACCTCGTCCAATCGCTGACCTCGTCCACTTCGTCGCTTCCTCTCGCCCATCGCCATGTCGAACCGCCGCAACCCACGTGTCACGCGCCCGCCGATTGAGATGCGCTCGCTCTCCATCACCGCGCTCGCCGCCGGTGGCGATGGCGTCGCGCGCGACGACGCGGGGCGGGTGACCTTCGTCCCGCGCACCGCGCCCGGCGATCGCGTGCGCGCGCGGCTCGTGCAGGTGACCAAGTCGTTCGCGCGCGCGGAGCTCGAGTCCGTCGAGACGCCATCGCCGGATCGCGCGACTCCGCCGTGTCCGCACTTCGAGCGCGGCTGCGGCGGATGCACGTGGCAGCACGTCGCGCGCGCGGCGCAGCTCGCGGCCAAGCAGTCGATCGTCGCGAGCGCGCTGCGCAAGCTCTCGCTGAC
>JAEYYV010000301.1 GCA_023428295.1 Pseudomonadota bacterium
TGCAGTCGCTCCAGATCTCGGCGGCCAAGCGCATCAACCGCACGCTCGGTCGCAAGCTACGCACCAAGCGTCGCGGCAAGGTGTTCGCGGATCGCTACTTCGCCGAGGTCATCTCGAGCCCGCGCCAAGCGCGCCACGCGCTCGCGTACGTGCTGAATAACTGGCGCAAGCACCGCGAGGATGACGGGGCGATCACGAGCAACTGGCACGTGGACCCGTACTCGTCGGGCGCGATGTTCGCGGGCTGGACGCGCGAGCCGGACTTTGTCGCGTGGGATGACCACGAGCCTATGATCGTGTGGGAGCCGCGCTCGTGGCTGTTGCGCGAGGGATGGCGAAGACACGGATTGATCGACTGGCGAGACGTGCCCAAGGACGGCGGCGCGAGATCGCGAGCCCGAACGCGGAGGAAGACGCGTGCGCTGGCGCTGCCAGACATCGTGCTCGAAGGCTAAGCGCGACCGCTGGCAACGCTGGCAACGCTGGCAACGCTGGCAACGATGGCAACGATGGCAACGCTGGCAACGATGGCAGCGACCGTTGCTCGAACGTACTCGCTCCTGCGAATCGACGCCGTGGTCCGCTGGGTGCGACGAGGGCAGCGAGGACGCGTCGGTTCACAATCGCTCGATGAGGCCGCGCGCTCGCCGTCGTGTTGTTACGCGCCGCTGCGTGTCTCGAGAAGAGAGCGCGCGGAGGTGTGGAGCGCGTGGCGAGGTCTTCTACGGACAGGGCGCTCCGAATGGCGCCGAACAATCCCAATCCACGCGGGATCGAGCGTTCGGCGGATCGCGAATGCCGTGGTCGCGATAGCCCAATAGCACCTCGAGGGCGGCCCCCGCGCTACATTCCCTCCGTGCGCATCGCGTTCCTCCTCGTCTTGGCGGCGTGCGGCCCCAAGGTCCAGCCCACGTGGGTCGAGCGCGAAGTGCCTCTTGGCAGCTCGCACGTGGATCCGAGCGGCCAGGCGAGCGCGCCCGTCGATATCTCCAAGGTCGATCTCTCGAACATCGATGCGCTCGACGAGGCAACGGTGCTCACCGTCTTGGAGCGCATCGGCGACGCGGCGCCTGCGGCGGCCCTCGCGTTGCGCGCGGCGCGGATCGCGCATCATCGTGGCGACGATGGCGAGGCCCGCGCGCTGATCGCGCGAGCGGCGAACGCGGAAGACGAGCCGAGCGTGCACGCCCCGCTCTCCGAGCTCGCGAAGGCGGTGGCGGCGCCGGCCACGAGCACGTCGACGATCGCGGTGCTGTTGCCGCTGAGCGGACGCTTCGCATCGATCGGCCGCGAGCTCAAGGCGGCGATCGTCGCGGCGCAGGCGAGCGCGGCGCCGGGGACGAATTGGTGGTTCGTCGATACGAAGGGCGAGGCGGACGGCGCGGTCGCGGCGGTGGAGCAGGCCTACGCGAAGGGTGCGATCGGGATCGTGGGGCCGGTGGGGCAGCGCGAGGCGCTGGCGGCGGCGAGGGCGGCGGCGTTGCGTGGTGTGCCGATCATGTTACTCGCGCCGAGCGATGGAGCGGATGCGGCGGCGGGTGTGTTTCGCATGGTGGACTCGCCGGCCGACGAGGGCAGGGCAGCAGCGCGCGTGGCGCAGGTCGAGGGCTATCCCGCCGTGGGTGTGTTCGCGCCGCGCGATGACATCGGAGCGGAGGCGGCGGATGCGTTCGTCGAGGAGGCACGTGCGCTGGGGATGACGATCGCGGCGCGCGGAACGTATGACCCGACAGGTGAGGTCGAGGCAGACGTGAAGACGTTCTTGGGGCTCGTGCCCGCGCACAATCCGCGGTTCGCGGCGCATCTCGCGAAGGTCGGCGCGAAGAAGGCGTTCACGACGTTCTCGCCCGACGTGCCGTACTCGCTGCTCTACATTCCGGATCGCTATGATCGCGCTGCGATCGTCGCTGCGTTCCTGCCGTACTTCGGCGTCGAGCTGCGCACGAGCGAGTTTCCAGATCCCGAGCGACTGAAGCGCAAGCACGGCGGGAACCTGCCGCAGGTCGTCCAGCTCGTCGGAAGCAGCGGATGGAATCATCCATCGCTGCCGATTCGCGGCGGTACGGCAGTGCAGGGCGCGGTGGTCGTCGACACCTGCACCGCACGCGATCAAGCGCACGATGCGGCGTTGATCGTCGCGGCCGCGCGGAAGGAAGCGGCGAACGCGAGCGATCCGCGCGCGGCGCTTCGAGAGCGCATCGCACGCGCAAGGCTCGACGACGGAGCGTGCGGCCCCGCAGCGATGGATGTCGATGGCGAGCTGCACCGCGAGGCGAACGTGCTCGAGGTCGCCGGCGATCAGTTGATCCCGGCGCCGTGACGATTCGATCCCGGCGTCGTGACGTCCGGGTCCCTCGGCGCCTGTGAGTATCGATCGCTCTACCGATCGCTCTATCGATCGCTCTATCGGTCGCTGTTCTGACGCGGCAGGCTCATGATGAGACCGCGCGCGATGCCGCCGATGAGTCCGCCGACGAAGCCGCAGGCAGCTCCGAGCGGCAGCGTCAGATCGGCGGTCGCGAGCGCGTAGATCGCGCCGGACGCAGTGCCGACGACGCTCATGAACGCGGCGTTCTTCGTTACCTTGTCGAGACCCGTTGCGGGCTGCACGTGTGCGTCGATCATGGCGGTCTCGCTTAGCGAGAGAACTCGTTGACGATGCCGCGGCCGAGGCCCCACAGGCCACCGAGCGCTCCGCCGATCGCGCCGCCGGTCGTCGCACCGGCGACGGCACCCGCGCCCGCGCCCGGAATCGCGC
>JAEYYV010000308.1 GCA_023428295.1 Pseudomonadota bacterium
GATCTGCGGAGCCTCGTCAACGCGCTTCCGACTCGCCTTCTTCCTCTCCTGCGCCCTCGCCCTCGTCGTCATGATTCAGGCAATAGCATCCCCGTCTGACAATTCCTCGTCGGAGTCTCACTTGATCAGACGAGAAACGAGCGCCGAACTGTCCGAGTCCCGGACAGTCTATCGAGTCGTCACAGCTAGCGGATCGAGAGCTTCGCGGCCGGATCGCCGAGCACGATCCAGCTCCGCGCGTCTTCGTTCTGCGTGAACAAGTACGCGCGCCGCGTGTTGCGGAGAACGACGCCGTTGTTCAGCTCGTCTAGCATCGCCGCGTTCAGCTCCGCGGCGATCGACGAGTAGCGCTCGTTCAGATAGGCAACCGCTCGCCCCACACGATTTCCGTCGAGCACAGTGTCGATCACGCTCTTCCACGTCTCGAGCTGCGGCTCTTCGATCCCTTCCCACGAGAACCCGGTGTCCCACGTCCGCTCGACGTGAGCGACGATCGCCGCAGCGCCCATCGCCAACATCTGTTGCGGCAGTCGCGCGGTGAAGTCGACGGGAGCCAAGCTCACCGCGCCCGGTATGTGCGGGTGCCTCGTCCGCTCGATGGACGAACGCCGCGAGCTCGTCTGACACTCGCGAGTACGCGCTCGTCGCCGCCGCCTACCGCGCGTGGTCCAACGATGTCGACGCGCCCACGTGGGCACTCGCATCGCCGAGCGGCATGGTGCTCGTTCCGTCGACGGTCGAGGCCACCGATTGGATCGCCGTCGCTGCGCGGAGAACGCGCCGGCCAGGCCCCTAAAAATTTGCTCGCGACGACGAGCAGCGCGACGATTTCGGGCCATATGGACAAGAAGGTGCTCGTCGCCCAGCTCGTCGAACAGCTCGAAGCCACGGCTCGCACGGCGCTCGCCGCGCGCGACGCGGCGGCGCACGAGGCCAAGGAAGGCGCGACGCCCGACGAGAAGCGTGAAGACGCGCGCGCAGCGCATCAGCTGCAGACGATGGGACGGGCGTCGCAAGGGCGCGCGCAGCAAGCGCTCAACGATGCGCACTCGCTCGCCACGTTTCGCCCCTCGGCGCTCGCGGAGACGGCGAAGATCAGCGTCGGTGCGATCGTGGAGATCGAGGACGCCGATAGCGGCGAGGGACGTACGTTCTTCCTCGCTCCCGTCGGTGCTGGCATGACGCTGACCGGTCCGGGTGGCGATGGGCATCTGTCGGTCGTCACGCCGGCGTCGCCGATCGGCAAGGCGGTGCTCGGCAAGCGCACCGGGGACGTCGTGGATGTCACCGTCGAGGGTGACGTCCGCGAGTGGTCCATCACGTACGTGGGCTAGCAGCTACACGCGAGAATCGGTCACGTATCGACGAACGAATCGAACGCGGTCAGCTCGCCGCGATCGAAGAACAAACGCTCGCAGCTGTCGCACCAGTCGTACTCGACGTCGCCGGCGCCCGTGAGCGGCGTCATGTCGCGCTCGCACTCGTAACAGCGCGCGGTGGTCTCGCGGTGCTGGTGCGCCATGCCGACGCCGCCCTCGATGACGTGCGCCAAGCCGAGCGTATCGATCATCTCGGACTCGCCCTTGTCGAGGACGATGCCGCCGCACGCCGGGCATCGATCGATGTCGATCGATTCGATGGTCACCATCACCATGTCAGACGTGCACCCCGGACATTTCATGGCGCCATCCTACTGCAGTCGCGAGCTCGCGCTCATCGGCGGGACTGCCACCATGCCTGCCACGCGGCGCGGTCCTCGCCGAAGTCGCGGCCGCGCGAGCGCGCGAGCAGCGAGTCACGGGCGAGCCCGCGGATCCGCGCCTCGGGGTCGCCGAGCGCTGCGATCAACGCGGGCACCGCGATCGCGAGGTCCTGGTTGCGCAGCAGGATGACGGCGGCCGCACGATCGTCGATCGGCGCCGTGGCTGCCATGCGCGTGAGGAGGGCGCCCGCCTCGGGCGAAGGAATCGCGCCGAGGCCGTTCAGCGCCACCGAGCGCACCTTCATGTCGAGCGATGGATCCTGCGCGCGCGCGACGAGCTCGCCCACGGGAACGCGGCCATCGCGATAGGCCTTGCCGAGCGCGGTCGTCGCCGTCCCGCCGACCTCGAGATCGCGATCGCGCGACGCATCGAGGAGCAGCTGCACGTCGGCATCCGCCGAGCTCGCGACCTCGTGGATCGCAGCGCGGCGAATCTTGGGATCGGCGTCGCGCAGGTCGGCGACGAGGTCCGGCGTGATCGAAGGTGTGATCGAAGGAGGCAACGCCGGCGCTGTCGCAGTGACAGGCGCCGCCGCCACACGCACGGTCGCCGACCGAGGCGCGACGGCCGAGGGCGACGGCGACTCGGGCGACGACGACGCCGAGCGCCCGAGCCAGTACCCGCTGCCGACAAGGGCGGCGACACAGGCAGCGAGCAGCAGCGTGCGCGTGCTCATTCGAGGTCCGCGCAGCAACGGCACCAGTACGTCGACGTGGTGGCCGTCTCGCTATCGGGGTTCTCGGCGTTGACCGCGCTCACGTAGAGCGCGTAGCCGTCAGCGGTCTGGTCGTCGATCCAATCGAGGTAGACAGTCGAGGGTGAGAGGCCCGACGCGATGATCGAGCGCATCTCCGCCGACGAGCACATGTGTCCACCGTTGCCGCGGCAGCGGTTCGCGCACGTCGCGAACGTGTGGCCGCTCTGATCGTTTGTCTCCACGCACAGGCTGGGCGGGATCTTGGTGTAGCCCGTCGGGCACGCGCGGTTGGTGAGCGCGTTACCACCCATGTCGAGCGTTCCGGTCATCGTGTCGCCGGTCGCGTTCACGTAGCGACCGTCGGGGACGCCGTTGTCGAGCGACACGCTATCGGCCGCGACGACGATTCCCGATCCCGCGACGACGTTGAGCGT
>JAEYYV010000334.1 GCA_023428295.1 Pseudomonadota bacterium
GACCGCTCCTCATGCAGGGCGTCTGGCTGCTCGAGAAGCTAGCTAACCTGAATCGCGAGATCATCCCCGAGCGCCGGATGCACGCGAAGGGCTCCGGCGCCTTCGGTACTTTCACGGTGACAGGCGACGTGACGCGATACACGCGCGCCAAGATCTTCGAGAAGGTCGGCAAGAAGACCGAGATGTTCGCGCGCTTCACCACGGTGGCGGGCGAGCGCGGCGCCGCCGACGCCGAGCGTGACATCCGCGGTTTCGCGTTGAAGTTCTATACCGAGGAGGGCAACTGGGATCTCGTCGGGAACAACACACCCGTGTTCTTCCTGCGCGATCCAAGGAAGTTTCCCGACCTCAACAAGGCGGTGAAGCGCGATCCGCGAACGAACCTTCGGAGCGCGACGAACAACTGGGACTTCTGGACCAGCCTGCCCGAAGCGCTGCACCAGGTCACGATCGTGATGAGTGATCGCGGCATTCCTGCCAGCTACCGGCACATGCACGGCTTCGGATCGCACACGTTCAGCTTCACGAACACCGCCGGCGAGCGCTCCTGGGTAAAGTTCCACATGCGGACCCAGCAGGGCATCCGCAACATCACGGACGCCGAGGCGACCGAGCTCGTCGGACGCGACCGCGAGAGCAACCAGCGCGACCTCTTCGATGCGATCGAGCGGGGGGAGTTCCCCAAGTGGACGATGTTCGTTCAAGTGATGAACGAGACCGACGCGGAGAAGGTGCCCTACCATCCATTCGACCTGACGAAGGTCTGGCCGAAGAAGGACTACCCGTTGATCGAGGTCGGCGTGTTCGAGCTGAATCGCAACCCCGACAACTTCTACGCCGACGTCGAGCAGAGCGCGTTCAACCCGGGCAATCTCGTTCCAGGGATCAGCGTCTCGCCTGACAAGATGCTCCAGGCCCGGTTGTTCGCTTATGCCGATGCGCAGCGCTATCGCCTTGGCGTCAACCACCACCAGATCCCGGTGAACGCCGCGCGCTGTCCGGTGCACAGCAACCATCGCGACGGGCAGGGTCGCGTCGATGGCAATTACGGAGGCCTGCCCCACTACGAGCCTAACAGCTTCGGTCAGTGGCAAGAGCAGCCCGAGTTCCGCGAGCCGGCGTTGAAGATCCGCGGCGACGGTGACTTCTGGAACTTTCGCGAGGATGACGCCGATTACTACAAGCAACCCGGCGATCTGTTCCGGCTGATGTCGGCCGAGCAGCAGGAGGTGCTGTTTCACAACACCGCACGTGCCATGGGTGACGCGCCGGACTTCGTCAAGCAACGCCACGTCGACAACTGCACGAAGGCTGACCCTGCGTACGGCGCTGGCGTCGCGCGCGCGCTCAAGATGGGCTGAGTCGTTAGCGCGGCGCGCGGAAGCCATTGGTGCGCGTACCGTCGCAGAACGGCTTGTTTGACGAACCGCCGCACCGGCACAGCGCGGCCTTCACGCACCGGTCGACCGTGCGGCCCGTGCCGCTCACGAGCTCCGCGCTGCCCTTGAGCAGAAGCGAGCGTAAGACTGCGTCATGTTGCGTTTCAAGAGAGCGCCGAGCTTGACTCCTTTATCGACGAACGGCTCGGCGCATGTTTCCACGTACTTCGCGTTCATTGAAGATTCAGTCGTTTGTTCACTCATGGCGTTCCCCCTGCTGAAATAGTTTTGGGTCGACGCGAGGAGCACTCGTGCTTGCACTGCTGGTCATGGTCGTCATCTTGCTCGTGACGAGTCGGCGCGTCTTCACGGTGCGTTCGATGCCCGTGGATGAATCGTTGGGATGGTGGGCCGCGTTCGCCGTTGCAATCACTGGCACCGCTTGGTCAGCCTTCCAGTTCACGCACCGTCACATGACGATGGACGTCTTCATCGTGGGAGCCATCGTGCTCGGAATCGCGGCGATCGCGATCGCAGCAGTGCTCGTTCGCGTCGTGCATGCACATCGACGCAGAGCGGATGGCTAGCCAGTGATGCCCGCTTCTCGGTTCTCGAGTGCGACTACGCGGGGCGTGATTGCAAGCAAGACGTTGAGGCCCTCGGCCATCGTCGGGTGGGTGTAGATCGCGTCACGAAGGCTGGTGTACGGCATACGGCCGATCATCGCGGTTTGAACGACCGCGACGACCTCACCAGCATCGGCGCCGAGCATCGTGAAGCCGAGGATGCGATCGCTATCGCGTTCGATCAGCATCTTCATGAAGCCGCGCGTCTCTCCAATCGCACGCGCGCGCAACACCGACGTCATCGGCAGGCGTGCCACGCGAACGGCGACGCCATCGCGCGCGGCCGTGGTCTCGTCCAGTCCGACGCGGGCCAGCTCGGGGTCGATGAACGCGCAGTACGGGATGAGACGGTCACGCGTCGAGCGCGACTTGCCCGCGAGGTTGTCGCGGACGATGCGAAAGTCGTCGAATGCGACGTGAGTGAACTGCGGGCTCCCCGCACACTCGCCCAGCGCCCACACCGCGTCGGCAGTGGTTTGCAAGCGGTCGTCGACCTTGATGAAGCCGCGCTCGTCGACCGAGATGCCCGCTTGCTCGAGACCGATCTTGCGCGTATTGGGAACTCGTCCTGCCGCGACGAGGATGTCGGAGCCCTCGATGACGCGCTCGCCAGCCGCGATCCGCACGCGCAACCGGACGCCATCGCCCGATCGCCCCTCGACCGCTTTCGTCTCCGCGCCGAGGACGACGTCGATGCCGTCCTCCGCGAACATCGCGCGCACCGCGTCTGCCACATCCGGATCCTCGCGGCCGAGCAGCTGCGTGCCGAATTCGAGAACGGTCACGCGGCTCCCCAATCGACGGAATGCCTGCGCGAACTCGACGCCGACATAACCACCGCCGATGACAACGAGGTGCACCGGCACACGGCCCATCTCGAGCGCTTCGACATGTGTGAGCGGCGCGGCGGCCACGAGCCCAGGAATTGGCGGTATCGCGGCATGGGTGCCGAGATTCAAGAACAACTGCTCGGCACCGAACCGGCGCGTTCCGCCGGACGCGAGCTCGACCTCGACGGTGCGCGGCGCGACGAGCGTGCCGGCGCCCATCACGAGCTCGAGGTTCGGCACGTCGAACTTCTTGCGATGGATCGCGATCATGCCGTCGACCATCTCGCGCTTTCGCCGTCGCACACCCTCCATCGCGACGCGGACATCGCTCACGTGCACGCCATACTCCGACGCGTGCTCGACGAGGTTTGCGACCTTCGCGCTGCGGATCACGTTCTTGCTCGGCAGACACGCGGTGTTCGGACACGATCCGCCGACGAGCGCACGTTCGATGACGACGACGGGACGACCGAGCTTCGCGAGCTCCCAGGCGATGTACTTGCCAGCCTCGCCACCGCCCAGAACGACGTTCTCGATTTGCTCGTCCGCCACGCCGGCACCATCGGACGCAAGAGGGAGCATTGCAACGCGAGTACGCCTCGATTCGAGCTCAGAGATGCCGGCACTCCCGCGCTGCTCTCTGAGTGTTTCGCTCGCCACTCAGGGGGGGGGCCGCGAGTTGCTTCTCAAGAAGCGAGGAGGACATGATGTCCAAGCTGCGCCGCCACCCAGGTTCACGAGTCACCATTGATCGGAGCAAACCTATGATGCTTGGACTTCTGCTCTTTGCCGCGACTCTCCTCCTCGGACTCACGATGGGACGCCGTCTCCGGAATAAGTTTTAGACAGCGCCTATTCGGCGCGAATGGCTTTGTGTGCCGCGATCAAGCTCGGTACAACCGCATCGAAGAGGAGGAGCACATGAAGGCATGGCAGTTCAGCGGCACCAATAGGCCGCTCAAGCTGAATGAGGTCAAAGAGCCGAAGGCCGGCCCTGGCCAGGTCGTCGTCAGTGTGAAGGCTGCGGGCGTCTGCCACTCCGACGTCAGCGCGCTCTATGACGACGGATGGATGGCGGGGTTCCCGATCCTCCCCCGCACCATGGGGCATGAGAACGCTGGCGTGATCAGCGAGGTCGGCGAGGGCATGGACCACTGGAAAGTGGGAGACCGCGTCGGCCTCGCGCCCTTGTTCAGCGACGGTGACGCCCTCGGGTACGGCAAGTGGGACGGCGGCTTCGGCCCGAAACTGCTCGCCACCGACGAGAACCTGGTGAAGTTGCCTGACGAGGTTCCGTTCGACCTCGGTGCCATGGCGACGGATGCCGGACTCACCGCCTACCACGCGATCATGGCTGTGGGCGGCGCGAAAGCCGGCATGAAGGTCGGCGTGATCGGCCTGGGCGGCCTCGGCTACATGGGCGCCAAGGTTGCTGCCCTGTCCGGCGCCGAGGTGTACGGCGCGGAGGTGAACCCGGAGACGCGCAAGCTCAAGGGCGAGATTGGCCTGGCCGATGTCGCGGAGTCGATCGACGCGTTCAAGGACAAGGGTCTCGAGTTGATCGTCGACTACGCCGGGTTCGGCACCACCACGGCCGCCGCGATCGAGACGCTCGCGGAGTTCGGCACTCTCGTGCAGGTGGGGATGGGGCGCCTCGAAGCGAAGATCAACACCTACCCGCTGATCATCAAACAGCTCACCATCAAGGGATCCAAGTCGGGCACCAAGAAGGATCTCGAAGCCCTCTACGACCTGATGAAGTCCGGCAAGCTGGCGCCACCGATCAACCACATCAGGCAGGCGGAGATCCCCGACGCGATCGAGAAGCTGCGCGCCGGCGGCGTGGTCGGCCGCTTCGTAGCGATGTACGACGAGAAGTAGCGTCTCGGAAGCACCGGGCTGCCTCGGGCCGACGCCGAAGGCAGCCTGACCAGTTCGGGTTCAGCGAGCTGGTATCCCCATGTTCTCGCGGTCGGCGTCACGTGATGGAGACGAGCACCGAGCACAGTCGATCGATCACTTCGCTCCAGACCCTTCACAGCTGCCAGGGATGACGCGACCGAGTGCCAGTAGGCCGGGGCACTGCGGTGTTCGTTCAATCACGCGCTCTGATGCTATCGCTCGGACCGAGGCGCCACTATCGTCCGGTAATATGCAGCCGTGCCGTCGCCGAGCGTCGCAGTCGAGGTCGCGCGGTACCTGCGTACCGGCGACGCCGACATCGAAGCGCGGGCATGGTCGGGCGACGTCTTCGAACGCGGGAAACGCCAGCACGCCGACCTGTGCAATGCGCTCGTGCGCGAGGTGCGTCGGCTCGCCCGCGGACGAGCTCACGCCGCGGTGCCGGCAAACGTAGGGAACAGATTCACGCGCGCCAAGCTCGAGCCGATGGTGCGCGGCCTGTTCCGGCGCGACGAGCAGGACATCGTCCTCGCGACCTTCGAGAAGTCGGTCGTCTACGTCACGAGCGAAACCATCGAGCAGATCCTCCTCGGCCATATGTGGGAGCGCTCGGCGTGGGACCTCGAGAACATGAACCTCCTCAGCGTGGGCGCGAAGCTGCTCGGCAAGAAGGCCACCCGCATCGTGGGAATGAGCGAAGAGACGACGTGCTAAGGGGAGAACCGCGACGGGGTTGATTGTTCGCGGATTGTTGGCGGCGCTCGACTCGTCCGAGACTTGTCCGAAGCAAATGTCCATCAGGCGGACGCTCACCCGGGATGGCCGACCGCCTCTTCGGACGACCGCGGAATCTCGCAGGACATCAACCCCGGAGCGGTCGCGGGGAGATCCAGCGCGTGTGGGACGAGAACCACGCGGTGTACGGCGCCAAGAAGGTGTGGCGGCAGCTCGGTCGCGAGAACATCGAGGTGGCCCGGTGCACCGTCGAGAGGCTCATGCGCGGCATGGGGGTGCGCGGAGCTATTCGCGGCCGTGCGTTCAAGGTGACGACCGTGGCCGACGAGACAGCGCTACGCCCGCCGGACCTCGTCGCTCGCCAGTTCACCGCGACCCGTCCGAACCAGCTCTGGGTCGCCGACCTCGCGTACGTGGCCACCTGGCTGGGCTTCGCGTACGTCGCGTTCGTCATCGACGTGTTCTCGCGCCGCATTCTGAGATCCGTCGCGTTGAGTGCATCACGCTGGTACCTTCGCCACATGCAGCAGTGGTTGGCGGGCGGTCTCGTGATGCTGATTGGTTGCTCGAACGCGCTCGAGCCGGGCACGGCCACTGCATCCGCGACACTCACGCCATCGAGCGATTCCAGTGCCGACCCATCCCCATTCGTCATGGATGACACCGGCAGCGTCAACGGAAGCCCCGGTAACTTGGAGGTCGTCTTCGTCGACACTACGAAGTTGCGGAGGTTCAAGTTCAACCTCGCCGGACCGATCACCACCGGTACGACATTCGATGGAACCGTCGGGTATCTCGAAGTCCCGGGTGGTGTTTTTACCGTTGACGAGCAGTGGATTACGGACATGAGCGAGTCGACGGGCCTCCTCACGATCGAGTCCGCTGACGATGGCGGTTTCACGTTCTCGCTCGCGCCCCACCTACTAGTCCCGTTCGGTCCCGAGGCGGTCGGCACCATCGTCCTCGAGTGCAGCGGCGAAGCCGCCTACCGGTGAGCGGTCGCTCCTGACCCGACATTGAGCTGGGCTGCAGTGCGTCCCGCGGGAAGCATCGACGTCCACGATCGTTCCTCCTGACCGGGGTTGATCCGAGCGTAGCTGCATCGACCGCTGGAGCCTCTTGAAGGTTCACCACCAACGCTGCGATGTCGAATCGCGGATCGAGCTTCTCGTCAGTCATCCAGCCGCACTCTTCTCCGCTTCTTCCTAATGGCCACCCGCTTCTTAGGAGGTGCAAGCGCAGCCTCGATCTCCTCGATGCTGGGCAAGCTTCCCTTGAGGGAGTCAGGCAGCTTCTCCACGAGTTGAGTCTCCCAGTCCGCCACGCCCATCGGCCTGCGTTGATCGCGGAGCGCGTACTCAACGACCAGCTCGTTCTTGCCGCGACACAGCAAGAGTCCGATCGTCGGCTGGTCGTCGGGTTGCTTGAGCATGTCGTCGACCGCCGACAGGTACATGTGCAGTTGGCCTACCATCCCCGGGTCGAACTTCACCGACTTCAGCTCGACGACGACGAAGCGTCGCAGCTTGAAGTGGTAGAAGAGCAGATCGAGCTTGAAGTCGTCGCCACCAACTTCGAGCGGGACTTGGCGTCCGACGAACGCGAAGCCCGACCCGAGCTCCAACAGGAACCGCTCGACGTGCGCGATCAGCGACGCCTCGACCTCGTATTCCTGCCGGGGATCCGCGGTGCCGAGGAAATCGAACAGGTAGGGATCCTTGAACACCTGCGCGACGAAGTCGGAATCGGCCGGCGGCAGCGTCCGCTTGAAGTTGTTGAGTGCCTTTCCTTGCCGCACATGTAGCCGGCCGGCGATCTGGAACGCGAGGATGTTGCGCGACCAGCCGTACTCGACGGTCCGTTCGGCGTACCAGATCCTTTCGGCCTGACCGCTGAGCTTGGGAAGCAACGTGGCGAATGTCAGTAAGATGACGCAACGCGAATGAGCGCGCTTTGTGATGGAGCGCGATGTCACCCGCGCCGATGTCGCCCGATCAACTCGCTGCCCAGCGTCAGGCGCTCGAGGACTTCCGGAACAGCCCCGAGTTCCGCGGCGACGAACGCCGTCCCGGATCGCCGGATGCACCGGAGGGTGGGATCGAGGTGTGGGCCGACCCGAGCATCGGCGGCAAGAACGGCCCGACGCCGGGCCACATCGCTGCCACGTCGACAACGGATCCCACGATTCACTCGAGCTTTGGCCCCGCCACCCAGGCGACGGTCGATGCGCGCAATGACGCACTGACCGACACGTTCCCTGGCGTAGGCGACCGCCCGCGCCGACTCGAGAGCATGGGTACCGGGCACCCACCGATGGAAGGCTCGGGCTTCTCCGGCGTGCCGCGCGTGCAGGGTGAGCTCTTCCCGAGCCGGGACGTGGACCCGTTCGACTTCGAGAATCACAAGGTCGGCAACGCTCGTGTCGAGCACGATCGCAGCCACGTCTTCGATCGCGAGTTCATCGATCCGACGGAATTCGAGCGCACGGTGACCGACCGGCGCAATCGCATGGACCTGCTCACGGATCCGGGTCGCATGGCCCAGACGAGCACGGAAGACATCATCGCCACGCAAGCGGAGACCGACTATCAACTCATGGGTGTGCCGATGGATCGCGTCGAGTCCGTGGGCGACAACGGCCGGCGCAACGGAACCGGCCGACGACGTGCGCAGCCCAACGACGATGATCCAGCACGCGCCGTCACGGAGCTCGATGTCGACGAGCAGAGGCGGCTCGGGCGCATCCAGTATGTCGTCGATCCCACGGCGCCCGACGGGACGCGTCCGGTCGCCGGCGCCCAGAACTGCGGAACCGATCTACTGATAACGTTCCATCAGATGGGCGTGATCAGCGCCGAGGACTTCCAGATCCTCGGAGGCGACGAGTTCGGCCGCTTCCTCCCAGAAAACGATCTGACTCCCGATGCGCTCTATGACCTTTTGCGCTGGCGCGAAGCACAGGCCCGCGCAGCACGTGCGGCCGGTGGGGCGAGTGGTACCGGCGGCTGATAAGCTCCCCGCGTGACCGTTCCTCTAGCATCGATCGAAGCGATCGCTCGTCACCTCAAGGGACGTGGGTTCGAGGTCATGATCGCGGGGACCAAGGCTGCCGTGCGCGCGCGCATCGCCGACTTCAACGCGCACGTGGAGCTGCATTTCCTCTCCGACAGAACGCTGCGGATCGTGTGCAGCGTGCCCGTTACCGTCAGCGACGCCAACCGTGGTGTGTTCGCGTTGCACGCCGTCGAGATCAACCGCACGGGCCTCGGTATCGGCTGCATCATGGCCGGTCGCGGGATCGGAATTGCCACACGCATTCCCATCGAGGAAGACGGCCACGTGTCGGCGATCGCTGTCGAGCGCGCGTTTGCGCTCGTCGTCGAGACGGCCTCCGTGCAGCTGCCAGTCCTCGAGCGCATCCAGAAGTCGGGGCTAGCAGCGGTATGAGCAATGTGCGGTGGTTTGCGAGTCGGGCCGAGGTCGTCGACCACGTGGCAACGCCCTCGATCGAGATCGAATGGGACGAGGGACGAGGCCTCGTTCGAGTTCGCGCTCCGATCGCCCTCGCGCTCGACAGTGTTTCGGCCACCGATGTCGCGCTCATGGTGAGCCGGATCAACATGAGCCTGCCGCTGTTGCTGCTCGAGCTTCGCGAGACGCTCGCGTTCACGACGCACCTGTTCCTCGACGAGGATGGTCGCGTATCGTCCACCGCGATCGATCTGTGCACTGCCACGATCGCGCAATGTGAAGCACGGACCAAGCTGGAGCTCGACACGCTCCGGGAGGCGAGCCGCGCGTGACCAAGCGGCTGGACTCGCTCGCCGCGATCGCAACGCACCGGCGCGCCCAGGGAGACACCGTCGACGATAGCAACAACCGGTTGATCCTCGTAAGCCGCGTCGGGACCGGGTTCAGCAGCATCGAGATGCGGTGGCAGACGTCGACCGGCACGCTTCACCTGTTCGAGGTGCTTCCGCTCGACGTTCCGCGACACGCGATGACCGCCGTCGCGGCCGCGATCATGTCGGCAAACACCAAGCTCGGCATTCCGGGGTTCCAGCTCCGCGAATCGCCTGCTGGCTGGCGCATCGTGTTCCTCGCCTACGCGTTTCTCGACGACGATCAGGCTACCTCGCCACGTGTCGTGGACGAGCTCTTGCGTGCGGTCCGCATCAACGCGGCGGCGTATCGATCGCAGTTTGCCGCGCGCATCGCGGAGGCATCGAAGCCTCCCGAAGCGGAGCGGATCGCGCAGTTCGGCCGCAAGAACCCGCGCCTCGACTCACCGCAGATGACTGCTCTTCGCGCCGTGATCGAGCGAGCCGTGCCGAGCTTCGAGCCGCGCCTCCCCAATGCGCACATCACCGAGCTCGTGCTGCCATTCTTCGCGCGCATGCGCATCCTCGAGGTCGCGTCGCCCATTCCCACTCCGGCGCGCGTCCTGTATTGCGCGCTCGATCCCGCGAACGCCGCGTACGTCCTCACGGGTCGTCTCGAGGAGCTTCAGACCGTGTGCCGCACCGATCCGCCCGCCGTCGCGAGCACCGAGAGCGCTCTCGTGTTCTTGAACCTCGTGGCCGTCTGGACCGCGGAAGAAACGGGCGAGCTCCGGATCGCGACCTTTGACGAAATCCCATGGACGTCGCCCGCGAGCACGGGGCGAATCTCGGAGCTACGCGCGAGCGTCGCGGCGCGGATCAGCCCACCCGACATGACCGCGATCGACGGCGTGCATCGACTCGAGTACTGGAGCGTCGCGCAGTCGCGTTTGCTGCATCGCACGATCTCGATCCGGACGAGTGGCGCGCTCGACGTGACGACCGAGGTTGTCGCGGACCTCCCGGTGCCTCCCGGAAACGTGTGGTCGCTCGTCGGCGGTCGCCTCGTTCCCACCGCGTGATCGCGCTCACATCGAGCGCTTCTAAGTCACGCACGGCAGCTTTGTCGTCATACTCGCGACATGACCGCCAAGGATGGTGACGTCGTCTCGCGCTTGCGCACGTGCCGCTGGGGAGTCCTGCTCGCCCTGGTGACCATCCTGTTCGGGTTCGGGTTCGGTGGCGCGTTCGGCGCCTTCGAGACCGACCTCAAGGCCGGGCTGACCGCGCGTGCCGATGCGGTGCGCGACACCGTCTACGGCGGCGATGCGGCGAAGGCGAAGAGCGTCGTCGACAAGAGCTGGACCTACTACAAGCGAGCCCACCTGCACGGCGGCGGCATCGGCGCCGTGGCGCTCGGTGCGATCGTGCTGCTCGCGGTGCTGCGCCGGCCGCGGCCGATCGTGGCGCGCGGTGTCGCGCTCGCGCTCGGCGTCGGTAGCCTCGGCTACTCGATGTTCTGGATGCTCGTGGCCCGCTCCGCGCCGGGCCTGGGAGGCACCGACGTCGCGAAGGAGTCGCTGTCGTGGCTCGCCGTGCCCACCGCCGGGCTGTTGCTACTCGGCGTGCTCGCGGTGATCGCGCTGACCGTGTTCGAGCTGTTCGCCCCGCTACGCACCGAGCCCGCGGGCGTGCACACCAGCTGATCGCACACGCGGGTGATCTGGCGGCGACCGGCCATGCGTTCCGCGAGCATGACGAGCCCGAGTTGCTGCGCTTCGGGCAGCGCGATCTGGCGCTCGATCTCGCGTGCGTAGGCATCGAGGCTTTCGCGAGTCTCGCTCGTGCGCGCGACGCGCGAGACCTCACGAAGTTCGAGCGCGAGCCCGCGTCCGAGCGACCGTTGGCCACCACGGCGGATCGCCCGCTTGATCGCAGCTACCGCGTTCGTCGGCCGACGTGCGAGGCGGCTCGCGAGCTCGTCGACTGACGGCCAGAACTCGTCGGGCGAATGCGCCTGCGATGCGAGCCCCATCTCGGCGGCCGCGCGCGCGGTCAACAGTTCGCCGCCGAGCAGGATGTCGAGCGCGCGACTCGCGCCGAGCAGGCGAACGAGCCGCTGCGTCCCGCCAAATCCGGGCAGGAGGCCGATGAGCACCTCGGGGCAACCGATGCGAAGGTCCGGATCATCGAGGACGATGCGCTGATCGAAGCAGAGCGCGAGCTCGAGTCCGCCGCCGATGCACGAGCCATTGATGGCGGCGATCGTGACCTTCGACGAGCGCTCGATCATGTCGAACAACACGGTCATCTCGAGCACGGCGGAGCGGACCATTGCTTGCTCGCTGCGCGCCGACAAGACCCGATCCGCCATCCACGGCCAGCGAGAGAGCATCCAGGCGACACCGCGCATCGCCGCGATCGCGAGTCGCATGATCGGGCCTGGCAAGGGCGGAGTGCTCGCGAGCATCGCGCGGATCTGCGCGACCTCGGTGTGCAGCATGAAGTGACCGTCACTCGCACCCGCAAATACGATCACGTGAACCTCGGGGTCGCGTTCGAGTGCCGCCCAGCAGCGTCGCAGCTCGCTCAGCACGCCGAGCGTGAGGAAGTTGCGCGGCGGATTGTCGTAGCGAACCACCGCGACGGCGCCATCCCGCCGGACCCGGATCAACTCGTTAGACATGCGCATCCGCCAGCATCTCGATGAACCGCTTGGCAACCAGGTAACTGTCACCCGGCCACCGCCCCGAGACATAGCGACGGTCCGAGACGACGAAGGCCGCGCGGTCGTCGCTGCGGGTGCCGCGCGCCACCAGCGTTCGCGGCCCACGCTCGAAGTCGGCCGGCGCGGCGAGCACGGCACGTACTTCCTGTTCGACATACGCGGGATACGTCCGGTAGTACCGGCCGAGCTTCCAGAACGTGAGGAGGTATGCCGACCGCTCCATGTACTTCGGGAGGCATGTCGTACGATGGCCGTGCAGTACGGAGCGTCCGTTCTCATCAGTGGAGCGCGCGAGCGCGAGCACGCCGTGACAGATCGCGGCGACCGGACGCTCCGTCCGCCAGAACCTGGCGATCCAATGGTGCAGCTCCTTGCTGCCGAGGTACTGCACCATGCCCTTGGCATGGCCGCCGGGGAGGAAGAGCCCGGAGAACGCGGCGGGATCGAGATCGCGCCAGCGGCGTGGGGCCAGGAACTCGGGATCCTGTTCGAGCTCGCGATAGTAGGCGATGGCTTCGGGCCGCGCCCCGAGCTTGCCGAACAGGACGCCGCTGATCAGCAGCGGATCGGCAGAGGGCGTCGCGCCATCTTCGGTCGCGAAGATGACGCGATAGCCGGCTTCCGTCAGCAACTTCCAGGGCACGGCGACCTCGGTGACGTCGAAGTCGCGATCGGGGAGTGGCATCAAGACGTCGCTGGTCATGACCGCATTCTCTCGGCGAGCGCCACGAACACTGGTGACTGCGCCCGCCAGAAGAGCTGACCTCAAGCGCCGCGCACCTCGCTCGGTGTCTTGCCAGTCCACCGCTTGAACGCGCGTAGAAACGCGCTCAGCTCCGAATACCCGAGCAGATAGGCCACCTCCCCGAGCGGCCGCTTCATGTCACGCACGTACTCCAGCGCGAGCTCGTGCCGGAGCTCGTCGAGCAACTCCGAGAAGCCGGTGCCTGCTTGGGAGAGGTGGCGTTGCAGGGTCCGAGGGCTCATACGAAGCTCGGCCGCGATGCGTTCGAGCGTCGGCGGCGTCTCGCCGAGAGTTTCGCGAACGCGGCGGTTCACGAGCGCGACGACCCTGTGGTTGCTCTGCGGGCCGAGCGACTGCTGAGCCTGACGCTCGAGCAGAGAGAGCAGTGGCGGGTCCGCCGTGGTCAAGGGAGCATCGAGTACGTCAGCCGCGAGCTCCATGCCGTTACTGCTGGCATCCCATCGCACGTCGCGGGTCCCCAGCAGCGCGACGAGCTCGGAGTCATCTTCGGGCGAGGAATGTGCGAACCAGACGCGCGTCGGCACGCACGCGTTCCGCGTGAGCGCTCGGGCACCGAGCAGAAGCGTCGCGACGAAGAACTCGTTGCCGTGCCGACCGACGCAGCACGGCTCTCCGTCGATCCGCTGCTCGATCGTCGCGCTGCCGCGCGCGAGCGGCTCGAAATCGACGGTGACGAGCTCGTTGAGGAGGCGGATGTAGCGGACCATGCGCACGAGCGCCTCGCGAACGGTCGACGCGCTCCGGCAGGTGTACTCGAGCACGCCGTAGACGCCGCGCGGAAGTCGGGCGGCCAGATGCAAGCCGAAACACGCGTCGCCCAGCTGCGCCGCCGCCTCGTGGAGCAACGCCTGCAACGCGTGCAGCGACAGCACGACCTCGGGCCGGTCAGCCGCATCGGATGGAAGAGCGAATTCTTCGATCAGCGCGGTCGGATCACCACCGCGCTCACGAACGAACATCAGCAGCGGCGCGACCAGCTGAGATCGCATTGTCGCGTGGCGGCGCACCATCCGCGATCAGTTTACTCAGATCCCGATCAGTGATGCCGCGCTCGCCGCGTGCAGTGCGACGCGGAGGTGCTCGGCACGTCAGTCTGCGAGATGACCGACCGCAGCCTTGAGCGCCGCGGGATCGACCTCGGGCTTGTCTTTGGGCGCAGCCACCGACGATGCGATGGGACCGATCGACATGTGGCCACTCGTCGCCTCGGGGACGACCGAGGTCTCGATCGGACCGATCGACATGTGGCCACTCGTCGCCTCGGGGACGACCGAAGTCTCGATCGGACCGATCGACGTGCGGCCGCCCGACTCCGCCCCACTCGTCTCCGGTTTGTCGAAAAAGACCGGCATGCGCGTCAACGCTACCACGTGTGATCGAAGATCTTGAGGAGCATCTCGACGAGCGCTCGTGCCCGCGCAGCAGTTCGCCGTCAGCGCAGAACTGGACACCGGCGGTGACGCCATTGTTCGGCGCGGTGATGGTTCCAAGGATCTGCGCATCGACGGAGACGGTTGTGGTTCTGCGCCCATTTGGTAAGACATCGCGGTGCGGCGCCTGCCCTCGGTGGTCACGGAGTGGGTCCCGATCGCCCTCCGGCTACCACTGCGCGCGCAGCTCGGCATCGTGATCGCGATCGTCGCCGGTGTCGTGACTCGCGCCGGCTGGCTCGCCGAACCGCTCGGTATGCCCCGCCCCACGGAGGTCGCCTTCGGCATCGTGGTCGTGGCCGGCGCGCTGTGGCTCACCGAGGCGGTTCCGCTGTTCGTCACGAGCCTCGTGATCCTCGCGCTCGAGCTGGTGTGGCTCGCGCCCGTGCTCGAGACGTCGCGAGGAGGCACGGCGCTGTTTCTGAACGCGTTCTTCTCGGACGTCACGCTCCTGTTCCTCGGCGGGTTCGTGCTCAGCACCGCGATCGAGCGGAGCCGCCTCGATCGCTACATCACGCGCGGCATCCTCCGTCGTGTCGGGCGTTCCCCTCAGCGCGTCGTGCTCGCGATGATGCTCGCGACCACGCTCCTCGGCGCGTGGATGAGCAACACGGCTGCGTGCGCGCTGATGCTCGGCCCCGCCGGAGCGCTGCTCGCGCGCGTGCCGTCCGGGGATGGATTCCGCAAGTCACTCCTCATCGGAATCGCGTTCTCGGCCAACCTCGGCGGCCTGGCGACGCCCGTGAGCTCGCCGCCGAACGCGATCGTGATGCGTTACCTCGAGGCCGAGGGCGTTGCACCGAGCTTTGGCGCGTGGATGGCGCTCGGCGTCCCCATCCTCGTGGTCCTCCAGATCGTCTTGCTCCTCTACCTCGGGCGACGGTTTCCGAGCGAGGTGACCGCCATCGAGTACGAGGAGGAAGAGCCGCAGCCGTTCCGCGGCCCTCAGGTGCTCGTCCTGATCGTGTTCGCCGTGACGGTCGTGGGCTGGATCTTCGCGGGGACGCTGGAGCTCACCGCCGGCACGGTCGCGCTCCTCCCGGTCGTGGTCTTCTTCGGAACCAACCTGCTGCGCACGGCGGATCTTCGCGCGCTGCCGTGGGACGTGATCCTGTTGATCGGCGGCGGTCTCGCCCTCGGCGCGGCGGTCGATCAGTCCGGGCTCGCTGCGTGGGCCGGCGCGAGGCTCCCCACCGACGGTCTGCCTCCGTTCGCGGTCCTCGGCGTCGTCGCGGTGTTCGCCGTCGTCGTCTCGTCGATGATGAGCAACACCGCCGCCGTGAACCTCCTCGCACCGATGGTGATGGGGATGGGCGGCATTCCGCACGCGGCGATCCTGATCGTCCTCGCCTTCGCGTGCACGCTGTCGATGCCGTTGCCGATCAGCACGCCGCCGAACGCGATGACCTACGGTTTTAGCGTCACCCCCGACGGCAAGGGCGAGTTCTCCGCGCGCGACATGGTCGGTCCGGGTGTGTTCATCACGCTCCTCGGCCTCGCCGTGCTCGCGCTGTTCACGTGGCTGTGGTTCCCGCAGCTCCTCGAGATCTGAAGCCTGGCTCGGTCTGGCCGGCTGCGACTTCTAACGGAGCCCGTGCGTCGTCCGTTGGTGTTCCTCGACCGGTGATCCATTCGTGGACCAACACCGGACCACGGGTGGACCACAGGTGGACCACAGGTGGACCACGCATGGACCAAAGCGGACCAGGTCCACCTCCTCCGCTGAACCAGCGCGAGTAGTTCTCGCCAGTTCCCGGAGGCACTTCGCTTGCTACGATCGTCCCATTCCGTGTTCGACTCTAACAGCGCGAAGACATCCACGACAAAACCAACTTCGGGCGGGCGGGTGGCGGGTGAACCGGGCGACAGCTGGATCGACGAGTCCGCTCCAAGCGGTGGGGGCACTCCGGGCGATAGCGACGAGCCGACCGACAACATCCAGGTGAAGGGGATACCCGCCGTCGATCCCGCGATCTATGGCATCGAGACCGACGTCCACGCGGCGGCGGCGGAAGGCGTCGCGTCGCCGGTCACGCAGATGCCGCACTTCGATCGGATCCAGCAAGCGTTCGGTGGTCACGACATCTCGAGCATCCAGGCGCACGTCGGCGGAGAGAGTGCGAGCGCGATGGGAGCGACCGCGTTCGCGTCCGGCGATCACGTGGTGTTCGATCGCGAACCCGATCTGCACACGGCGGCGCACGAGGCAGCGCACGTCGTCCAGCAGGCGCAGGGCGTGAACCTCTATGGTGGCGTTGGAGAGGCCGGCGATGCCTACGAGCGGGCGGCCGACGCGGTGGCGGATCGCGTGGTCGCGGGACAGTCTGCCGCGGACCTGCTCGGTGCGCCCATGCACGCATCGCCGGTGAGCGGCGGCGGCGGTGGTCTCGTGCAGCGCAAAGAGGACCTGACGCGCAGCGACTACACGATGCGCGCCGACGGCAATCGTGGCAGCGCGATCAGCGCGCAGCTTCGTCGCGCGGCGATGCAGATCAACGATGCGTGCGACACGATCGAGGCCGCGATCGCCGCGCCGATCAACGAGATGGGATCGCAGGGCGTGATGGACGTGATCATCAAGCCCGCGAGCGACAAGGCGAACGCCGTGCAGAAGACGCTGCATCCGATCTGGGAGGACATGGAGCGGATGAAGTTCTCGGACCGCAATGTTCGCGAGGGCCTCGGCATCTACAACACCGCGCGGAGTCGCTTCGGCAACGTGCAGGCGAAGATCCGGCAGTGGGCCTCGCGCAACCACAACCCCGTGATGGACGGCGTGAACTCGAACGGCGTTGACCGCACCGCCGCCTTCTTCAATCAGCGCATGGGCACCGAATCGTCGGGCGCGAACGCACTCCTCGGCAAGGAGGATCCCGACACGACCGAGAGCGATCTGGTCAAGGAGAGCATCGTGCAGTCGATGGGCGCGATCGAGGCGAGCTCGCAGGCGCTCGCGATGGGGATGCGCGAGAGCGATCCCAAGGCGGCGGCATCGGGCCTCGCACAGCGCGCGCTCGCGGACTTGAACCTCCTCGAGATGAGCCTCCCGGAGGACGCGAATGTCTCGGACGCCACGTGGTCTCGCATCTCGAGCATCGCGCTCACCGTCGAGCAGGCATATACCGACGCAAAGCCCTATGGCCTTCAGGAGGGGACGTTGGCGATGGTGCGGATGAAGATGAAGAACGTGAAGGATCGCCTCGCGAAGATGCGACAGAAGAACAAGAAGAAGAAATGACGCCCGCGATGACGCGCGCGATCACTCGCGCGATGACGCCCGCGATGACGCCCGTGATGACGCGCGCGCCGCTCGCGCCTGCGTTGGCCGGTGCGCTCGGTGCGATCGCATGCGCGGTCACCGTCGGGTGCGGCGCGCCGACGCCGGCGTTGCCATCGAACGCGATCGCGCAGGGCCCGAGCGCCGAGCGCGCGTTTCGCGACAGCCTCGCGCCGGATCATCACGCGTCGCCGGCAGACGGGACGACGATCGCCGCACGCAAGCGCGCAGGCGAGCTGTTCGCGAGCGATTGCCGCGCCGGCGTCGCCGAAGCGTGCTGGTGGGCGCGCGCCCTCCTCGACGACGACCGGTTCGACGAGCACGTCGCTGCGAACTGCGCGAGCGGTCACGCGCTCAGCTGTCGCGCGGCAAAGCGTCAGCCCGACTTGTCCGAGAAGCAGCTGCACGAAGGATGCGCCTCGGGTGTCGTCGCCGAGTGTGTCCACCTCGCGCAGACCACGGAGTCCGCCGAGGAGACGCGCTTCGCGTGGGAGCGCGCGTGCAGCATCACACCTACCACGTGTCGCGACGCGGCCGAGGCGTTCCTCGAGCTGGAGCCACCGGATCTCGTGAAGGCGCGCGATATGCTCGAGCTCGCGTGCTCGGCCGGTCGTGCTGGTGACTGCGTCGTGCTGGGCGCCGCGTACATGCGGGGGGAGCTCGTCGAGCCGGTGCCCGGACGCGGTCGGGTCGTCTACGAGTTCGCGTGTAGCGGCAATCCGCAGCGCGCCGGAAAGGCCTGCGCGGACGGCACGAGCACTCCCCTGCTCCGCCCGAAGATCGACATCTAACTATCACCGAACGCCGAACCCGCAGCTTACTCTTCGGACTTCTTCGAGCCCGGGTCCCAGCTCGCCGGGAACGGCGTGCCGGTGCGCCAGACGCGATTGTCTGGGCGGCGATCCCGAAACTCGAGCTCCTCGAGCGCCCTGCGCCGGTCCAACGCATCGACCACGCCTCGACGTGCGCCAGCGAAGAGCTCGTCGACGACGTGGCGTCCGTCGGCATCGACCACGATCTCGTCGACGCGACGCACGGCAGCCACGGGCAGCGGCGCGTACAAGTGCGGGAACAACTGGCCACCGCGAGAGACTTCCCAGCGGAGCGCATCGCCGAACTGCGCGGGCTCGACCGTCAGCAAGAGCAGGTCGCGCTGACCCGCGAAGTGCTTCGCGAGTGTCTCGGCGACCTGCGTCTCCGTCGAGAAATGGATGTAGCCGTCGCGCAGGTCCACCGGGGCGCCGACGAAGACTCCCGTCTCTTGCGCGGACGTCCACTGCTCCCGCGTCGCGATCTTGTAGATCGTCACGCCTGACAGCATACGGCGCTTCGCTGCGATGGTGCCGTTCGCGGCACGTCCGTACGCGCCACGCACGTGATGGCAATTGTGCAAGCGGTGCTCGCGCAATTGGAACGCGTTCGATGCCGTTTGTGCTCACGCGATCTTCTCTGCCCACGAGTCCGCGAGAAGTGCACGGAGGTCTGCGTTTGCGGTGCGAGCTCCGGTGGTAGTAATGCGCCGCATGCCAGCAGTATGGGTGAGCAGTGACGCCGCAGGGGTTCGCCGAACGGCGACGACATCGAACTTCGCGGCCGCTCCCACACGCACGCTGGTCTGACGATGAGCCTACGCATCGCTGTCCTGATGGACCCGATCGAGCGCACCTACCCCGGCGAGACCACGCACTACATCGCGCGTGAGCTTCATCGGCGCGGCCACGAGCTCTTCTACTTCACCCCGTCGGAGCTCGCGTACGAATCGCCATCGGTGACCGCGACAGTCCGCGCGGTGACCTACACGTCCGAGATTCCGCATTCGGACCTTCCGCCCGCGCGCGGTGTGGACCTGGGCGTGTCGCTCGGCGAGCCGTCGATGATCGATCTCGCCACGATGGACGTCGTCCTCATGCGGCAGGATCCGCCGTTCGACGCGACCTACCTCGCGGCGACGTATGTTCTCGAGGCGCTCGTCCCGAACACGCTGGTCGTCAACGATCCGTCGACGGTCCGCGCTACGGCCGAGAAGCTCTCGCTCGTGCACTTTCCCGAGCTGGCGCCGCCGACGCTGGTGACGGCCGACCGCGCGCGATTGACCGCGTTTCGCGAGCGCCACGGCGACATCGTGATCAAGCAGCTGTTCGGCAAGAGCGGCGATGGCCTGTTCTTCGTCAGGCGTGGCGACAAGAACTGGAACGCGCTCGTCGAGCTGATCGAGGCTGGCCGCACGCCGATCATGGCGCAGAAGTACTTCGACGCGCCGTCGAAGAAGGTCGTGGTGGTCGATGGCGTCGTGCGCGGTGCGCTCCAGATCGAGCTCGAGCCCGACGACATTCGCGGCAACCTCGATCGCGGCAAGGCGGTTCATCGCGCGGAGCTGACGAGCGATGAAGCGGCGGCGGCCGAGCGTGTCGCGCGGTTCCTCGGCGAGCGCGGCATCTTGTTCGGCGTGGTCGATCTGCTCGGGCCGTACGTGATCGAGACCAACGTGACCTCGCCCGGCATCGTCTTCTATTACAACGCGAGCCACCCCGAGCGACTCGAGCGCGTGATTGTCGATGCCATCGAGAGGACGAGCGCGGAGACGAGCGAGGCGCGCCGGCGATGACATTCGCCGTCGGGTACGAGCTCACCTTCACCAATACCCAACTGATCGAGGCAGGACGCGCGCGCGGCGATCTCGAGTTCGATACCGCCGAGAACATCGCGGCGTGCGAGATGTTTGTCGGTGCGATCCGCGCCGCGATCGGGCCGCACGATCACGCGATCGAGGATGACGGCTACGGCTTCGCGCGCCACGTCATCCACTATCCAGACGGATACTGGATCAAGGTCGAGATCGATCCGTGGGTCCTCGAGATCACCGGCAAGCACCTCGCGTTGCCCGAGTACCGCGCGATGGAAGCGCGATGGAAGCGCGATTCGATGCGCTGTTCGCGATCGCTGCGTCGGTCGGACTCGAGCCGCACGAGCGCATCGGCGGTGGCCACATCCACATCGCGCGCACCAGCTTCGGCTCGGAGCTGGCGATCCGCAACTTCATCGTCGACTACTGCAACCATCCCGAGCTCGCGCTCGGCGTGCTCGGCTTCGATTCGCTGAATGCTCCACCGCTCGCGTCGGCACCGGATGAATCGATCGATGCGTTCGTCGAGGGGCTCGCGGCGTTCGATGCCGGCGCGCTCGACCTCGCCGGGTTTCTCGCGCACCTGCGCACCCGCGTCTACACGTTCGGATCACCGGAGCTTCCGGCGAGTGCCGACCGCTCGAAGTATCAGGCGCTGAACGTCAACCACCCCGACACGATCGAGATCCGCGCGGTGCGACCGCATCGCAGCTTCGCCGAGTTTCTCGACGTCGCCGAGCTGTTCGCAGCGCGGATCGCCGCGCTCGCCGGGTGTTCGCCGCTCGCGTACCGTCGCGAGACATGGCCGGCCACCGTCCGCATTCCTGAGGAGATCGCGCGTGAGCGGTTCCAGCGCTATCGCGTGGTGACGCGAACGACGCCTGGCTCCGCGGCGTCGACGATCAACGCTGACACGTGAAAGCTGCGTTTCTCGCGCGTTCTCGGAAATCTTCCGATCGAAGAGCGCCCTGCTTGGTCGAACTCGTCCCGGCATGCGCACCACCCTGTTCGCAGTCTCCTCCATCCTGGCCCTGGCGGTCGCGGCCTGTGGCGACGACGGCAACGGTGGTGTCACGGGCGACGCGAGGCCGACGACGGATGCCACCGTTGTCGACGCCCCGGAGATCGATGCTGACATCGATGCTGCGATCGACGCGGCAGTCGACGCTCCGATCGACGCCGTCATCGATGCGCCGATCGATGCTGTCGTCGACGCGCCGATCGATGCACCCGTCGGACTCGCAGGTGATCTCTGCAGCAACGCCGAGCCCGTCGTCCTCGTCGGCGGCGCGGCGACCATCACCGCTACCACCGCATCGCCGTACATGAACAACTACCGGCCCGGCGTGTGCGCGCAGGTCAACTCGAACGGGCCCGATCGCGTTCACTCGATCACCATCCCGAACGGTCAGCGCCTCACCGCCACCGTCGATCCGACCAGTGGGACGTACGACCCGGGCATCTTCCTGATCGCCGGCCCCGCGTCGAACTGCGATGCGTCACCGATCGCGTGCCTGGCCGCCAACGACAGCGGCGCGAATGGCCAGAACGACACCATCACGTTCGACAATACGACCGGCCAGGACATCGACGTCTTGATCATCATCGATGGCTACCGTCTGGAGGGCGACGCCTACACGCTGTTCGTCACTGTCAGCCTTCCCTGAGCAGCGACGTGGCAAGGGTCGCTCTCGAAGAAGCGCCCGCCATACGTTCCGCGGGTGAGCGCCAACGTATGCTGCCTCCGATGCTTCGACGCGCATGGTTGTTCGCGCTGGCTAGCTGCGGTCGCATCGGGTTCGATCCGACCGCGATCGATGTCGCAGGAACCGCGACCGGCATCTCGTTCGGCACGAGCGGCGCGGAGCGCGTGAGCAGGCCTGACGTCGACGCCGAAGGCAACGTCTACCTCTCCGGCAACTACCACGCGCCGCTGATGATCGGCGGCGAGCTTCTCCCACACACCGGGACGGTGAACGGGTATCTCGCGAGCTTCGACCCCGCGCACGGGTTGCGATGGGCCCACGGCTACGGCGGCGACGACCTCACCGAAGCGACGCGCGTGGTGGTGGCGGAAGACGGGACGAACTTCATCGCCGGCCTGTTCTCCGGATCCCTGGTGCTCCCCGACGGCACGCACGACTCGGGCGCGGGCCAGAACATCTGGGTTGCCTCGCACGGGCGCGATGGCGTGTTCCGCTGGTCACGCGACTACGGCGGGAACTGGAACTTCCAGCCGCGATCGATGTCCCTCTCGCGCGACGGTTCGCGCGTCGCGGTCGGCGGGCTGTACCTCTCCACCACGTCGACCATGTTCGGCCCGCACACGCTCGGGCCCTCGGGTGTCGACAACCCGTTCGTGTTGACGCTCGATGCTGCGGGCGCCGAACAGTCGGTGGTACGGATGAGCGCCCTCGGCCCGGCACGCAACTCGGCGCTGCGATATCGGGACGACGGGCGCATGTGTCGCGGAGGCCAGTTCGAGCTGACCATCGACTTCGAGGACGATGCGATGGTCGATGCGGTGGCGCGTGGGGCGGAGGATGCGTTCGTCGGGATCGCCACGGCGGATGGGACGAGCGTGTGGGCGACGGCGTTGGGCTCGCCTGAGACGGACGAGATCAACGATGTGGCCGCGGTGGGCGACGATTGCGTGTTCGTCGGCAAAGTCGACAACGCGGTCGAGCTCGGCGGCTCGGAGCCTGGAGGCCTCGTCGTGCGGTATCGGCGGGACAGCACACGCGTGTGGCATCGATCGCTCGGCGGTTACAGCCGCGCGTTCGCGGTCACGGCGCTTCCGTCGGGTTCGGTGCTCGTCTCCGGCTTCTTCGCCGGCACCTGGTCGCCTACCGGCGTCGCGGTCACGGCTGTCGGCGACGGGGATGGATACGTCGCCGAGATCGACACGAACGGCGATGTCACGCGGCTGTGGATCGTGTCGGGCACCGGCAACGACAGCGTGGCCGGAGCCGTGCTCGCCGGCGACGAGATCGTGATCACCGGAACGTTCAGCGCCACGCTGCCGATCGTGGGCGGGACGCTCGAAGCCTCGACGCCGGGCGAGCTGGACGTGTTCGTGCTGCGCGTTCCCTACGAGTAGCGAGCTAGCGGATCTGGATCGCGATCCCGCGGAGCGGCGCGGCGTCGATGCCGTCACCGATCTCGGTCGCTGCGCCGGTCGCGAGGTCGACGCGATAGAGGCGCGAGAACGGCTCGAGCTGCCCTGTCGACGACGGACGCTGGAACGCCGCGAGAACCACGCCGTTGTTGCCACCCGCGATGTCGAAGCCGTTGAGGCTCGGCACTCCGGGGAGCGCGAACGAGCCCGAGGTCGCGAGCGGCCCGACGGTGGAGAGCGATCCGTTCGGCTGTTGCATCAGGAGGTGCCCCGACAGCGCGTCGATGACGTAGAGCGTGGTGGTGAGGACCTGCCCAGGCCGCGGCGGATAGCTGTTGGTGTACGCGGCGGCCGTGATGTCACCCGACGAGGACAGCGCGGGATCCGTGAACGCGCTCGGCATCGCCACGTTGGGGATGCGGACGTTCTCCTCGCTGTCGCTCACGATGCGCAGCGACAGCGCGGTGGGATCGAAGTCGATCCCGAAGCCGGAGCCCATGAAGGACGAGAACGGATTGCTCGTGTCCATCGAGCTCGCGGAGATCGCGCCTTGCTTGCTCGCGCGCGCGATGCCCGAGTTCACGGCGTAGACGTTTCCTCGGCTGCCGAGTCCGTAGATCGCGCCGCCCGGGCGGACGTCGATGCCGACGAGATGCTCGCCGCTATCGAGGTTGGTGATCGTGTCGACCGGCGGCATCTGCTGCTGATCGGTGACCACCGAGACGTTCGATGGATCCGTGACGGAGATGCGAACGAGCTTGTTGTCCGTGGTGACGCCGTAGAGGTTGAGCTCCGGTGTCGCGCGCGTGACTCCGCGCAGTGGCGCACCGGCGATCGTTCCGATCGCGGGCGAGAGCGCGCCGGTCGCCAGCTCGATCGTGTGGAGCTGCGAGTGGCCGTTACTGGTGATGACGACGAAGCCAGCGTTGTTGCGACCGTCGATATCGAAGCCCGCGACGTCGGTGACATCCATGCCGAGCGGGCCGACATCGACGAGCGTCCCCGTACTCAGCTGGGTGCGGAGTCGATCGGTGGCCGCGTCGAGGACGTACAGCGTTGCGGTGCCTGCGCCGAGGACCGAGTCGGTATACGCGGCGCCGATCGCGTTCGTCCCTGCCCCGCCGATCGCGGTGTCGCTCGTCGTGGCGCCGCTGTTTACGTCGGTGACGCGGAGGTTCTGTCCCGTGTTGCTGAGGATGCGCATCCCGACGGGGCCGGTCGGTTCGAAGTCCACAGCGAACTGCGTGCCTTGCAGCGGAATGGAGACGGGAATCGCCGGGGATGTCCCGCCCCCAATGGGGTCGATCCGTCGCAGCGCGCCCGCGGTGCCCGTCTTCGTCAGCGCGTAGAGCACGCCGGTGGACGGGCGCATGTCGAGCCCGACGACCTCTTCGCCGACCTCGAGCCCGCCGATCGCGGCGTACGTGCAGAACTTCGCGGTGGAGGTGCGGTTGAACGAGAGCACGTGGGTCGCGGTGACGCCGTAGAGCTCGCCCGGCTGCTGCGTGGTCATCGAGGTCGGCGGTAGTGATGGCATCGCGATCGCGACGATCGCCTCGCCGCTCTCGAGTGGGCCGACGCTTTGCCGGATCGCGGTCGCCGTGCCCGATCCCAGATCGATCTTGTAGAAGCCACTCGTGCCGCCGACCGTGAGGACCGCGAGGGACGTGTGCGCGCCGGTCGCGTCCGTGTACACGTCGAAGCCGCCGCTCGCCGTCGCGTCCACGCGCAGCCCGCCAGCGCCGATGTTCACACCGTCCGGCCCCGTGCTCTGCGTCAGGAAGCGACCGTTCGCGACATCGATCGCGTAGAGCGTGCTGCGGCAGGCCGGCGCGATGTTGTTGTGATGCGCGAGCGTGGTGTAGCCCGTCGACGGTCCGGACAGCGCGGCATCGGTGGTGACGCTACCGGTATCGGCGTCGATCCGGAGGTTGTGACCGGAGATGCTGGTGACGCGGAGCTCGTCGGTCACCGGGTTGAAGTCGATGCCGATCGCGTCCGCCGGCAACGCCGCCGAGAGCGACACGACGAACGTCGACGCGCCGGTCGACGGATCGATCGTGTACAGCTTGTTCGCGTCGGTGAGCGCATACAGCAGGCCGGTGGCGGGCCGGTAGTCGATGCCGCGGATCGTCTCGCCCTCGAGGCCGTCGAGCTCGACGCTGTAGCGCAGCCGCGGCTCGTCGCGATTGAAGTGCACGAGGCGTCCCGCGGAGGTCACCGCGACGCTATCGCCCGGACCGTCGTCGTCGCGGATCGTCGCCGTGACCGACGTGACGCCGAAGTCGACCTCGCGCGAAGGCGTGCCGAGCTCGACGACGAACGTCTCGTCACCCTCGACGACCAGATCGTCGAGCAGCGGAATCACGATCGTCTTATCGGACTGATCCCCGTCGCCCCACTCCACCGTGCCCGTCGTGGCGACGAAGTCGCGATCGCCTTCCGCGGTCTCGGCGCGCGTCGAGAACGGAACCGACAACGCGCGCTTGCCGGTGCCGCTGCGATGCACCGTGATCACGAGCTCGCCGGATTCTCCCGTGGGCTGCATCGTCCCGCCGAGGCTGACCGACGAGGGACCGTCGCTATCGTCATCACTACAAGCCGCGATGGACACGGCGAGAAGGCTCATCACGAGGAGTCGAAGTGTGCACATCAACCAGCAACGTACGGGATGCCGTCGGAGACGCCCGTTTGGTCGACGTGAGAGATCCGCGGATCCTGCTGCGCGTTCTCGCGCGGTGCAGTGCGCGCCTGTAGCAGGACCGCTCGCGCGGGCTACGGATTGTCGGGCTGTGCGCGAATGAAGGCGTCGATGTGACTGGCGTAGTCGTCGTTGGCGATCGCCACCGTGCCCTCGCTGCCCGCGTGCTCGCCGATGATGAACGTGATGTCCTTCGGGATGCCCGCGTTGTCATATGCGCTGATATCGGTGGTCGCGTTGCCATACGCGGCGACGGGAACCCAGCCGAACGTGTCGAGCATGCGCATCCCCCACGCGGTCTTGTAGCCGTCGGCGTCGCCGAGCGAGTTCGCCGTGATCACCGCGCCGAACGGGAAGCCCTGATCGCGAAGCCAGCCGCGCGTCTCCACGCGGAACACGTGCGAGCGCGCCGTCATGTAGACGATGGGATATCCCTTGTCCGCCCACGCGCGCACCATCTCCACGGCCGCGCCCTTCATCTTCGGCACGTATGACGCGTCGCCGATCTGCATGAGCAGCTCGTTGTCGTCGGTGGTGAGCGTGCCATCGATGTCCGTGATCACGACCTTCGCGCCGCGTGGCAAGAGCTGCACGTAGTGCTCGGCGCAGCTCCCGTCGGCTTCGAGCATCGCGTACACGGGCTGCCCGTTCGCGACCGTCATGTCCATGGGCAACGCGTACGTACCGTTCGCGTCCGTCGTCGTCTCGCCGACCGCGATCCAATCGTCGGCGGTGTACGTCCACAGCGAGACGCGCTCGTCGGGGAGCGGCGTCGCAAAGAGGCCATTGTTCTCCATCGTGCGCCCCTTCGCGCCGCGATACGCGAGGGAGGACTCCGATGCGATCGCGTCGTCGAGGTAAACGTTCGCGCTCGGCCCACTCGGATTGCCGAGCGTGTCCGACGCTTCGCTCTTGTCGCGCGTGCGCTGCGTACCGACGGTCGCGTTGGTGTCGTTCGCGAAACCGCGCGTGTCGAGGCGAAACGGCAGGTCGCCAGGCGTGGGACAGCGCAGCTCGGTGGCGTCGGTGAGCGGCGGCAGATCGTCGTCACCGCACGCGACAGCGGAGACCGCGAGTGCGAGAAGAAGTCCGCGAGTCATTGCCTCTCGAGCGCTGGGGTCATGGCCGCGAGCGTCGCATGAATCGGGTGCTCTCGCCGTGAAAGGCGCTGTTCGAGCAGTCGCGGCGCTGAGGGGTGCGGTGAGTCGTGCTACGGTGGGCCCGCGTGGCACGTTCCGACAGGGTCACGGGCCCTCTTCAGGCCGTCACATCGCGAGGGGGACGCTACCGCTTGCTCGTGCTGGCGGAGAACGCCGTTGGCACGGTGCACACGCTGCCCGAGTTCGGCAGCGTCACCATCGGCCGCGGCAAGGACAACACGATCCAGATCGACGACGAGTCGATCTCGCGACGTCACGCAGTTCTATATGTGGGCAACGTCCTCGCGATCGAGGACAAGGGCAGCTCGAACGGCACCAAGGTCCGCGACACGCGCGTTCCACCCGACGAGCCGCGCGAGGTCGCGGTCAACGAGCTCATCACGCTCGGGTCCGTGACGCTGATCGTGCAGGCTCGCTTCGCGCCCGCGCAGATCGCACGCATCTCCACGCAGGACTACTTCCAGGCGCGCGTCGAGGAGGAGTGCACGCGCTGCGAGCGCACCGGCGGACAGTTCACGGTGATCGGCATTCGCGCGGCGAACCAGAGCGAGAGCCACATCATCGAGACGCTCGCGATGACGCTGCGACAGTCCGATGTCCTCGCTCGCTTCGACGAGGACATGTACGCGCTCCTCGCGCTCGATTCCACGCGCGAGCAAGCCGAGCAGGTGGCGAGCCGCATGGTGTCGTCGTTGCGTCAGTCGGGCGCGATGGCGACCTCGATCGTCGCGCACTTCCCCAGTGAAGGACGCAGCGCATTCGCGCTCCTCACGCGGATCAGCGGCGGCGTCGAAGAACCCGACGAGAGCGACCTCGTCATCGAGGAAGAATCGATGCGCGATCTCTACGCGCTCGCGAAGAGGATCGCCACATCGGATCTGTCCGTGCTGATCCTGGGCGAGACAGGCGTGGGCAAGGAGAAGATGTCGCGGTTCGTCCACGACAGCTCGGCGCGCCAGGGCAAGCCGTTTCTCGCGATCAACTGCGCGGCGCTCAACCACGAGCTCCTCGAGAGCGAGCTGTTCGGACACGAGCGCGGCGCGTTCACCGGCGCAGCGACGGCAAAGGCCGGTCTCCTCGAGAGCGCCGATGGCGGCACGGTCTTCCTCGACGAGATCGGCGATATGTCGCTCGCCATCCAGGCGAAGCTCCTGCGCGTCCTCGAGGATCGCGAGGTGCGACGCGTCGGGGGGCTCAAGTCCTCGGCGATCGACGTTCGCTTCGTCGCGGCGACGAACGTGGATCTCGAAGCAGCCGTCGCCGAGGATCGATTCCGCGAGGACCTCTACTTCCGGCTCAGCGCGGCGACGCTCGTCATTCCACCGCTGCGCGAGCGACCGCGCGAGATCGAGATCCTCGCGCGTCGGTTCGCCAATGTGTCCGCGTCGCGCATGGCGCGCGGCCGCATCGACTTCACCACGGACGCGCTTCAGCTCCTGCGCTCGTATACGTGGCCCGGCAACATCCGCGAGCTGCGCAACGTGGTCGAGCGCGCGGTCGTGCTGAGCAACCGCGACGTGATCACGGCCGAGCAGCTGCCCGTCGAGAAGATTCGCGGCACGTACACGCGAAGCGCCACCACGCAGCGCATCGGCACCATGATGCATCGCGCCGACACCGCGAACAACGACGACGAGCGCACGCGGATCCTGCGCGCGCTCGAACAAGCGGAAGGCAACCAGAGCAAAGCCGCGAGCCTTCTCGGCGTATCGCGGCGAACGCTCATCAATCGCCTCGAGCAGTACAACCTGCCCCGCCCTCGCAAGAACTCGAAGCCCCCCGAAACGTAGAACAGGCTGGCGGGGAAACCGCCAGCCTGCGAGGTACGACGGGACGGTGACTGTTTACAGGGCCGAGAGGAATGCGACGAGGTCGAGCTCCTCCGCATCCGTGAAGTTGAAGTCCTGGAACTGCTCGTACTGCTTCACGAGCTCGCGAAGCGTGGCAGCGCTACCGTCGTGGAAGTACGGCGCGCGAGCCGCGAGACCGCGCATCGACGGGACCTTGAAGCGGCCCATGTCCTGCCAACGTCCGGTGATGAGAGCACGGCCGGGGTCGGTGATCTTGACGATCGTGCCGGTCGGCGTGACCACGTCACCTGCCGCGTTGAGGATCGGGGGACCGTTGTAGCGGAACGTGTAGAGCGGCTGGTCAGGCGCGCGGCGAAGCGGCTTGTTGACCGGATCGAGGATGTTGAAGAAGCGACCTGCGATGTCGGTACCGAAGTTCTGCGCCGTGTGGCAGTTGGTGCAGGTGAACTCGGGGCGCGGGTTGCCGTTCGCGTCGACCTGGTGGTGACGCGTATTGAACAGCTCCTGACCGCGATACACCGCACGGCGCTGCGGATCGTTGCTGTTCTTCCACGCGTCGAACAGGCTCCAGCGGCGCTCGTCGCGAGTGGGGATCGTGGTGGTGAACTCGATGTTCTGCGACGCGAGGGTCGCGGCGCCGCCGCCAGCACCCTTGGCGTCGAGGTGGCCGATGCCCCACGTGTACGCTTGGGCGTTGAACAGGCCCATCTCGAAGTCGACGATCTTCTGCCGGGTCGCGTCGTTGAGCGGAGTCGGCCGCGCCGCGTGACCTTGCGTCGCGCCGTTCGCCTGCTCCTTCAGTGCGTCGTGGATCGTCGCGCCGGTGACGCGACCGTCCCACATGACGTTCGGGATGGCGGTGAGGTTGGCCGCCGGAAGCGGACGACGGAACAACGAGAGCTCTTGCGCGCTCGCGAAGTTGTACGGGTCGTCGACGGCGATGAGCTCGAACGGCGCGCCTGCGGGCATCGGAATGCCAACGCGAATCGTGCCGCGGTTGAGGAGCATGCTGTAGGCCTTGCGGCGCTTGGCGACCGTCGACACATCCGCGTGCGGGTTGTTCGAGCCGTCGTTCGTACGGAACAACGGATCCTTACCGCCGGTCAGCTCGAACAGGATGCGCGTGTTGAGCGTGTTGATCGTCCAGCCTTCGGTCGCCTTGTGGCAGCTACCGCACGTTCGATCGTTCGTGCCGAACTCTTTGAAGAATTCGTTCTTGAGGTTGACCTTGCCCTCGATGCTAAACGTCTCGGACCAGCCGAGCGTGTTCAGCATCGGGAGGTTGTTCGGAAGTTGGTTGACACCAAGATCCGACTCGGTCGTGCTGAGATCCTCGTCGTCGATCAACGAGTCATCGGTCGTGCAGCCTGCAACTGACACGAACGCAGAAAGAACGATAGAGACACTCTTCATGCTACCCCTCGGCGACCGCCCCAGGTCGCGAGTCCTCAGCTATTGCTCGAAGTGGGCCAGCGTGAGGCGAGCGTCATTCCAACGGATTGCACATCGCTAACCCAACGCTTTTGGGGGTTTCGTGCAACACATTGTGCAAGTCGAAGTGCAACGCTTGCACTTCGCCGCGCGGCGTCACGTACATGTCCATCGATGTCGTCGACGAGTGGTAGTTCAAACAACGCAGGATGATCTCCGCGTCGTTGGGCGTGATGGAGCTCGCGGGGAGCAGGCGCATCTTGTGAACGATCTGCGCCCATCGATCGGGCGTGTGGACCCGCATCTGATAGCGCTCGCGATCGTGGCAGCCGGTGCACTTGTGCTCGGTCAACGCGCACGCCGCGACGATCTCGGCGGGAGCTCCAGCGGCGGGATAAGTGGGCGATGGATCTCTGCACGCGACGAGCGCCGCGAACGTCGAAGCAACCGCGAGAAGGCTTGGTGTTGGACGCATTAATTATTGCGTGCGCCCTCGGCGATCCAATCCCTGAACAGCAGCAGCTCTTCGTCCGTGTAGTACGGCGGAGCGAGCGGCATCCGTGATCCGAAGGGCGGGGTCCGTCCGAGCTTCTTCAAGAGGATGCTGTTACAGGGATCGAAGTCGATGATGATGTTGGTGCCGGTGTTCATGCCTCCCCGGCGGAACAGCGCATACGTCGACACGTCGAGGCCGGAGATGGTGCGGCTCAGGTGACACGGGTAACAACCGCCGGGCGAGCGCAGCATCAGTGGTCGAATGTCTCTCGAGAACGACACGGACACCTCGCGGTTGCTGTCCGAGTTGTCGCACGCGACGCCCACGACCTCGCCCGCGTCATTGACGGAGGTGCCAGGGTGAAGATCGCCGACGTCCGGTGCCGACAGTACGCACCCCGAGAGACAGGACAAGGCAAGCACGCTCGACTTCACGGCTGTCCCTCCACGAACTGGATCTGGATGTTGTTGACGACCGTGCCGATCGTGTAGTCTGCGACGTTGTCCGCTCGGTACCCGTTGATCGATTGGTTCGTCGCGCGACGGAATAGCTGCGCGTCGGACGTGATATCGGCAGGCGTGACGCCGTCCGCGAGCTTCACCGTGATGTCCTGGCAGAGGGGCGTATAGTTCGGCGCTGGCGGATCCAGGACCGGAGGGACCGTCGGAATCGCCATCTGGAAGACCGGCTGCGTATCCGGGATGGTCGGGATGATCGGCGGGCTCCCCGTCGGCACACCGGTGATCAAGAACGACGCCTGGCGGATGTCGACGATGCCGAGACGAAGCGGCTGACGTCCCACGCCGTGCGTTCCGAGCTCGAACGCGTCGGCCTGGTAGCCGCGGGCGTACACCGCCTTCGCCTGAATGCTCACGTTTCCGGGTCCGACCTCGAGCTTGGTCCCGGGCAAGACGACCGGCATGTTCACCCAGCGACCGTCGACCTCCGGATCGCCCACGAGGCCGAGCTCGATCGCTTCGTTGATAGCGGCGAGCGACGTGATCTTCTCGCCCGCATACTTCGCGGTGACCGGCACGTTCACGACGCGCCGAAGGGCGCTGTAGCGAAGATCACCGGGCAGCGTGTCGAGAATGGGGAGGTGGTTCGCGAGCGGCGTGAACACGCCACCCTCGACCTTCCCCAAGTAGTAGACGGGCGCGAGGATCGAGTACGTATCCACGGCGAACGGACCGAAGTGCCAGAAGCGCACTGTCGTGCCGTTCGACTTTCCCGTGCCGCGCACGATCACGTTGTTGTTTGCGAGGAGCGTGGCATCGACGAGGCCGTCGTTGAACTGGATCTGCGTGAGCAGCTCGAGGCTGTCCGCGGTCTTGGGCACCATGGCCGTGGACGGGAGAACGTACTGAGGCGCTCCGGGTGGCGCGTCGGGCGGCATCGGAATCGACGAGTCGATCACGACGTCATCCACGCGCGGTCCCATGTTGCAGCCGGCGAGAAGAACTGGAAGGTAGTACTTCAACACGAGTCTGCTCCTTAGAATGGACCTGCGATTCCGGTGTGAATCACGTCTTCGTCGTCGAAGTCGCTGAAGTCGTAGCGCTCGTAGCTCATCTTGAGCCGGACCGATTGCCCGATGTTGATCGCGAGTCCGGCGGTGTGACGGATGAGTGCGCTGTCGGAGCGCAGCGCGCTCGATCGAATCACGTTTCCTCGTCGACGGAGGCCGTCTTCGCGGAACACGAGCGTCAGACGCTGACCGAGCGGGAACTCGAGCTCCGCGTACGCGCCCTCCTTGAGCATGTCTGGATCGTAACGACCGTCCATGCCGGGTCCGTACTTGAAGTCGAGCTCGGGGTTCTTGCCCATCGCCATCCGGGTCCGTCGCGCGAGGTACTCGAGGCGCAACGTGACGTCCTTCACGCGAATGTTCGCGTGCGCTCCATAGATGCCGAACTTGTAACGATGCTCGGGATCATACGTGCCCGTCATCATCGAGGCACCGATCGAGCCGGTGACGTCACCGCCGATGATGCCCAGAACGAGCTGACCGCCGATAACGGGTCTCGAGTTATTATCTATGTAATACGACTCACCAGATCTTGAGAGCTTGTAATCGAAGTCCACGGGCTCGGAGCTCGCGCGCGGACCACCCACCGCGAAGGCCGCGTACGAGAGCTGCACTTTCTCGCCGAAGTAGTGCGTGCCGTTGAGCTCGACGCCGTTATCGACCCACGGTGCGGGGAGAACACCTTGGTTGAACTCCTCGTGGCGAAGCATGCGCCCCATGTCGTACGGAAGCGGCTTGTCGCTCGTGCGGTGGTTCGCGGGGTCGTGGCGGACGGGGAACTCGCCAAACGACGGCGTGAAGCGACCGACGCGAACGTTGAGCTGATCGACGACGCGGATATCGAAGAAGGCCATGCCCACTTCGAAGCCGTGGCACGCGACGCAGACCTTCACGTTCGACGTGATGCGACTACTGAAGTCCATCGCTATCTTCAGCGACACCTCGGCGGTCGCACCGTCGAGACCAAGGCGACGCCCTGTCTTCTCCGAAGGAACGGCCATATAGTCGAGCTGGATCGACCCGGCAAAGTTACGGCGGAGCTTTGGCTCCTCCGGTTCTTCGTGTGGTGGAGGCGGCGGCGCATCGGGGAGCGGTTGCTCTTCCGCGACAGGCGCTGACTCTTCTGGAGAGACAGGTTCGCTCGGTGGATCCGCAGCAGGTTTTGGCTCCTCTGTTGGAGGAGTTGTCGTCGGCGGAGCCGTCGGTGGCGGAGGTGGTTGTGCCGCAGCGGTGGCTAGTGACAGCCAATACACCGCCGCAAGAAAGACAAGACGAGACGTACGAATCACTCGTTTCCCCTGCGCACATCTTAACCGTCAACGAAGCATTGCTGCAGTTTCCGGCCGCGAACCAACGCCCGACATGTCGTACCGGCATGTCCTCACTATCATCGCGAAGCAGACTTTCCGCACTCACGTTATATTTTCGCGAATGGTGGAGACCGCACAGGGCGATCCGTTGATCGGATCGATGCTCGGGAAAAATTACCGAGTACTGGAGCTCATCGGGGTTGGCGGAATGGCGGTCGTGTATCTCGTCGAACATCAGACGCTGCTGAAGCGCTTCGCTGCAAAGGTCTTGCGCGCCGAGCACGCGACGAGCGCCGAGGCGCGCGCTCGCTTCACGCAGGAAGCGCACGCAGCGTCCCAGCTCGATCACGAGAACATCGTCGGGATCAGCGATTTCGGCGTGACGCCGGACCAGCGTCCCTTCTTCGTGATGGAGCTGCTCCGCGGCCAGACGCTCGCGGACCGTCTCGAAGAAGGGCCGATGACCCTCGAGGAAGTCGTCGCTGTTTGCGTGCCCGCTGCTCGCGCGCTCGCACACGCGCACGCCGAGGGCATCGTCCACCGCGACGTGAAGCCCGAGAACATCATGCTCGTGCAGCGCAGCCACGGTCGGTGGACCGTGAAGGTCCTCGACTTCGGTATCGCGAAGGTCGAAGAGAACGACAGCATGACGAAGACGGGCCAAGCGATCGGCAGCCCGATGTACATGTCTCCCGAGGCGTGTCGCGGAGAAGACGTCGACATGCGCGCCGACGTCTACTCGTTCGGCGTCGTGCTGTATCTGATGTTCGCGGGCCGCGTTCCGTTCATGGACGAGAACATCCTCAAGATCTTGCAGATGCAGGTCTCGTCGCCGGTTCCGCCGCCCACGACGTTCGCGCCGAATCTGCCGTACGAGATCGAAGCGGTGATCATGAAGGCGCTCGCGAAGAACGTCGACGATCGCTACGCGAACATGGAGGAGCTGCTCGTCGCATTGGAAGACGCGTTGCCCGACGGCGCCGACGTGGTGTTGCTGCAAGCGCAGTTCGGAGCGGCGGCCACGCCCTTCCCCGGCAGCATCGAGCGGGTTCGCGCGGCCGGCATGAGCGGCAACTTCCAGCGCGTCAACACCACGGGTCGCCACAACATCCAGTCGACCGGTCAGCACACGGTCAACGCCACGGGACAGCAGACGCCGCTGCCCACGCATCCACCGGCCCCCGAGCGCAAGCGCGGCTGGATCTTCGCCGTCGGCGCTGTCGTCCTTCTCGGTGGCGGCGGCGCAGGCGCGTACGTCTACCTGCAAGGCCGCGACGATGCGAAGCATGTGACTGCATCGCCGTCGACGGCGCCCGAGGCCATCGCCACCGCACCCGCAGCAGCGCTCGAGCCGGCGGAGGTCGCGAGCGCAGAGGCAGCGAGTGCGGTACCGGTCGCCGAGCCGACGGCCGACATCACGCCGGACACCGCAGACGCAGCAGACACCGACGACACGACGCCAACGGACGCGGCGCCGAAGAACACGACGGTGGATCGCAAGCGCCAACCACCGGCGAAGACCACGCGTGTCGTCGCCACGGCCGCCAAGGTCGTCCTGAAAGAGACGAAGGCCCCCACGACCATCGCAGCTGGCTCGGCAGCGACAGGATCGGCAGGCTCCGCATCGATTAGCGCAACCGGTAGCGGCTCGGCAGGTAGCGGCTCGGCAGGTAGCGGCTCGGCAACCGCCTCCGCAGCGGGCTCGGGCAGCAGCGCGCCCTCGACAACCGCGATGACGACGACGCCGACGACGACACTGAAGCCTCCCACCGGTGACGTGGCCGCGCAGCCCAAAGAGACGGTGACGACGACGCCTCCGACGCCGACGGTGACGCCCAAGGTCAATGTCGGATCGCTCGACGCGACACCCGCGATCGCATCGCTCGGGGTGGAGGGTTCCCTGCCGAGCTCCGTCGTGCGTCGCTCGGTCGAGCGCGTGTTGCCGTCGCTGCAAGCGTGCTACCGCACGGCGGCGAAGGCCAAGAACTCCACGCCAGCGGTCAGCGTGAAGGTCCGCTTCGTGATCGACGAGAACGGCGCTGCCACGCGCGTCGGCGCGACCGGCAACTTCGGATCGCTCGCCGAGTGTGTGCGCGGTTCGATGACGCGCGTGCAGTCCCCCCACGCGCCGGACGTCGGCACGGTCTCGGTCACCGTCGGCATCAACTTCACGCCGACCTGATCGCGATCACGCGCTGCGGTCGTTCATCGCGCTCCGGTTCGGGGGAACGAAAGGTCATCCTGGGTTGTTCGTAGAGGACGTGTCAGCCTAGAGGTCGCCCATGACGCCACCGGTTCAGCAGCCCCGCAGTCACGAGACCGTGATCGGACTTCGCGAAGTGGACCCGATAGACACATCGCGACCTCGCGCCGGTGAGATCGTTGGATGGGCGCGCGCCATCGCGTGGATGGGCGCGATCGTCACCACCATCATCTGCTTCGCGGCGCCGCGGCTCCTCGCCAACCAAGGCGACGATCCGGTGCTCGACAGCGCGTGGTTCCGCAACCTGCTCGGCGTCGGTGTGATCGGCGCGCTGACGTTCGTCGCGTTCCCGATCGCGCGTACGCAGCGCAGCCTGCGCGTCGCCGCGGCGCTGCCGATGATGCACCTCGTCGGCCTGGGCCTCGCGTGGATCGGATGGACGCAACTCGCCCCGCAGCTCGACGGCGCGGTGAACCTCACGCCGCTCGTCGAGGCCATACCGCTCGGCTACGTGCTCGGCACGGTCGTCGCCTGCACCACGCTGGCAGCAATGCTCGTCGCGCGGCGCCGTCGTCGCGAGGTGACGCACGCGATGGTGATGATCTCGCTCGTGGGGCTGCTGCTCCTCGGCGCGTGGCTGCCGATCGTCGCCGGCTCCGTGGACGGGCCGCGCTACCTCGACAGCTGGGACGTGGACCTCGAGCTCGTGGCCACCCCGAAGCTCATCGCCGCGATCCTCGTGCCGCCGTTCGCCGCCGCGGTGCTCTACACCGCACTCGCGTTGCGCCGTGCACGCATCGTCGTCGTGGGACGCAAGCTCCTCCTCGGAGGCGTCGCGATCCTGTGGTTCATCGCGCTCGCAAAGCGCGGCGAAGCCACCGAGGTCGCGATGGTCACGTACGCGAACTACCTGCCGTGGCTGTTCGCAGGTGCGTTCACCGTGATCCTCGCGATCGGTGCGCTCGCTGCTTCCACGTGGCGCAGCACGCACGCAGCGCGCCGCGCACAGTACACCGGCATCGTCGCCGCCCCCGCCGGTGAGATGGTCGCGGGCTACGCGATCACGAGCTGGCTGCGCGGCCCCGAGCCGGTGTGCAGCGCGTTCGAGCTCACCACACCAAACGGCCCGCTGCCGATCCCCGCGTCCGCACGCGTGCTCGCGCCGCTCCCTCTCGCGTCGACGATGTTGCGCGTCGGTGAGGTCGTGCCCGCGCTGTACGGAGGCGAGGAAGTCTCCGCGAGTGGCTTCGAGAAGCACGCGAGCGGCGGACCGTTCCGTGACTCGAGCGCGCCGATTCCGAGCACGCACGGCGTGGATGTCTCGCCGACCACGCCAGATCGCGCGGGCATCGAGCAGCTCGCGCTCGCCGCGTGGCGTCCGTCCATCGCGTACCTGCTCGTCCTCCTCGCCGTCGCGGCCCCTGCCCTGATCACGCTCAGCAACGCACACTGATACACTCGCCCTGTGTGGCGATGGTCGACGTTGCTCGGGTTGGTCGCGTGCGGTCGCGTGAGCTTCGATTCGCGCCCCGACGCAACAGCCGACGCTCTCGACGCTGTCGACGCTGTCGATGCACCGGCCTGCAATGGCTCGGGCCCCGACGACGATGGCGACGGCAGGCCGGACACCTGCGATGTCTGCCCGCACATTCCGGATCCCTCGCAGCTCGACTCCGACGGTGACGGCGTCGGCGACGCGTGCGATCCATCGAGCTCGAGGCATCGCATCGTCGCGTTCGACCCGTTCGCCGGCACCACCCTCGACGCGCGGTGGCGTCTGTTCGGCATCCCCGTCGCCATCGCCGACAGCGGCGTTCGACTCGATTCACGCACCGGCACGACAGCGATCGGGTACGACGCGACGATTACGAACACGGAGATCGCGATGCGCGGCCGCATTCACACGATCGGCGTGAGTCCCCGACAGGTCGCGCTCCTGTTCGCCACGCCGCCCACCGGCACCACGGAGTACTGCGAGATCTACGACGACGGTCCCGTCCTGCTGAAGCTCATGCGCGCCCTCGACGGAGACGCCTTCGAAACGCTCGAGGTCACCGCGTTGCCCCCACTCGCCCCCGGCGAGCTCACGCTTCGCTTTCGTCACGACGCGAACGGCTTCTCGTGCGATCTGGTTCTCGACGGTGCGAGCTACCGGGTGACCGCGCCCGGTGACTTCGAACGCCCGCGCACCGTCAACGTCGTCCAGACGATCAGCGTCGACGCCACCGTCGAGAGCTACGCGGAGATCGAATCGGTGGAGTGATCCGCTCCTCGGCGAATCCGCCCCGCCACGATCTCGCTTATGCTGGCGGCGATGAACGAAGCCCAACGTCAGGATCGCGCCCGCGCCCTCCAGCCGTCGCTGCCGAGCGACATCGCAGCCGGCGCCAGCGCACTCAAGCGCCACGAGGAAGCCACCGACAAGCAGGCCGCGCGACTGCACGCGATGCTCGAGGTCGCCTATCTCGCCGCGAGCGCCGACGACACGCTCGACGACGCCGAGATCGAGGTGCTCGTCGCAAACCTGACCGCATGGTTCGGCGGCGAGCTCGACTCCGCGTTCCTCGTCAGCATGTTCGAGGACCTCGGACAGAAGCTCGCGGCCGAGGGCTTCCAGGCGCGCCTCAAGGCATGCGCTGCCGAGCTCGACGAAGAAGCGCGTCGCGACGCGTACAAGTTCGCGTGCGTGACGGCGCTCGCGGACCACGTGGTGCACGACGACGAGCTCGCGTTCCTCGGTGGCATCGCCGACGCGTTCGGCATCTCTGCGGACGATGCGCAGAAGATGTTCGACGAGCTCGATGAAGCCGTCGCGTCGCTCGCCTGATGTTCTTCGGTTAGCCCACGGGTACTAGGGCCCGAAGCTGCAGCCAGATGCGGCATCTCGACGAGCGACGGCTGTCTCGAGTTCTCGTATGCTCTCTTCTCTATGGCGGCGGGGATGGAAGAGCGGATCCTGCGTCGCCTCGCTCGCGACCAATGGGTCCGGCTCCATGGGACGCCGCGTATCACCGTTCTCGTCGGCGGCGCACATGGACGAGAGCTTTGGAACGCCTGGCTTCGGGTCGCGGAGTGTAGTGGCGATCTGTTCGACGGAGATGTCGATCGAGCAGTCCGGCTCTCGGCCACCCGCGCGATCGAGCAGCCCGCCACCCCCGTCGGATTGCTAGTCGCTCACGACGAGCTGACACGATGGCGTCACGGTCGCACGGATCGACTCGCGGCAATGATCGACGAAGGTTGGCTCGAGATTGGCGAGTCCACGACGCAGGAGGGTCCCGCGTCGGCACGCAGCTCTTCCTCGAAGAACGATGCAGCCCGCATTCCCTTCAACTTCGACGCGCGCAGCGTGGCGGAAGCTGTCCTCTTCGAAGCGCTTGAGGGAACCGCAGCAACAAGAGGTCGCTTTCTCCTGAACGAGAGCCTCTCGGTCCACTTCGGCTCGCGCGCTGCCGAGGTCGACCTGTTGTCGCGCGGCGATCGAATCGCGATCGAGATCGATGGAATCCATCACTTCGCGGATCCCGACTGCTACCGACGTGATCGCCGCAAGGACCTACTGCTGCAAGGCCAAGGGTTGCTCGTGATTCGTTTGCTTGCCGAGGACGTCATGCGAGATCCACGCGGAGCGGTGCAGGTCGTTTGTCAGGGTCTGGCACTGCGAGGATCGGCGCAATGAAGTCCGCGCTACCGGATCGACTCGTCACGCTCGTCGTCGCACGAGCGGCGAGCACCCGACCGAGCAGTAGGCCAGAGTTCGTTGCTGCGCTCCGTCGCTATGCGGCACGCGATCAGGCCGACGCCGAGTGGAAGCAACAGATCGCTATCGCTGTCGCCACGGCGAAGGGAACGGGCCTCCTCGACAGCGACGAACGGGCGACCGCGGCTGCACTCCGCGAACGGATGGGCACGTCGGCAGCGAATGCGACCTGGCGACAGCTCACCGATCGCGTACTGCCGCTACTTGGCTTGGGCGTCGCGCTCGACGACACGAGAACCGCATCGCGTCTCAAGGATCGCGATGCCTGGACTGCGGCAATTGCTGGACGCCTACTCGGATTGTGGACCGACGGTTCCCCACCGTCGCTGCCGACGGTCTGTGATGCGTTCACCTGGCGGCAACTGGGCCTGCGCGGAAAGCCGCGGCGATGCCCGCCAGAGATTCGAGCGCACTTTCTCCAGCGAGAGTTCGCGCTCGACATCACGCAACCCGATCGTCTCCTTCGTCTCTACATCGCGCGCGAGCTCGATGTTCCGCGTCCAGAGATGCGAGCACTTCGCGACGCATTGGTGCGGCGCTGGATGGCAGATGCTCCGTTACAGCGTCACGAGAACGAAGCGGGCTTGCTCCAGGCGGTTACCGCAGCCGCACGACGCACAGTTCGCGGAGTGTTCGGAGAACGGAAGGTGTTTATCTCTGCGGTGTGGGACGAGCTTCGGCGCGACCCAGCGTGGGCACCACTTCCGCTCGACGATCTCAAGCGACAACTCCTCGCGGCCCATCAGAGCGGCGACGTTGTCCTTGCACGCGCGGATCTCGTTGCCGCCATGGATCCAGCGTTGGTCGCCGCCTCCGAGACCGCGGCCGACGGGGCGACGTTTCACTTCATCGTGCGAGAACCACCATGACCCAACTCACGCAGCTCGACGCTCCCGAGATCGACAACTGGCTCTCTCGCGTATCGACGACGATCGATCGCAGCTTGCGTGAACCAGCGCGCAGCACCGCGCTGGCGTTCCTCGCCGGTGGAGGTTCACCCAAGACTTCCCTGCTCGTCCTCGCACAGCTCGCGCTTCTCGCAGACGGGCTACGCGTCGCGCACCTCGCACTCGAAGCGGACGGCGTAATCGAGGATGACGAGCTTCGCCGCGTTTCGGAGCTCGTTCGCAGCGCGGCGACCACCTACTCAGCGGTCCTTCCCCAATACGCTGCTTTCAAGAAGATCGGCACGCGCGGCGACGTAGAGCGATTCCTTCGCGCCCATCGCGCAGATTCCGGCCCCTTCGGGTTTGCGTCGAAAGAGAACTGGCGCGGGCTCGATCTCGCTCGACGCGTCGAACAACACACTCGCAACGCCTCCCCACTGCGCGACCACGAGCGCATGCTCGCCCGCATCATGGACGAAGTCTTCGGTGGTCGCGCCACCGATGTGGAGCGGTCCGCTCGACGGCGGCTTCGCGATCTTTTCGAGCCGCCAGCGGTCGCGGGAGAGGATCCGCGAGCGGTGGCCTTCTGTCGCGACGACGGCCCCGAGGTGTTCGCATCCGTCGCGCACGGCTCACAGATTCACCAGCGAGATCCGTACGACGTCGAGGCCATCCACGCCGAAGCTCGCGAGTCGTTCCATCGGCTCGTCGATCGCGCGACAACACCGGAGCACCATCAGACCGGCCACGGAAGAACGTTGCTCGTCCTCGGCGACTCCGGTTGTGGGAAGACACATCTTCTACGAGCGCTACGTGCTCAGGTGCACGGGCAGCGCGCCGGTTACGTCGGCTACTTACAGATGACCTCGGAGGTCGGCGACTACACCCGCTACGTCCTGCGTAGTCTCGTCGATTCGCTCGAACGCCCCTACGACACGCCAACGTTGGAGGAGTCGGCACTGCTGTACCTCTCGGATGGTCTCGTCGAGGGCCGTGTCGTCATCCCTCCCGACGAGCTGGAGCGTCTCCGGACGGCGGAGTTAGATGCTGACGGACTCGACGCGGCCATTGGCGCTGTCATCGACAGAGTTCTGCGAACCGAGGGACTCGAGAATCTCGAGGTCGACCTTCTTCACGCTCTGCTGCTTCTTCAGCGCCGCGATCCCGCGATCCAGCGGCGTGTCATCCGCTTCCTCCGCTGCGAACCACTTACTGCGTACGACCGCAAGCTTCTCGGTGGCCTCAGCGCGCGCGAGCAGCCAGAGGATCCGCTGCGGACGCTGGTACAGCTAGCTCGCATTGCACACGAGCTGCAACTCGCGGCGCTCATCTTCGTCGTCGATCAGATCGAGGAGACAATTCCCGACGGCGTCACGGTCACCCGACTCCAGCAAGCGTTCGACAGTCTTCGTGCAGTTGCGGACGCTATCCCGTCAGCGGTCATCGTGATCTCGTGTCTCGATGATGTCTATGCAGCCGTTCGCTCGAAGCTCTCGCGCTCCCTTGTCGACCGTCTCGAGCATGACCCAGCTCCGGTCCGACTCACGAGTCAGCGCCAGCCCGACGAGATCGAGCAAATGCTCGCGCGCCGTCTCGAACACCTCTTCACGTTCTTCGACGTCCCGTGGCGCGAAGACGAGCCGACATATCCGTTCACCGAGGAGCAGATCGCCGCCGTAAGTAAGTTCCGCGCTCGTGACTGCCTTGCAAAGTTCCGCGAGTACCACGCCGCGTGCATCGCAGCACGTACGCTGCTTCCCGTCACTGTCCCCTCGCCTGCCGTTTCCCCGACCGCGGCCCCTGCGACTCCGGCTCCCGCAACGCCAACGGACGTGTCTCCGGTGGCCCCACCGGCCCCACTCTCCTTTCCAGACATCGATCGTGCGTGGAACGACGAGCTCGTCGGTGATGTCGCAGTACCTGATGACGATGACGATCTATTGATGCTCGTGGAAGAGGCGATTCGAGGAGCAGCGCACGAGTTGACGCTGAACCTATCGCTCCGACGCGAGCGTTCGGGAACACAACGAGCCTTGATCGTCGACGGCAAGACACCGCGTCATCTCGCGTTGTGCAATAGGCAGGCGCAAGGCGGTCATCTCGGCAAACAACTCGAGGCATTGAAGGACCTCGCCAAGAAAGGAACCATCGCCGTCGCGCTTCGCAACTCGGACTTCCAGTTCAGAACCGGCACACGAATCTCGCAGCAGGTCGGCGAGCTCCGACAAGCAGGTGGAGTTCCGGTGGTCCTCGAAGAGCGAGAGCTGCGCACGATCGTCGCCTTGCGAAAGCTTGCAGCGAAGAACCTCCCGAGCTACGCGCTGTGGCTTCGCGAGCGACGACCGTTCTCGCGTCTTGGGTTCGTGCGAGAAGCGCTCTCTCTCGACGTGGCACCTGCAACGGCCCCTGTTCGGGCGACCGTACCGCCCGCGCCACCAAGCACGACCGCCACTCCCCCGGCGCCCACACCACCCACGCCGTCTGTCCCCGCCGCTCGCACGTCTGCGCCCATTCCCACCTTCGATTCCACGAAGGTCCGCCTCGGGGTTAGCACTACACTCCGAGCCGAGCCGCAATCGATCGCTCTCGAACAGCTCAAGACCCACGTCGCGTTCCTGGGTAGCACTGGAAGCGGCAAGACAACGGCCGCTCTCCACGTGCTCGAGCAAGCGCTCGAACGTGGCATATCGGTGCTCCTGCTCGATCGCAAAGGCGACCTCGCTCGGTACGCGAGCGATGCATGGTGGCGCGACCCGACACACGACAACTTCGATCGCAAAGTCGCTCTCCGCGACCGTATCGACGTGGCTCTGTTCACTCCTGGCAACACACAAGGCCGCCCGCTCCGTCTGCCGCTCATCCCCGCAATGAGCGAAGCGACACGTGACGAGCGAGAGCAGCTCGCGCTCTTCGCGGCGAGCGGGCTAGCGGCGATGATGGGCTACGGAGCCAGCACTACGCACGGTCACAAGCGCTCCGTGCTCCAGTGTGCGATCCAGCTTCACGCCAACGAGCGCGACATCACGCTCGAGGGACTGCTCGATACCATCGAGCGCCCCGATCCCGACCTTCTGCGTAGCGTCGGATCGCTGCAGCGGCACTTCGCAGGACTCTCGGAAGACCTCCAGTCGTTGCGAATCCAGCGTAGCGCACTCCTCTCCGGCGCCGGAGAGTCGCTCGACGTCGCCTCGCTGTACCCTACGAGCGGCCGTGCTCGCCTGACCATCATCAACACCGCTGCGTTGACGGATGTCTCGGTTCTCCAGTTCTGGGTATCGCGCCTACTCGTTGACCTCGCGCGCCTTTCGCGCAAGCGTCCATCCCCGACCCTGCAAGGGCTGGCGTTCTTCGACGAGGCGGACGCCTACATCCCTGCCACCAGCTCGCCGCCCACGAAGGATCCGATGTTCGACCTTCTCCGCCGAGCTCGCTCCGGTGGTCTAGGCATTCTGCTGGCGACGCAGAACCCAGGCGACTTCGACTATCGAGCGCGCGACAACATCGGCACGTGGCTCGTCGGCAAGGTCGCCCAGGACCGCGCGATCGAGAAGATGAAGAACCTCCTCGGCAGCTATCCGAACGTAGCCTCGCGTCTCGCGAACCAGTCGACCGGGCAGTTCTTCGTGCTGTCCAACGGCCGCGCTGCCGAGGTCCGCTGCGATCGTGCGCTCATGCAGACGGATCAAGTCTCGGAAGCGGAGGTCGCGCAGATCGCGCGCACCACGTTGCCGTCTGCCTAACCGGTTAGACGCTCCACGCGTTCGCTTGCTTCATGGAGGCGTTGGTCATGACTAGCGAAGCCTCGTCGTACGTTCCCTGTCCGCGCGACAACGCACGTCGCTTCAAATGTGCCATTGATCGTGATCAACGGAGACGCGATTCCGCCGGCGCCGTCGCCGGCGATACCCGCGGGGCTTCAATGGAGCCGTTGAGCGTGATCAACGGAGCCGCCTTG
>JAEYYV010000343.1 GCA_023428295.1 Pseudomonadota bacterium
TCGAACGGCAAGCTCGAGCGCTACCACAAGACCATCAAATCCGACGCGATCCGGCCCGGCGCGCCGCGCACGCTCGACGAGGCGCGCACGCTCGTCGCGAAGTTCGTCGAGCACTACAACACCGTTCGCCTGCACAGCGCGATCGGCTACCTCACGCCGGCCGACTTTCTCGCTGGTCGCAGCGCGCAGATCTGGACCGAGCGCGATCACAAGCTCGAAGCAGCTCGTGAAACTCGCCGCGTTCGTCGTGCCGAGCTCCAACAGGAGGCGGCATGATCCTCTCGATTCCCGTTTTCAGCCTCTGTAACCTTCAACCCGCGCCGTCTCGTTCACGCCGAACCAGTACACACCGTCGATGACGTCCATAGCGCACTTCGTGCCCAATTGGAGCATCGGCTAACTGGGCTCGCACGCCGCGTCGACGTGACGCAGACGTGGGACTCGATGGTGTTGCCGGTCGAACAGCAAGACGTCGTGATGGAGCTGCTCGGGCGCGTGACACGCGGCGGTCACGTCTTCGAGACATGGGGCTTTGGCGACAAGGTCGGACGTGGGCTTGGCACCTCGGTCTTGATGTCGGGACCACCCGGCACCGGCAAGACGATGATGGCCGGCTTGATCGCGAAGGAGTTGGGCCGAGACCTCTACCAGGTGGACCTCTCACGCATCGTGAGCAAGTACATCGGCGAGACCGAGAAGCAACTCGCCACGTTGTTCGACGCGGCCGAGTCGGGTCACGCGATTCTCCTATTCGACGAGGCCGACTCGCTCTTTGGTAAGCGAACGGAGATCAAGTCCAGCAATGATCGCTACGCGAACCTCGCGACGAACTACCTGCTCCAGCGGCTCGAACAGTTCTCTGGCATCGCGATCCTCACCACGAATCACGAGCGCGCGATCGATCCCGCTCTGCAGCGTCGTCTCGCATTTCACCTGCGCATCCCGATGCCGGACGCAGCCGAGCGCGAGATGATCTGGCGTGCGCTGATTCCGGCTGCCGCGGAATGCGATGCGAACCTGAATTTCGCGCGCCTGGCGACCACGTTCCAGATGAGCGGTGGATACATCAAGAACGCCGTGCTCCGTGCTGCATTCCTCGCGTCGGTCGAAGGGCTGGCTATCTCGAACGAGCACCTTCTTCGCGCAGCCCGACTCGAGTGAGTTGCTCACGAGGAGTCCGACGCTGCGGAGGGTCCTAGACCTATCGCTAGGACCCGCGCCCGAAACTCAAGGACCCTCGAGCGAGCCCGAGCGACCACGACTGGTATCAGCGCCGACGAACGGTCCAGCGATCGTGAGCGCGCCCGCGATCGTTCCTGCGGAGCCGTCGCGGTTTCTCGACGAGCGACAACTCTGCGCGGAGCTGGGCATCTCGCCGGTGACGGCGACGAAGTGGCGGCGCAACGCGGAAGGGCCGCCGTTCATCCGCGTCGGCCGCCTCATCCGCTACTCGCGCGAGGCCTTCGACGCGTGGCTCGCGAGCCGGACCGTTGGACTCTCGCGAGTGACCGGCTGAACGGGCTTTGCGTCGGACCAATTCCGCAGGCGATGAAATTGGCCCAACACTGTTGAGCCAATCCGGGTCACTGCGTCCGGGTCCTAGTGGGGTCCTAGACTCGCGGTAAGTGACCTAAGTACGTGGAGGATTGGGGGATCGAACCCCAGACCCTCGGCTTGCAAAGCCGATGCTCTCCCACTGAGCTAATCCCCCTTGGGACGCTTGAGGTAGCCCGACCGCGGCTGAACGTCAAGCCGGTGAGCGGCTCCCATTGCGGTCAGTGCACGACCTCGACGCCGCGCTTCACCAGCGGCACGATCGCGGCCTTCCCTGCCCGGCTCAGGCGCGTCTTCGTCAGCCCGAGGACCTTCAGCTCCGGCAGCGCCATCAGGGCGGCGGGCGTCGTGATCTCGGTCCCCGAGAGGTCCAGCGCACGCAGCGAGCGGGCCTTTGCGAGGCTCTCGAGGTCCGCGTCGCCCAGCCGCAGGAAGTTCAGCGAGAGCGTGCGCAGGCGCGGCCAGGCCGAGAGGTCCGCGATCGCGTTGTCGACGCGCGTGTCGCCGATCGTCAGCTCGGTGAGCAGCGAGAACGTGCGGAGGATGCCGAGGGAGGCGTTCGTGATCGTCGTGTCCGAGACGTGCAGCGTGGTGAGCGAGGTCAGGTTCGTGAAGGTGGCGAGCGTCTCGTCGTCGAGGTTCGTGTTGTCCAGGTAGAGCCGCTCGAGGGCGTGCAGGTTGGCGATGGTGGTGAGCGAGGCGGCCGGGGCCGTGCACTTCGAGAGGACGAGCGTGCGGAGCTGGGTGAGCGCGCCGATGCGTGCGAGCGTGGCGGCGTCGACGGCGGTTTGGCCGAGGCCGAGCGCCGTGAGGTCCGGCGTGCGATCGAGGATGGCGAGGCCCGTGTCGGTGACCGCGGTCTTCGAGAGGTACAGCTCGGTGAGAGCGGCGGTCGGCGGGCGAAGGGCGGCGTCGGTGATGGGCGTGCCGTCGAGGCGGAGCATGCGCAGCGCGGGGAGCGCGAAGAGCGGCGCGGCGTGTGCGTCGTCGATGCGGGTCTCGGCGAGGTCGAGCTCCTCGAGGAGAAAGCGCGTGGCCAGGATGGCAGCGCTCGCGTTGGTGATGGGCGTGCGTGCGAGCGAGAGCTCGCGCAGCGGGAGGTTCGCGACGAGCTTGACCGTCGCGTCGGTGACGCGCGAGTGCGAGAGACGGAGCTCGTAGAGCTCGGTGGCGTTGGCGAGCCAAGCGACGTCGGCGTCGGTGACCGCGTAGCCGATGGGCTTGGAGACATCGAGGTGGCGAAGCGCCGGGGCGAGTGGCGCGAGCGTACGGATGCCGCGGCCGGCGCGCGTGTCGTCGAGGAAGAGCTGCGTGAGGTGCGTGGTGGCGAGCGCGGCGGCGGTGGATTCGCCGACGAGCGTGCGGCCGAGATCGAGGATCTCGAGCGTCGGGATCATGGCGAGCGAGACGCCGCCTTTGTCGGAGACGTGCGTGTCGGCGAGGTTGATCGCTTTGAGCGTGGGCAGCGTGGAGAGCGCGATGGCCGCGCGATCGCTGACTCGCGTGCCTTCGAGATCGATCGCCTCGAGGGCGGCGAAGCGTGCGGCGAGCGCAGCGATGGCGTCGTCGTCGACCCGCGTGCGCGCGAGGTAGAGGCGGCGCAGCGGGAGCTCGATGTGTGCGAGCGAGGTGGCGGTGACGTCGGTGTCGTCGAGGACGAGCGCGGTGAGCGTGGGCAGATCGCGAAGTGCGGAGAGCCACGCGTCGACGGATTGACCGCGCAGCGAGAGGCCCGGGATGCGCTCGTCGCGGATGGCGGCGAGGATGGCGTCGAAGGCGGCGCGATCGAGTGGACGCGTGGGCTCGACGAACCACGGTGTGGTCGGTGGTGTTGCGGGTGGCGCGTCGGGGAGCATGCCGATTTCGCGAATGCCCGCGTCGGTCCAGGTCATCACGCGCATCGGCATGGGCCAGCGATCCGGTGGACGCGGCGTGGCGATTGGTGGCGGCGCGACGACGACCTTCGGTGGAGGCGGCGGTGACGATGCACATCCCACGAACACGACAGCGAGCAAGACCCGACGCATCTGACCGTAGACAACCATGGTTCGCGCCGAGTTGCAGGTGCCGGCAGATGCTGGCTGGCGGGTGCTGGTCGAGCGGTCGCGGAATTGCGGTAGTGTCGGTCGCGGGGGGATTGGATGAACATCGAGCTCGCGCCCGACGACCTTTACTCGTTGTCCGATCCACAGCGCGCCGCCGTGTTAAACTCGCTATACGCGGCGTTGTTTGCGGATGGGCATCCCGACCACGCGGAGATCTCCGTGTTCGTGGAGGCGATCTCGCGATTGCCGTGGAACTACCCGCTCGATGCGCTGATGGCCAAGGCCAACGAGCTGCAAGCGTGGATGGACAGCGTGGATCGCGATACGCGCGCGGAGTTCATGCGGCACACCGCGGAGAACGTGCCGATGGAGCTGCGCGAGAAGCTCGTACTGACCATGATCGCGATCACCGCTGCGGATCGTCTCATCACCGAGGACGAGTGGACGCGCATGGCGTCGTTCATCAAGCAGTTTCAGCTGACGCCGATCCAGATCGAGCTCATTCGTCGCCGGATCGCGCCGATGATGCGGACGTAGCGTCCGGATCGGGGGTCGCGTTGTCGCTCGCTTCGTCGAGGACGATGTCCTCGATGTCTGCTTGCGGGCGGAGCAGTGGCTTGACCGGATCCTTCTTCGGGAACAGCGGCGGCGGGTACATCGCGCGCGCCTTGGCCGACGCTTGCCCCCAGATGAGGAAGATGATGCACCAGCCCGTCGGCATCCAGAAACAGATCTCCGGGAAGTGCATCGCGAAGCCGCAGATGTAGCCGGAGATGACGAGGATCAAGAGGCCCGCGCTGACGAGCTTGTTCTTGGTCATGCCGACCTTGGGCATCGGCAGGCGCGATGCCATCAAGTAGCCGAACACGACCACGGCGATCGGGAAGTACTTCCACACGACGGCCGGAGTCTCGAGCGACTCGCCGAACAGCTTCGGCCCACCGAAGTGTCCGCCGAACTGTTCGATCTGCGGATCGTACTTGAGGAGGAGGAGCATCCAGATCGCGAGCATTCCGCCGGCGAGCGTGGTGGGGACGCCGAAGAAGATCTTCGTCGGGACTTGGTCGTCGCTGAGGATGTTGTAGCGAGCGAGTCGGAAGACGGCGCACAGCATGTAGCCGCCGCACGCGATCCAGAGCAGCGTCTTGCCGGTGCCGTCTTGGAACGGCAGGTCCGTGCGATTCGTGAGGTACGAGAGGACGAGGTACGCGGGAGCGACGCCGAAGTTCAGGAAGTCCGCGAACGAGTCGAGCTGCATGCCGAGCTCGGACGTGCCTTTGACCGCGCGCGCGACGAGACCGTCGAGACGATCGGTGAGCACCGCGTAGATGATCATCCACGCGGCGAGCGCGGGATCGCCGTTCGCCGCGGAGCGCAACGAGACGAGGCCGAAGATCATCGACGAGAGCGTGATGAGGTTCGGTGCGAGGTATCGCAGGAAGCGAGCAGAGGCCATCGATCTTCTTGTCCTATGTCTTTCGCTTCTGCGCGTGTTCCATGAGCTTGGCCGACAACCGTGGGCCAAAGCTCTCCGTCATGAGTCCTTCGACGATGCGCGCGATCTCCGCCTGCGGATCGCCCTCGCGGTACACGAAGCGGATCGCCATGCCGGCTTCCTCGTCGCCCGAGGCATCGATGATGCGCTGGACCTCGCCGTGGATGGTCAGCGGCTCCAGGCGCCCCGGCACGAACAGCTTGAACAAGAACTCTGTTCCGACAGGGAGAGGCCGGCTCGTCTTGATGAACGTGCCGCCGCGCGAGATGTTCTTCGTGTAATCGGCGAAGAACGTGTTCAGACGCTTGTACTCGACCTTCAGCTCGATCGGACGGCGCGCGTCGCTGCGGCGCTCGTTCGTAGGGGCTTCGTCGGCCACGACTGACCATACCAGGATCGCGTCATGAGCGTCGGTCAGGCTCCACCCTCCGTTCGCTCCATGCTTCGCCTCCCCCGAACACACGGACGCTGGTCGACCGTGCAGTGGGCGGCAGCGCTCGTACTCACCGGCGGCATCGGCGTGGTAGCGCGCTTCCTCGGGCGGCTGTGGACATGGGTACTCGTCCTCACCGTCGTCGGGTGTGTCATCGGCGTGATTCCGCTGTTCGGCGTCCTCGGCTACGAGCTGGCGTTCGCGATGACGATTCCCGCCGCCATCATGGGGCTCGACGTCGGCAGTGCGATCGCGAGGGAGTACCAACGTGTTCCCGCGGAGGGGCTCGCCGGCGCGAACTATGCGGGACGCACGCTCGCGTTCGGTGCGCTCGTCGGTGCGGTCGTCCCCGTGGCGCTCATGCTGATCCCGGCGCTGATCTCGGCGGTGCGTGGACTGTGGCTGCCCACGTGCGATTGGTGGTTCGGGGTCCAGGCCTACGCGCTCCTGCCGCTGACGACGGCGGCGCTGGCTGGTGCCGCCGGGCACGCGATCGGCGTGGTGTTTCCGCGCGCGGATCGCAGGCGCGCGGCGGGAAAGCGCGGGCTCGTCAAGCGCGCCGTGTTCGCGTTCATGCCGTTCTCGCCCGCGATCGTCGTCGCGGTGTTCGCGCTGTGGCGGTTCTACGCGGCGCCGCCAGTGTTCACGTACAACGCGCTCCTCGGCTACTTCCCGGGCAACCTGTACGACGAGAACATCCAGCTCGGAGCCGCGCTCCTGTGGTCGCGCCTCGAGCAGTTCGCGTGGCTCGTCGCGGGCATCTCGGTCATCGCGTACTCGTTCGACGTGCCGACGTATCGCGCGGCGATGGAGCCGCGCCCCGCGCATCGCCCTCGCCTCGCGATCGTGCTCGCGGTGGCCGCGATCGCGGGGGGCTTGCGCCTGCGCACGTGGAGCGGAGAGCTCGGCTACGCGGTGGAGCCCGAGGACATTCAAGAGGCGCTCGGCGGTCACGTGGAGACCGAGCACTTCGTCATTCACTACGCGAACGTCCCCGAGATCGAGGCGATCATCGGGCTCGTCGTCGCCGATCACGAGTTCCGTTACGCGCAGGTCGTGCAGCAGCTCGGCGTGGGCGCGTCGCGCAAGCTGCACTCGTACTACTTCGCGGATCGCGAGCAGAAGTCGCGCTGGATGGGCGCGCGCGACGTGGAGATGGCCAAGCCGTGGCGCCACGAGATCTATCTCGAGCACCGCGCGTTCCCGCATGGATCGCTGCGCCACGAGATCGCACATGCCGTCGCGAGCGAGTTCGGCGATCCGATGTTCGGCGTGGCCGCGCGTCGCGTCGCCGGGATTCCCGTCATGTTTCAACCCGGGCTCATCGAGGGACTCGCCGTCGCCGTCGATTGGCCCGGTGGAAGCTACGAGCGCCTGACGCCGCACGAGCTCGTGCGCGTGCTGCAGGAGCTCGGCAAGCAACCATCGATCGGCGCGCTGCTCTCGCTGCAGTTCTTCAACTTCTCGTCGCAGACGAGCTACACGACAGCAGGCTCGTTCCTCAAGCACCTGCTCGACACGTACGGCGCCACGCCGCTGCGCGCGCTGTATCACTCGGGCGGCGACTTCGAGAGCGCGTATGGCAAGCCGCTCTCCGCGCTCGAAGCGGAGTGGCGCGCGATGATCAGCGCGATCACGTTGCCCGCGGGTACCGTCGAGGCGACACGCGAACGCTTCCGCATGCCGAGCGTGTTCGCGCGCCCCTGCCCTCACGCGATCGCCGCGCGCCGACAAGCTGCGCAGAAGGCCCTCGGCCAAGGCTCGCGCGCGCAGGCACTCGCGCTCATGTCGAGCGTGTGCAGCGACGCGCCCGACGAGCCGCGCTATCGGCTCGAGCTTGCGGATCTGCTCGGCGGTGGCGACGAGAGCGATCGCGCGCAGGCCATCGCGCTGTGGACGCACCTCGCGCTCGATCGCGATCGCGTGACGAGCTCGCTGCGCGCGGAGGCGTACGAGCGGCTCGCGACGCTCGCGGCGGTGCGCGCGGATCGCGACGCGCTTCGCGCGCTCCTCGTCGCGGGGACCGCGCTGCAACTGTCCGACAACGAGCGGCGCCAGCTCGACGCGATGCTGTTCGCCGTCGACTATGCGGGCCCCGCCGGCCCCGCGCTGCGCGGCTACTTCTTCGGCGTGGGGCCCGGCCTGCCCGACAACATCACGTGGGCCACGCTCGCGCAGATCGCCGAGCCTTCGCTGGGATTCACGCACTACCTCGTCGGACTCCAGCACTACAACAAGGGCCAGCTCGTCGACGCCGCGCGACATCTCGCGAAGGGCTTGCTCCTCGGATTGCCGGGCACTCCGTTCGTGAAGAACGGCGCGCGCAGGCTCGCCCTCGCCGCGTATCGCGCGAACGATCCGACGCTCGTCCGCGTCGCGATCGCGATGCTTCAGGGCGAGAACATGACCACGGGCGACAGGCTCTTGGGCCTCGACTGGGCGCAGCGTCTGGACTTCGACGCGCGCGGGGCCGCTACATCCCCGAAATGAACAACCAGCGCGCGCCGTCCCACTCGAGGAGGAACTGGTTCTGATCGCGCTTGTCGGGGCGCACTTGCTTGCCCTGCACGTTCTGGATCGTGAAGCTCGCGTCGACGATCACGTCGACCGCCGCTTGGCAGCCCGCCGTCAACTCCGTGGGACACTGCTGGCTGACCTTCATGTAGCGCATCGAGTAGCGAATCTCGGTCGCCTTTTGCAGGCGCGTCGTGAGGACGTTGGCGAGACCTTCGTACCCGTAATCGTCGCTGCCCGAGGGAGTGCCGCTGTCCTCCCAGTACTTGGTCTTGTGCGCCATGAGCAGGAGCTTCTCGGCGTCACGCTCCTCCACCGCGAGACGGTACGCCTCGACAGCATTCAGGACACTCTGGTTCGCAGCGCTGTACGGCACGCGCGTTCCAGGGACGTATTGCGATTTGCCGCCGCAAGCAGACAGAGTCGCGAGCGCGGCGAGCGTGAGCAAAGACAGCCGATTCATGTGCGTGCGAGCAGCGTGGAATCCAAGAACCACGCCAGCGCGCAGACGCTACAACACCGAGGAAAGTTGGCCAAGTGCAGGACCCCGCCAAGCCTCACATCGCGCCAGAAAGGCACGGAAGTCTTTCTCGGGGTTGTCGACCCTTGCCAAATAGACATCGGTGATGCGGGTGACGGTAAACCGCGCGGCGGCGGCCCGCACTTCAATAGGTAGCGCTTCGCGATCCGCCGCCGAAAGATCGCGGACCTTGCGATACCCATCGAGCAGCGCCCGAGCGAGGTCGATTCGTGGCTCGCCCGTCCAGCACCAGTCGTTGATGCAGACCGCGATGTCGTACGCGAGGCTCCCGCCGGAGGCTTGCTCGAAGTCGAGGATCGCGGCGATCGAGCCGCCCTCCCACAGCACGTTGTCGCGGAAGAGATCGCCGTGGATGATCCCCTGCGTCGCTCGTGCGCGTGTCGCTTGCGCATGGGACGCGGTCGCGAGCTCCTCGCCGAGGATCTTGATCGCGGAGCGCAGCGCCGGATCGAGGCTCGACTCGAAGCGCGCGAAGCGAAGCGCGAGGTGATCGTGGTTGTAGATGCTGCCCCGTCGCCACGCCGCGGGCAGCTCGAGCCCGACCGCGTGCATCTTCGCGAGCTGCGCGCCGAGCTCTGCCGCGAGCTCTGTGGTGACCTGGCTCGGCTCGAGGTGCGATCCCTTCCGCCAGGGGAACACGCTCACCCACTTGCGCGTGTGCGCGAGCGGTGCGTACGGGCGGCCGTCTCGCGCCACGACCGGCGGTAACGTCGCGACCCCGCCCTTCGCGAGCGCTTCGACGAGCCGCGCTTCCCACGCGACATCCGCCTCGGCTTTGCCCTCGTTTACGCGAACGAAGTAGCGGCCCTTCGTGGTGTCGAGGCGGAAGTTCGTGTTGATCGTACCGGCGGCGATCGACTGGAAGCCAATCGTCTCCCCGAGGTCGAATGCCTCCGCCACCTCGCAAAGCTCGGCCCGCCCGAGTTGCGTGAACACGCCCACGCACCGAACGTACCGCATTGCTGATACGTTCGCAGCGTGGATCGAGCGGAGCGCGAGAAGCTAGTCGAGGAGCACCTCGACCTCGCGAACAAGGCAGCGCGGATGGTCTACTCGCGCGTGAAGCAGCACGTGCAGTTCGACGAGCTCGTGAGCCTCGGGACCATCGGGCTCGCCGAGGCCGCACAGCGCTTCGATCCCACGCGCGGTGTGCCGTTCGGTGCGTACGCGTGGTACCGCACGCAAGGCGCGATCATCGACGGATTGCGGCGCGCCTCGAACTTGCCGCGCAGGGTGTGGCTGCAGCTCGTGGCACTACGTGCGGCCGCGGAGTACTTGGAGCACCAGAACGAACGCGATGTCGGAGCGGCGAAGCAAGGCGTCGCCCCAGCGTCCGGCGCGGATGCACTCGCGGCGGTGAAGCAGGCGTTGTCCGCCATCCGTACGATGTACCTCACCTCGCTCGAGGGACTCGCCGAGGAGAAAGGCTTCGATCCAAAGGCCGACACCGTCGATGTGGGCGAGTCCATCGACTCCGCGCGGATGGGCGCGAAGATCCGCGCCGCCATCGCCGAGCTTCCGGATCGCGAGCGCGATCTCGTGACCAAGCACTACTTCGAGGGGAAGAACCTCCTCGAAGCAGGTGAGGAGCTCGGGATTTCCAAGTCGTGGGCGAGTCGTCTGCACGCACAAGCGGTCGACAAGCTGCGGCGTGTGATCGACGAGACAGCACACCGGCGAAAACGTCCACCGCCCGCTGATCCGTAGCTCTCGTTGGTCTTTGTCGACGAGAAATCATCCGTGTGGTGCGCCCGCCTACATCGCACGCGTGCGTCGGCCACATGTAGAATGACCCTCGTTGGGGGAGCGGAAGAGTCCGGAGGATCCAGCGTTGCCAGGTCAGCCGCGCAAGCCGACCGCTGCGACGATGGCCGCGCTTCCTCCCGTGCTTCGAGCTCCGTCGCGACGCTCGTCCACGCAACCCGGCTTCGGTGGGGTCGCCGCACCGACGCACGCGCAGGCGATCACCGACGTCGACGACACGTCAGTCTCGAGCGCGCCCGATAGCATCGCGCCGCCGCCACCACCGATCGCAGTGAGCGCGACGGCGATCCTTCCGCCGAACCAAGCGTATGGTCGGCCGCCGGAGCCGCGCTCGGAGGGCGGGCGCAAGAAACGTGATTCGCGCCAGCCGCTCGAGTTCAGCGAAGCACAACAGATCGGTCGGTTCGGTCTCATTCGCGAGATCGCGCGCGGCGGCATGGGCCAGGTGTTCCTCGCGCGGGACACGAAGCTCGGGCGCAAGGTCGCGATCAAGTTCCTGCTCCACTCCGAGCCGAACTTCGTCTCGCGCTTCGTGATCGAGGCGCGTGCCACGGCGCGCTGCACCCACGAGAACATCGTCACGATCTACGAGGTCGGCGAGCACGCGGGCTTGCCGTTCATGGTGCTCGAGTATCTCGAGGGCAAGACGCTCTCCCAGCTCCTCGAGCAACGTATGTCCGTGCGTGCGTTCGTGGAGCTGATGATTCCCGTCGTACGCGCACTCGAGCGCGCGCACGAGCACGGCATCGTTCACCGCGATCTCAAGCCGAGCAACATCTTCGTCACCGATCGCGGTCACGTGAAGGTGCTCGACTTCGGCGTCGCGAAGGCGATCGGCTCGTCGAGCGGCGAGCTCGATCGCATCGTAGCGCCCGTCGCCGAGACCCGCATGATGGACGCCGTGGAGCCCGAGGTCACGTACGTGACGTTTTCGGGGGGCGGCTCGCTCGTCGGAACGTTGCCGTACATGTCCCCCGAGCAGTGGGGCGCGGACACGGTGGATCACGCGTCGGACATCTGGGCCGTGGGCATCATGTTCTGGCGCGCGCTCGCCGGCGTGCACCCCGCGGGCACGATGACACCCGACAAGCTCAAGGCGCGGCTCACGGATCTCGACACGCCGCTTCCGAGCATCACGCTGCGCGATCCGACGGTGCCGCGCGAGGTGTCCGCGATCATCGATCGCTGTCTCGCGAAGCGAAGATCTGCGCGCTATCAATCCGCGTCGGAGCTGCTCGCCGATCTGCAAGCGGTCGTGCAGCCGCGCGCGACGGCCGGCGAGGACTGTCCGTATCGCGGACTCGCGGCGTTCGGCGAGAGTGACGCGAAGTACTTCTTTGGCCGCACGAGCGAGATCCGCACGGCGCTCGGCCAGCTCGAGACGTGGCCCCTGCTCGCGGTGATCGGACCGTCGGGTGCGGGCAAGTCGTCGTTCGTGCATGCCGGCCTCGTGCCCGCCGTTCGCACCTCGGGCGGCGATTGGCAGATCCGCGTGCTGCGTCCCGGTCGTTCGCCGTTGCACTCGCTCGGCTCGGTGCTCGGCGACGATCCGACGCGCGCGAGCCACATCCTCGCGCAGCTCGGCGAAGCACCCGGCGTGTTCGGCGAGGTGCTACGCGGCGAGGCTGCACGACATCGCTATCGCATCTTGCTCGTCGTGGATCAGCTCGAGGAGCTGTTCACGCTCTCCGAGGACGACACCGCGCGGCGCACGTTCCTCGCGTCCCTGCTCGCCGCCGCGGACGATCCGAGCGCGCCCGTGCGCGTGGTGCTGTCGATGCGCGCGGACTTCCTCGATCGGCTCGCGGGTCACAAGCAGTTCCTCACCGAGCTATCGCGCGGTCTGTTCTTCCTCAGCGCGCCGGACACGGAGTCCTTGCGCGAGACGCTCGTCAGCCCGGCCGAGCTCGCGGGCTACACGTTCGAGACGCCCGACATCGTCGACGACATGCTGCAGATGGCGACCTCGCGTGGTGCGTTGCCCCTGTTGCAGTTCGCGGCGACGCGCCTGTGGGACGCACGCGATCGCACGCGCCGCATGCTCACCGTCGCCGCGTACAACTCGATGGGTGGCGTGGGTGGCGCGTTCGCACGTCACGCTGACGAAGTCGCTGCTGCAGTGCCGCTGCACCAGCAAACGCTACTGCGCGCGGTGATGTCGCGCCTCGTGACGCCCGAAGGGACGCGCGCGGTCATCGATCACAACGAGCTGCTCTCGCTGTCCGCGGATTCATCCGAGGTCCAGCAGATCATCGACAAGCTCGTCGCGGCGCGCCTGATCCAGCTGCACACGGATCCCGCGCAGGGAGCCACCGTCGAGATCGTGCACGAGGTGCTGATCACCGAGTGGCCCACGCTGCGACGCTGGCTCGAGGACAGCCACGCGCTGCGCGGCTTCATGCACGAGTTGCAGATCGCCGCGCGGCAGTGGTCGTCACGCGGCCGGCCCGCGGATCTCGTGTGGCGTGGCGCGACCGCGCAAGAAGCGCTGGCGATGGCGAGCAAGCACGTGCTGGAGCTGTCGTCGATGGAGCGCGACTTCCTCGCCGCCGTCCGCAAGCAGATGACGCGCGGTCGCCGCCGCAAGCTCTACGCGTTCACGACGATCTTCGTGGTGCTCGGCATCGTGATCGCGGGCGGCGCCGTCGCGATGATCCGCATCACGCAAGCCGAGGCCGATGCGCGCGAGAAGGCGGACATCGCCAATGCGCGAGCCAAAGAGATCGCCGAGCAGCTCGAGACGGTGCGCAAAGCCGAGGCTGCCAAAGTCACCGCCGAGACCACCGCCGAGGAGAAGCAGCGCCTCGCCGAAGAAGCCGAGAAAGCGCTCGGCTCCTCCAAGGAGGAGCTGCAGCGCACGAACGCCGAGCTCCGGCAACGCGAGTCCGAAGCACGTCAGGCACAGGCCCGCGCCGAACGAGCAGCGAGAGATGCCGCCGCCAACGCGGACGCCGCGAAGCGCGCGACCGAAGAAGCTAAGATCGCGAACCAGAAGCTCAAGGTGCAGCTCGACGCCGAGAAGGCGCGCGCCGACAAGGCCGAGCGCGAGAAGAAGGCCATCTCGACCGGATCGCTGAAAGAGAAGCTATGAAGAACGTCCTGCTCGCCGCACTGCTCCTCGCTACAGCAGCCCCTGCCCTCGCGGCGCCACCGTGGGCCGACGGTGTCCCCGAGGCCACGCAGGACCAAGCGAACGCACTCTACGAAGAAGGCAACACGTTGTTCGCGCAACAGGCGCACGCGCCCGCGCTCGAAAAGTACCGCGCCGCGATCGCGCTCTGGGATCACCCACGGATTCGCTTCAACCTCGCCGTCACGCTGATCCGCCTCGACAAGCCGCTCGAAGCTGCCGACGAGCTCGAGAGAGCGCTCCGCTTCGGCGAAGCGCCGTTCGACAAGAACCTCTATCAACAAGCGCTCGACTACCAAGCGCTGCTCGCAGGCCGCGTCGGCTACGTCGAAGCGACGTGCTCCAACGCGGGCGCCAAAGCCACGCTCGACGGTGCGCCGTGGTTCGATTGCCCGGGCACGCAGAAGATTCGCGTGATGGCAGGCGAGCACATCGTCGAGGGCAAGCTCGAAGGATGGGTGCCCGCTGCCTCGGGTCGCGTCCTCGTCAACGGTGGCTCGAGCGTGAAGATCGACGTCCAGATGAAGTCGATCGAGAGCGCCGTCGTGATCAAGTACCGCTATCCGCGTTGGATCCCGTTCACGATCACTGGCATGGGCGCCGCGATTGGCATCGGGGGCGTCTTGACCTACCTCGTGGGGCGCAGCCAGATGAACGACTTCCACGACGAGTTCACCATCCAGTGCCCGGGCGGTTGTTATGCGGACCTCCGCGACAAACCGCTGCTACGCGATCTCAGGAACCGCGCCCAGCTCAAAGGCGGCGTTGGCATCGGCCTCATGGGCGGCGGAGGCGCGGGCGCGATCGCGGGTACGGTTATGGTGCTCATGAACCGCGGCACCAAATAGCTGCCGACGTTCGACGTCTGGCCGACCGACGGCGGGATGGCCGCGTCGACGACGCTCCGGTTCTAAGCCGTCCGCGCGGCGCCCGCCGGCTCCGCGAGCGTGCCGTTCGCTTGATAGTGATCGAACAGCTGGCCCCAGTGCGTGGACTCGCGCCACTGCTCGAAGATCTTCCGGTCGCGCAGCGGCCAGCGGTAGTAGTCGTGATAGGCCTCCGAGCCCATCACGAACAGATTCACCAGCGGCGTGTGGAAGAACAGCTTCTGGAACCGCTTGAGCGGACCGAACCACATCACGTCGCCGACCATCGATGCGCCGTTGTCACCGACGGAGAATCCCCACCGCTGATCGGCGAGCTCCTGGTCCCCGGTGATCTCGATGTTCTCGCGCCGCCCGTTGCCCAGGCCCGCCTCGTCGGCGAGCTTGATGTACGGAAGCGACATCGGATCGAAGCCCATCATCGACGCGGCGACCGCATCGATCGCCACTTGATCACCCGACGCGAGCATCACGTCTTTGATCACCGGGCGCATCGTGCGCGGACCCGGACCATCACCTGCCGTGGTGCCGTCCATCACCGCGAAGAGGCCGGAGTGGATCTCCTTCTGGATCGCGAGAAGATCGACGAGCGTTTCGTGAATCCACGAGTGCGTGTAATGGCGCTTGGTGTTGAGGAGTCCGCCAAACGCGTTCTTCATCGCTCCGGTCGTCGTCGTGTAGATGTGACACTTGACGGTCGGGAGATGAACGATGTTGGTGTCGTGGAACGCGTCGGGGATCTGGATCCCCTCGGGGAAGATGGTGTCGAGGACGCGCATCTTCGCCGTTGGCCGATAGTTCGACCACGTCATGTCCTCGGGCTTGAAGTTGTAGCGAACGGGGATGTCGTACTTCTTGAAGATCGGGACGTACCCGTTCAGGTCTTCGCCTTTGAACGCATCGGTGACGACCGTCTTGTTCTGCACGCAGACGAGCTCGTCGTAGCCGCGCTTGCGCAGGCTGCGCGCTGTGCCCTCGAGCTGCCACGGCGTGGTGTTCGCGCCGGGGAACGGGAAGTGCCACGAGATGTTGTCTTTGAGGATCGTCGGCGCGTCGAGCGAGAGCGCCTTCTCGACCTCGGCGAGCGAGTGGAGGCGATCGATGTCGTCGAGGATGTGATCGGGGCGGACGCGGATCACCGCGACCTTCGAGCGAGACGTCATTGCGCGCATTCTAGAGCTAGAACGAGCGTGCAAACAGGATCGAACGACCGTCGGTCACGAGCGCTGTCGTCGGGCGTGGGGTGCGCGCTTTTGTCCAGTAGTGATATGCGACACCGCCGCCCGCGACGAGCGCGCCCGCGATGAGGAACGTCGCGCCGATTCGCCGCTGGCCGGTGGCTTCGTGGAGGCGCCTGTCGAAGTCGTCGCTGAACTGCTCGTGATCGGCCTGATCGCGCGTGCTGCTGGCCTTGAACAGGAACGCGACGCCCACGGCTAGACCAGCGGCTCCGACGATCACCGCGCCGCTCGCGGGGTTCTTGTACCAAGGCAGCGACGTGTCCTCCGCGTGCTCGGGCAGTTGACGCCAGCAGTACGCGACCGGTGATTGCACCTCCGGCGGGAAGTCGGGGCGCGATGCGAGGTACTCGCGGAAGTGCGGGAGCGCGAGGTCGCAGCGACCGAGCTTGCGCTCCGTCTGTGCGATCGCGAACAGGATGTCCGGGTCTGGATCGATCGTGTAGGCCGCGTGATACGCGTCGAGCGCGTCAGAGAATCGATTATTGGCGAAGTGATCGTTGCCGGAGAGGTAGTGCTCGCGTGCCAACGGATTCATGTCGGCGTGCGCGACGCGCGACGTCAGGGCGACGAGAACGAGAACGACGAGGCGATTCATCGCTTGGGACGTGGAGGCGCGATCGGAGAGTCGTACGTGCCGGTCGGTCGCGGAGGTGGCACGGGCGGCGGCGTGACTTGTGGTGGAGGCTGCGTACGGCGCTTGCGATCTTTCTTCGGCGGCTTCGCGCTGTGGGATCCCGCGTCGTCGCTGGTGACGGGTGCCGCCGAGCCCGAGTCCACGTTCGCGATCGCGCCGGCATCGGGCGTGACCGCAGCGGGCGCGACGACACTCGCAACGCCAGCATCGGGGATCGCAGGCTCGGCGATGCGCGCGTCCGGTGCAGACGGCGGCGTGAGAGCAGGCGCTGCGGTCGTGGGCGGCGGCTCGTCTGGCTTCGTCGTGTCGTCGCCACCAGAGCCCGCGCACGCCTTGATGATCGCGATCGAGAAGAGCAGCCCGAGCACCGCGCCGCCCACCCGAAAGAAGCGACGGCGCAGCTGCTGCGCTTGCTCCTCCGAGAACGGCAGCGCCTCGTGCGATGGCAGGCTCACGTTCGCGATGCCAGGCCACGACGGACGCTGCAGGCCGTCGGCCGGCGTGGCGATGGGGATCGCGGCGGGCGGCGAAACGATCGGAACACCGACGGGTGTGATCGTGCGGACGACCGGCATCGGCGTGCTCGGCGTGGCTCTCGACGAAGGCGCAACGGACGGCGACGCGACCGCCGCCATCACACCGGCGATCGGTGTCGGCGGTGGGCGCGTCGGATCCTTGCGCGGTGGCAGCGTGGGCGCGATGACGGGGCCCAGCGCGGATGTCGACGGACGCACGACAGGCGTGCTCCCTGCTTTGCCGATCGGCACCGGCTGACTCGACGTGTCCTGCATCGCGAGCACCGGCACCGCCGACGGCGGCTTGCGCGGCCACGCTTCCTTGGTCTCGATGGTTCCCGAAGCCGCGGCTTGCTCGAGATCGTCCTCGATGTCCTCGTCCTCGTCGATCTCGTCGTCGTCCGGCAGCGGCTCGATGAACTCGCTCTCGCTGATCGGCGTGGTCAGCTCGTTCTTGTTCTCGTGCACCTGCGTGAGGTGCTCGGAGAGCGCCGTCCCCGCCGCCTTTGCATCCTTCCACGCCGCGATCTCCGGCTGGAACAGCACGCTCATGTACATACCGAGCGCGCTCGTCGACTGCACCATCTGCTGGAGGCGAACGAGCTCCTCGAGCTCGGTCTGGAGCTCGTGCGCGGTTTGATAGCGCTGCTTCGGATCCTGCGCGAGTGCACGCAAGACGATGCGCTCGAGCTCCTTGGGCACCTCGGGGTTCACGTCCGAGGGCTTCTTCGGCGCTTCGTTGATGATGAGCTGGAGCGTCGCGAGATCGTTCTCGCCGCGGAACAGCCGCGAGGTCGTGAGCATCTCCCACAGGCAGATGCCCAGGCTGAACACGTCGCTGCGCTTGTCGACGGAGCCGCCCTTGGCCTGCTCCGGTGACATGTACGCGATCTTGCCTTTGAGCGTGCCGGTGCGCGTCTTCACCGACGACGTCGCTGCCTTCGCCACGCCGAAGTCGAGCAGCTTCACCGCGCCGTCGTAGCTGACGATGATGTTCGACGGCGACACGTCGCGATGCACGATGTCGAGCAGCGTGCCGTCGGACCGGCGCATCGCGTGCGCGTAGCTCAGCGCCGATGCCACCTGCGTCGCGATGTGTACCGCGTGCTTGATCGGCATCTTCTCGTCGCGCTTCCACGCACGATGCAAGAGCGACCGCACGTCTTGCCCGTGCAGATACTCCATCGCGAAGAACGTCTCGCCGCCAGTCCCGCCGACGTCGAACACCTCGACGATGTTCTTGTGCTTGAGGCTCTTCGCGAGCCGCGCTTCATCGCCGAACAGCTGCACGAAGCGCGGATGGTCGGCGAAGCGCGGCAGGATCTTCTTGATGACGACGAGCCGCTCGAACGTGTCCGTCACCGTGCGCGCCAAAAACAGATCGGCCATGCCGCCACGAGCAAGGCGGCGCACGATCTCGTAAGGGCCTACGCGCCCTACGCTCCCCTGCCGCTCGGCAGCATCCACGGCTCTTCGACGATAGCAGCTCGACAGGCGCCGAATGACATTTGTGTGATCGATTCAAGTGGCTGGATCGGATGCACATTCCGTGCACCCGTTTGCACCGGTCGTACGACAGGTCGGTGCTGAAAATTTGCGGTCGCGATCGTTGGGTGTGAGGGTGGCCTATGGGCGAGACGCTGTTCACCAGCACTTACACGCCGAATCCGAAGCGCGCGCTGGACGTTCTCGCATTCGTGCTCACTCCAATCGAAGCGTTTGCGAGCGATCCCGACGAGCTCGAAGCGGTGGCCGAGCTGCTCGGTGCGGCAAAGTCCGAAGCGATCGAGCGCTGGCAGTCGCTGAACTCCGAAGAGCGCCGCCAGTAGATCGCTACTCGACCTGCATCGCCGGATAGGTGAACCGCATGCGCTCCGTGTAGAGCTCGACCTTCACCAACTTGACCTCTTCGGACCCGGCGTCCGACTTCTCCGGTGTCACCGAGACGATCTCCGCGTCGAAGAACTCCAGCGTCACGAGCGGCTTGCCGTCCTGCGTGTACGTCTGGATGTAGCCGGCCTTCTTGTCGGTGTGCGACTTGAGCTCGCCATCGACGATGCGCTTCTTCACCTGATCGAACAGCGGCTGCGCGTCCGGCTCCGGGATGTAGAAGGTGATGTTCGGGAAGTCCATCGCCGAGGCGCACTTGATGGGCGCGCGGAATCCACCCGAGTGATAGTCGATCACGGTCTGCTTGATCGTGAACGCATCGACCTTGGTGCAGCGGCGACAGGCGCTGTCGAAGCCATCGAGCGAGAACGTGAACCGGTGACCGGTCCACTCCTTCTGCGCCGACATGCCCTGGCTCGCGACGATCTTCGAGCCGTTGCCCTTCGCGAACTTCATGTCCTCGACGGCAACCGTGATGTTCATGTAGACGGGCTGGTTGTCCTTGGCGGACAGCGCCGGGAACGTGAACTCCTTGATCATCGCGCCGGTGAACTCGCGACGCGCGCGCTCGGCGTAGTGGAAATCCGCCGCGACGATCGCGCCGTTCTTCTGGATGGCTTCACCCTCGAAGAACTTCTCGATCCAGTCATAGAACGGCTTGGACATCGCCATGCCGACCTGCAGCTTCATGTCCTCGAACTTCGGCTTGCCGACCTGCCGCCACTTCTCGAGCGACGTGCCGTACTGGTAGTTCATGACGTCCGCACGAACACCACCGCCCTCGATGGAGCGGAACAGGCCAACGTCTTTCTTGCCATCAAGCTCCAACGCGAAGTGAGCTGCGGCGTAGGCTCGATTTTGTCTGGTGGCTGGTGGCGGCATGTGGCCTTTTCGATTGTACCTCACAGCCGAGTGGGGCTCCGAGGTTCGGGGTCGGGACATGCTACGCTCGACCCTCGACCTGTCTTCCTAGCGGGGCAGTCATTCCGGTGGCTTCGCAGCCATGGCCGAACTAACCACGTCGCCTTCGAAAGCTCCCGCGCGGGGAAACGAAATCCCAGCGATCCCAGCGCGTTGGGGTTTCTCGAAAGGGGTGCTGACGGGAGCGGCGATCGAGATTCCGGCGATCGCGACCACGGTGTGGATCCTCTCGCGATTCGGGATCGGCGCGTCGGATGTCTCGTTCATGAAGGTGCTGCGACTGACCACCGTGTTCGCCGGCATCGCTGCCGTGCTGACCGCCGGAGGAATCGGGCGACTCGCCGCGCATGCGGCGCCCGATGGCGGACGGCGACGCGCGATGTTTGTCGCCGCGCGCGCACATGCGGTCGCCAGTGCGGGACTCGTGCTCATCGCGACCATCCCGCATGGTGTACCGGCGACTCCGCTCGGCTTCGTTCCCATTCCGATCGCGGGCCTCGTCTGCGGCGCGGTGTGCGGCGCGCTCATCGGCGCGGTCTGTGGCGGCGCCGCGCCGGTCGGGCTCTCCGACGTGTGGTCGCTCGCGAAGCGCCCGAGCGTCGCACTCAAGCAGCTGCTCGGTCCGGAGGACATCGTGCGTCTCGGCAGTGCGCTGCGCGAACGCACCACGCACCTGCTCGAGGGCATCTTCGAGCCCGCACCCAAGCCGCCCGAAACGCCACCCGCGGATCCAAACGCGAAGCCACCCGAGGCGAAGTGACGCGATCCCGAAGGCCCGAGCTCCGCTCGCTCGCGCTCGCGCTCGCCGCGTCGCTGCTCGTGTGGAACATGCCCTTCGGCAACGTCGCGCTCTATCCGTTCAAGCTGCTCGCGACGTGGCTGCACGAGCTCTCGCATGGCATCGCGATGACGATCACCGGCGCGGGCTTCGACTACGTGCTCATCTATCGCGACACGAGCGGTCTCGCGTACGCTCACACCAAGGTCGGTCCGTTCGCGACGGGCATCATCGCCGCGGCGGGATACATGGGAACCCCGTTTTGGGGCGCGGTGCTCCTGGTCACGACGTCGACGGCGCGAGCGGCCCGGCGTGCGCTCGTGGTGCTGGGTCTGCTGCTCGTCGTCAGCGCGTTCACCGTGATCGCGGCGCGGCCCGACGACGCGTTCGGGCCGTGGGCTGTCGGCGTCATGGGCGGCGTGTTCGTCGCGCTCGCGTTTCTCCCGGACGCGTGGCGGCTGTGGGCCGTGCACTTGATCGCGGCGCAATCGTGCATCAACGCGTTGCTCGACATTCGCGTGCTGCTGCGTCCGATGCAGGTCATCGATGGTCAGTTCTCCGGACAATCCGACGCGCACAACATGGCGGCGGTCACGTTCGGCACGACGGACACGTGGGCGGTGCACGTGTGGGCCGGCATCTGGATCGCGTGGTCGTTGCTCGCGCTGTTCCTCGCGCTCCGCTACACGGGCCGATTCAGTGAATGGCTTGCGTCGAGGCGCGCAGCACGGTGCGCTCGGACCACGGCTTCACCTCGAGGTGAAAGTGATCGTGATGAGCGTCGTCGTAGTCCGGCGACAGCACCAAGTGAAACAGCCCCGAGCGCACCAGCTGACACTGCAGAACCTTGAGTACTGCCCCACCCTGCGTGAGCGGCGCGCCGACACAGTCGACCTCGTCGCCGAGGCCTTGCTCGTAATCGCGGTCGACGCGGATCGTTCCGAGATCCGGCCCGCTGAACGTGTGCACGTCGATCGCGAGGCCGTAGCTGTGCTTGCTCGGGCGATTCGTGCGGCGCACGTTGCGGCGCGAGTACGCCGACGAGAACGTCGCTTTGTCGATGCCGAGCGCTTTGATGTAGCGCCCCGCTTCGTCGAGCGAGACGGCGAGCGAGCAATCGATGACGAGCGGCTGATCGAATGCGGTGAGCGCGATGCCGCCGATGGAGCCGGTGATCTCCACGGGCTTCGCGATGCCCGGCCGCGATGCTCTCTTCCACGGAACGCCGCGCGCATCGAGCTCGGCGGTGCACTCACCGAGCGGATCGGCGTAGGCCGTCGACGAGACGAGCGCGAGCACTGCCAGGGACCGCACAGGACGAGCGTATCCACCTCGCGAGCGCGGGCAAGTTCCTAGAGCCGGACCGAGGACAGGAGGCGCGTGAGGTAGTTCGGAGCCGCGCGCGCGATCGAGTCGGGCGTCATGATCGCGACCACGACGAGCTCGCCCTGGATCTCGATGCCGCAGGCGACCATGCGCAGGTGCTGCGTGTAGCCCATCGCATCGACGAACGAGCCGATCATCTCGGAGCCCGCCCAACCTTCGGGCAAGGAGACCACGCGCGAGGGTGCGGGGCCGATCCTCTCGAAGCCATGATCCCTCGCGAGCGTGGGCGCGTCGTTCGCGATCCACATCCCGAGCTGCGAGCGCGGATCGTGCGCGGGCAGGCGGTGGAGCGAGACCACGACGAGGCCGTCGGGCTCGGCGAGCTCGGCCTTGTTGCTCCACGTTGTCGGCGCGGCGATGCGCACGCCGTTGACGCGATGCCACACGCGCGGCAGTCCGACGAGGCTGCCCTCGATGGAGGTGCGAACGACGAGCGTGCCGACGAGCAGCATCCCTACGAGCGCGACCACCGCGAACACGCGGCCGATCTGCCGACCCGCGCGTGCCCACGGTGCGTGTCGCGAGAAGAACGCGCCGACCACGGTTCCCGCGACGAGCCCCGCGCCGTGCGCCCATTGATCGATGACGGGATAGAAGAAGCCGTAGCCGAGCTGCGCGACGATCACGACACCGAGGCCGCTCCACATCCCGCGCTTCCACGCGGCGCGATAGCGCGTGCGATGCCACGTGAGCTCGATGAACACGGCGCCGAGCAGGCCGAACAGCGCGCCCGATGCGCCCGCCGAGATGCCGGCCGGTGAGGACAAGTAGCTGCCGACCGCGCCGGCGAACCCCGCGATGATGTAGATGACGAACGTTCGCGCGGTGCCGAACAGCTCCTCGGCGATGCGGCCCACGAACCACGTACCGACGACGTTCACGAGCAGGTGCAGGAAGCCGACGTGGACGAAGATGCACGAGAACAGCCGCCACGACTCACCGCCGTCGACGAAGCCACGGACGAGCGCCCCGGCACGCGTGAGCACGCCGAGGTCGCGCGTGGATCCCACGAACATCGCGATGATGCCCGCGACGCCGAGCAGCGCGACGGTGAGGCCGTACGTCGCCCACGGACGCGGCAGCGCGGGCGGCGCGATCGTGTCCGGGACGGGCGCCGCTTCGACGCGCGCGACGACCTCGCTCGCACCGTCGGACAGCTTCACGCCGGGGAGGCCATCCGCCGTGGCGAGGTTCTCGAGCGCGCGATCGATCAGCTCGCGAGGACGACCACGGGAGCGCGAGCGCGCCTTCTCGTACGCGGCCGTCGCGGCAGCGCGGTTACCTTCATGCTCGTGCGCGACGGCGAGCCAATACGTGCGCGCGGCGACCGACATGTGGCGCGCGCGGCGCGGCTCGAGGAGGATCTTCACCGCCGCGGGGCGACCGGCCAGCGCGAGGAACATGAGGCGCGCGCGATGGATCCACATGCCCGCGTCCTCGCGTCCCTCGCAGACATCCTCGAGGCGCGCGAGCATCTGCGCGGCGCGATCGAGATCGCCCGTGCGCCCGTACGCGCCGAGCAGCTCGATCCACACCGGCGGTGCGAAGCCGAGCGCGCGACGCAGCGGCGCGGGTGCCGGCGGCGGATCCGCCGGGATCGCGCCGAACAGATGCTCTTCCGCGTACGCGATGGCCTCGGGCCAGCGATATGCCGCCAGGTAGAGCATCGCGATGCGCTCGTCGATCGCGAGGCGCGCGTCGGGCGGCGCCGTGTGCTTGGCAGCGGTGAGCGCGTCGACGGTCTGCTCGATGTGACCGTCGCGGATCTCTTTCATCGCGATGATCAGGGCCTTCTCGTCGGCCACGCCGGAGCCAGGCGCCAACATATCGGCGATATCGAGGAGGCGACCTGCAAGCCCGAGTCGCTCGGCGGCGGCGAGGCGACGCGCGAGCGCGCGCACGAGCGGGCCAAGGACGAGCAAGCATGTGCCGGCGCCGAGGCCGATCGCGCCGGCGATGCCCATCCAGCGCGCGCCGTCGGTGCGATGCGCGTAGAGCCCCAGCCCGCACAAGAGCGCCGCGCCGAGCTGCATGATGCCGAACGTGAGCGTCCCGCTCGGCTGCTTGGACAGGAAGTACCAGCCCCAATAGGCGCCCGCGACGACAACCGAGATCAGCGCGAGCTCGTAGTACATGGGCTACCCGGTGGACTCGACGAACGCGCCCATCGTGCGGAACTTCTGATAGCGACGCTCGAGCATCTCCGTCGTCGACATCTGCGTCAGCTCGCGCAGGTGCTTCTTCAACGCCGTGCGAAGTCGCGACGCGGTCACCGCGGCGTTGCGATGCGCGCCGCCCGCGGACTCGGGGATGATCTCGTCGCACACGCCGAGCTGGAGGAGGTCCGGAGCGGTGAGCTTCAGCTGCGTCGCCGCCTCGCTGATCTTCGCCGGGTCGCGCCACAAGATCGACGCGCAGCCCTCGGGCGAGATGACCGAGTAGATCGAGTACTCGAACATGAGGATGCGATCGGTGACGCCGAGCGCGAGCGCACCACCGCTGCCGCCCTCGCCGATCACGACGGAGATCATCGGACAGTCGAGCGACGACATCACCTGCAGCGCCTTGGCGATCGCTTCGGCTTGGCCGCGCTCCTCGGCGCCGAGGCCGGGATACGCGCCGGGCGTGTCGATGAAGCAGAGGATCGGGCGCTTGAACCGCGACGCGAGACGCATGAGTCGCGTCGCCTTGCGATAGCCCTCGGGACGCGCCATCCCGAAGTTGCGGTGCATGTTGTCCTTGGTGTTGCGGCCCTTCTGATGGCCGAGCACGAGGACCTCCCACTCGTCGAACTGAGCGAAGCCGCCGACGATCGCGGGGTCATCGCGGAAGCTGCGATCACCGCGCAGCTCGACGAAGTCGTCCATCAAGAGATGCACGTAGTCGAGCATGTACGGGCGCGCCGGATGCCGCGCGAGCTGGACCTTCTGCTGCGCCGTGAGGTCCGCGAAGACCTCCTTCTGGAGCTTGCGGGCCTTTTGTTCGAGCTTGCGGATCTCGGCGGAGAAGTCGACGGCTTGCGTGGACAGGCCGCGGAGCTCTCGGATCTTTCGCTCGAGGTCGATGATCGGGCGCTCGAAGTCCAGGATCATGCGATCCGTGAGCTGCGGCGTTGGCGGGGGGATGGTGTCGGTCGCCATCGCTAGAGCCCAGCTAGGTACCGCTCCAGCGCAGCGAGGTCAACGCTACCGACGCTGGGCGACCACTCCACCGTGCCGGTCCCCGAGGACGGCGCGCGATACCAAGACAGCTGCCGGCGGGCGTAATGCCTGGAATTTCGTTTAATTAGCTCGATCGCGCGGGATCGTTCGACCGTCCCCGCCACCACCTCGTGGAGCTCTGCATAGCCGATGGCTTGCTGGGACCGGAGCGGTGGCGCGTAGCCACGCTCGCGCAAGGCGGCCACCTCCGCCTCGAGCCCCTCGGCGATCATCTGATCCACGCGCGCGTCGATCGCCTTGTAGAGGTCCTCGCGCTCCGGTGCGAGCCCGACGATGCGCGCGGGATAGCGCGATGGCAGCGTCTTGTGATCGTGGCGCGCTTGATGCGCGGACATCGGCTCGCCCGTGAGCCGAAACACTTCGAGCGCGCGAATGATGCGCTTGCGATCGTTGGGATCGATCTTGTGCGCGGCGGTCGGGTCTACCTGCGCGAGCTCGGCGTGCAGCGCGGGATTGCCATCGCGCTCGGCGCGCTCGGTGAGCTCGGCGCGCAGGTCCATCGACGCGGGCGGTCCCTCGAACAGCCCGAGGAGCAACGCGCGCACGTACAGCCCCGTGCCGCCGCACACGATCACCGGCTTTCCGCGCGCGGCGACCTCTGCGATCGCCGCGTCCGCGAGCTCGATGAAGCGCGCCGCGGTCATCTCCTGATCGGGCGCGACCACGTCGAGCAGGTGGTGCCGCACGCGCGCGCGATCGCTGGCGGAGACCTTGCCCGTGCCGATGTCCATGCCGACGTAGACCTGCTGGCTGTCGGCGCTGATCACCTCACCGCCGATGCGCGCGGCGAGCTCGAGCGAGAGCCGCGTCTTGCCCGCGCCCGTCGGACCGACGATGACGACGAGACGTGGCCGCACGGACGAGAGCATAGCGCAGCCCTCAGCGACCGAAACGGCGCGCGACTTCAGCGAGCGGGAGGCGCAAGAGGATCGGGCGGCCGTGCGGCCCCATCGCCGCTTGCTCCACGGTGTCGAGATCGCGCAGCAGCGACTCTGCTTCGCTCTGCGAGAGGCGATCGCCAGCGCGCACGACCGAGTGACACGCGAGCTCGGCGAGAAGACGATCCACGCGCTCTTCTTCCGACGGTGCGCCCTCCGCGCCCCACTCCGCGAGGAGCTTGCGCAGGAGCTGCGCCGGATCGCCGTGGCGAATCCCCGCGGGGACAGCGCGCAATGCGAGCGTGCTCGTGCCGAACGCTTCCACCTCGAAGCCGACGCGCGCGAGCGCTTGCTGGAGCAGCGGCCGCGCGACGAGGACGATCTCGTCAGGTGACGCGTCGAGCGTGGTCGGGAACAGGAGCTTCTGTACAGGGACGTCGCGATCGCCGCGCGCGCGCAAGCGCTCGAGCTCCACGCGCTCGTGCGCCGAGTGCTGATCGATCAGCACGAGCTCGCCGTCGCCGTCGCACACGAGGTACGTCAGATCGAGCTGGCCGAGGTAGCGCAGCGACGAGAAGAACGTCGACGAGACAGGGCCCGAGCCCTCCGCCACGGATGCCGACGCCACGGCTACCGGCGGGCGCTCGAGGACCGCGGTGTCGCGATCCGCGCGCTCCACCTCGCGCAGCTCGGCGCGCTCGGCCGCGCGCGACGCACGCGTCTGCCGCTGGATCGACTCGGTCCACGCGCGGGGCTCGTCGAACAGTGTGGATTGCGTGGCTTGCAGGTGACGGAGCTGCTGCGCGTAGCGCTGCGAGAGCGCCGTGGCCGGGACATCGTCGACGGGAAGGCGCGGCGCCGCGATGCTCGTCAGGATCGGAACGCTCGGGCCGAGCTCCGCGCGCCACGATGCCGATGCGACGCCGGCTTGCACGACGTGACGAACCGCCGCCGCGACCGCCGATGGATCGGAGAAGCGCACCTCGTGCTTTTGCGGGTGCACGTTGATGTCGACGGCGCCGGCGGGAGCTTCGAGCAGCACGATCGCGAGCGGATAGCGACCGCGCGGCACGAGCTCGCCGTACCCCATGGCCACCGCGTGGAGCAGTCCGCGATCGCGAACGGGACGCTTGCCGACAAAGAGCTGCACGCCGCGTGCGGTGGCTTGCGCGAGCTCGGGCGCGCCGAGGAAGGCGCTGATGCGCAGGCCGTCCTCCTCGCCGCTCGCCGCGATCATGCGCGAGGCGACGCGCGCGCCGAGGAGCGCGTGTGCGCGTGCGAGATGATCGCGATCCGGCGGCAGCTCGAGCGCGGAGCGTCCGTTGTGCTCGAGGCGCAGGTGCAGCGAGGGATGTGACATCGCGATGCGCGCGCACAGCTCCGTGATGTGCGTGGCCTCGGTGGCGTCGGACCTGAGGAACTTCAGGCGCACCGGCACGTTCGCGAGGAGGTTCGCGACCTCCACGGTGGTACCGACCGGCGCACCGATCTCGGTGACCTCGACGAGGCGCGAGGCCTCCACGATCACGCGTGTCGCCGCGAGATCGCCCTGGCGCCGCGTGGTCAGCGTCATCCGGGAGACGCTGGCGATGGAGGGCAGCGCCTCGCCGCGAAAGCCCATGCTCGACAGGCCCCACAGATCGTTCACGTGGCGCAGCTTGGACGTGGCGTGGCGCTCGAGCGCCAGGACCGCGGAGGCCGCGGACATGCCGATGCCGTCGTCGCAGACGCGGATCATGGTGCGCCCGCCCCCCGTGGTCTCGACGGTGATCCGGCGCGCGCCCGCATCGATGGCGTTGTCGACCAGCTCCTTGACCACCGAGGCCGGCCGCTCGATCACCTCGCCCGCGGCGATCTGATCGATCACCTCGGACGGCAACACGGCGATCACCGGCTCTGGCACACCTGTCACGGCCACGGCTACGGGGTACCACGCCGGTATGATCGTCACGAATCCTGAGCTATAAGGCGCCCATGCTGTCCTCGCCGTCTCCCGGTACACCCTCCGGCCGTGTGGTCGCGGTGACCGGGGCGTGCACGTACCTGGGCGCAGAGCTGCTTCGGCGCCTCGAAGAGGACCCGCGCTACAGCAAAGTCCTCGCGCTCGACATTCGCCCGCCTGCCCTCGCGCCCGGCGGCAAGGTCGAGTTCATCAAGCTCGATCTGACGCAGCCCACCGTCGACAGCGAGCTCGCGACGCTGCTCTCGAAGTACCAGGTCGACACGTTTGTCCACGGCGCGTTCCTCTCGCATCCGACGCACGCCTCCGAGTGGGCGCACGAGCTCGAAGACGTCGGCACGATGCACGTGCTGAACGCGTGCTCCGGCGTTCCACCGCGGCGCTTCGTGATGATCTCGACGACGCTCGTCTACGGCGCGCACCCGAAGAACCCGAACTTCCTCCTCGAGGATTCCGAGCTCAAGGGTCACCGCGACTCACGCTTCGTGAACGACAAGGTTCGCGCCGAGCGTCAGGTGCAGCGGTTCGCGAAGGAGAACCCGACCGTCGAGGTGTGCGTGCTGCGGTTCGCGCCGATCCTCGGGCCGTCGATCTCGAACATGTACACGCGGTTCTTCTCGCGGATGGTGGCGCCCGTGATGATGGGGCACGATCCCCTGATGCAGTTCGTCCACGAGCAGGACGCGGCGTACGCGCTCCTGCGCGCGGTCGAGAGCAAGGCGACGGGCGCGTTCAACATCGTCGGCAAAGGCGTGTTGCCGTACACCACGGTGCTCGCGCTGCTCGGTCGCGTCCCGGTGCCGATGCCGCAGATCGTGGCGCGCCAGATCACGAAGCTGTTGTGGACGACGCAGATCGTCGGCTCGCCGCCGAGCTTCCTCGACTTCTTGCTCTACCTCTGCGTCGCCGACGGAGCCAAGGCGCGACGCGAGCTCGGCTTCGCGCCGCGGCTCTCGATCAAGCGAACCATCATGGACTTCGGCGGAGTTCCGCCCGAGGACGGCGCGACCGACGTGTCGCGTGCACAGGCCTGAACGACCGACGAGACGATCATGACCGACGATCCCGACGACGATAACGACGACTGGTACGGAGACGCCGATCCGCGCGTGCCGGATGCGGCGGCCGTGGATCACGTTTTCGGCGACAACGATCTCGGCTTTGTCGGCGAGGACATCTTTCCGCGCGAGGACAACCTCGAGCGCGGGACCGGTCCCGACATCGGCGATTCGTACCTCTCGTACGACGATCGCGAGGCTGCGGAGCTGCGCGAGCTCGAGCGCCGCATGGAGCAGCAAGGCACGCCGCTGTGGATGGATCTCCGCAGCCGCCTGCCGTTCTCCACCAAGCGCGTGTGGAAGCAGTGGCGCGCGCTGTCCATGTGGGGACGCTCCGACGTCGTCGACGATTTCGGTCGCGACCCGCGGGCCACGGCGCGCTGGGAGTGGCTGTTCGAGTTCCTCTACTCGAAGTGGTTCCGCGTCGAGACCACGGGGCTCGAGCACGTGCCGTCGCGAGGACGCGCGTTGCTCGTGGCCAACCACGCGGGCACGCTGCCGTACGACAGCGCGATGGTCATGCATGCGGTGCGTCGCGATCATCCATCGCGCCGTGACGTGCGCCCGCTCGTCGAGGACACGGTGTTCCACCTTCCCTTCCTCGGGCCGATCATGAACCGCATCGGCGGCGTACGCGCGGATCCCGAGAACGCCGAGCGCCTGCTCCGCAAGGACGAGCTCGTCGCCGTGTTCCCCGAGGGCGAGAAGGGCATGGGCAAGCTGTGGAAGGAGCGCTATCGCCTGCAGCGCTTTGGCCGCGGTGGCTTCGTGAAGCTCGCGCTGCGCACGGGCGCGCCGATCATACCGGTCGCTGTCGTCGGCGCGGAAGAAGCGGCGCCGATGCTCGGCAAGGTGACGTGGTTCGCGAAGAACATCGGCATCCCGTGGGTGCCCGTGACGCCCACGTTCCCGTGGCTCGGCCCCGGCGGACTCTTGCCGCTGCCGAGCAAGTGGCGCATCGCGTTCGGCGCGCCGATCGATCTGGGCGCGGGGCCCGAGGGCGCGGAAGATCGCCTGCTCGTGAACAAGCTCGCGGATCAGATCCGCGCGCAGATCCAATCGATGATCGAGGAGCAGCTCGGCAAGCGCCGCTCTCCGATCTTGCCCGCGTTCTTGGGCTGACCTCGCGCCTGCGAACGTTGTGCGGGCGCGGCTCCAACCCGCGTGTTAGCGTGAAGCGAATGCGACGCGCGGCCACCGAGTACGATCGCTTGCTCGAGAGAGCGCGCGAGCTGCTCGGCGCTGGGGACGACGCGCTACTCGCCGACGCGAACCTCGCGGTCAATCACGCGCTCGTGCTGCGCCCCGACTCGGTCGAGGGGTGGCTCCTCAAGTGCCAGGTGCAATCGGCCACCGGCGACGATCTCGGTGCGCTCGCCGCTGCGGAGATGGCAGTCGCGCGCGCACCGCTGCGCGCGGAGTGCCTGTACTGGCGCGGCGCGGTGCTCGGTGACATCGCGCGCTTTCCGGATGCGCTGCGCGCGATCGAGGCCGCGTTCGATCTCGCCACCGACGACGATCATTGGCTGCTCGAAGACCTGCACTACGAGAAGGTGATGATCCTCGAAGCGCTGGAGATGCCCGAGGCCGCGGTCGCGGCGTGTGAGGCGGGTCTTCGCGCATGCCCCGGCTCGGCGCTGCTCCGCGCGGCGCTCGCGCCCGCCGAGCGCGCGAAGCTGCGGAGCACGCTCAAGGTGCTGCGCGGCGGCGCTGGCTGACGGCTCACGAGCTGCCCCGCCGGTGCTACGATCGCCATCGTGCAGCGCGCTCGCACAGCCGTCGCCGCAGGCCTGGCGACCACCGCGATCGCGGGTCTTCTGTGGTTTGGCGTCGCGACCGCGGGTGACCCGGTGGCCACCACGCCCGACGCAGCGCTCCCCCCGATCGCGACCGCGGTCGCGCGCGGGACACAGCTGCGCATCGATGGACCGCGCGGTCCCATTCGTGTGTGGATCCCGTCGGGGTATCGCGCGGACACCGGCGCGACGATCCTCTACGTCCACGGCTATTACGACACGGTCGACACCGCGTGGACCGGTCATCAGCTGCCCGAGCAGTTCGCGCAGAGCTCGTTGAACGCGATCTTCATCGCGCCCGAGGCGCCGTCGAGCAACCGCAACCCGGTGACGTATCCCGACCTCGGCGAGGTCTTGCGCGTCGTCGAGGAGAAGGCAGGCGTGGTGCGCGGCGCGGCGCTCACGGTGGCGATGGGACACAGCGGCGCGTTCCGTACGCTCGAGTCGTGGCTCGACGAACCGCTGCTCGATCAGGTGGTGATGATCGACGCGATGTACGGCGAGGAGGACAAGTTCATCGAGTGGTACAAAGCGTCGCCATCGCGCCGGCTGATCCTCGTCGGCGAGGACACGGTGCTCGGCGGCGAAGCGTACGCGCAGAAGCTGCCGGAGGCGCTCGTGATCGATCGCGTTCCGCCGAGCTACGAGCTGTTCCCGCCCGAAGCGCGCTCGTCGCGCCTCGTGTATCTGCGCGCGCAGTACGGGCACATGGCGCTCGTGATGGAAGGCATCGTGATGCCGTCCGTGATGCGCCTCTTACCCGTCGAGCAGCTGGTCGATGGTCCGTGGAAATTGCCGATGGGACCGCTGACGCGGGGACCAGATGCTGCGATCGTTTCGGACGACGCAGCGCCGACGGGTTCTGCTTCTCACTGAATCGAGCGCATGCGCCATTGGATCGCCTCTATCGTGGTCATCGCCATCCTCGGCGCGACCGCGTGGTTCGTGCCCGAGCGACGCCGCGTGGTGATCCGCGCGATCACCACGTACGACGCGGCGCCCACGGATCCAGCGCCGCTTCCCGGTGGTAGCGGTCCGTCGCTGGCGAAGGTCGCGCAGACACGCGTCGTGTTGATCGACGGCCTCACGAAGTCGATCGCGAGCACGCTGCCGCGCTGGTCACAGCTGTGCAAGACGGGCACGACGGTCGACATCGACGTGGGCTTTCCGACGGTGTCGTTGCCCGTCGAGGTGTCGTTGTGGACGGGACTGACGCAGCAGCAGACCGGTGTGGTGTTTCGCTCGAATCGCCCGCTCGAGCCGCCACTCGACACCAAAGGCATTCCCGCGCAGGTGCCCGGCAGCCGCGCGGTGGCGGAGTACTACGGCTACATCGTTCGTTCGCTCGGCTTCGCCAGCGTGGAGCCCGCCGCGGATCCCACGTCGTCCGGCAAGGACCTCGTGCCCGACGAGTGGAAGACGCAGTGGGAAGCGCGCGCACTCGAGGCCGTGAAGAGCGATTCGCCGCTCGTGTTCGTTCACCTGCTGCGCGTGGACTCGGCGGGCCACAAGCACGGCATCGGCGTCGAGTACCTCAAGGCTGCGACGGAGTCCGACGCGATCCTCGGTACGCTGATCGACGCCAATCCCGGCGCGCGCTGGTTCTTGCTCTCCGATCACGGCCACATCCCGACGGGCGGTCACGGTGGGCAGGAGCGCGAAGTGCGTCACGTGCAGGGCTGCATCGCCGGCGCGGGCGTTCCCGTCGCGACGGGTGGCCCGATCCACATGGTCGATGTCTCGCGCGCCCTCGCGGAGTCCGTGGGCGCGACGCTCGCTCCGGCGGCGCGCGGTCGCCCGCTGTCGGCGGCGGTGGCGAGTCCGCTCGCACCGGATCAAGGCGTGCCGCCGATGGGCCTCGGCGCCGGAGCACTCGCGATCTTCATCCTCGTCGCGGGGCTCGCTCTCTCGTCGTGGGGCGTGCGCAAGTGGTACCTCGCGCCGTGGTGGTTCGTGATCGCGGGCGCGCTCTTGATCGCGTTCCGCGGCGTCCCGTCGCTGTCGACGCCCATGATCTACAAGCCCGAGGGGCGCGACATGTACCTCGCGTGGCTTCCCGCGCTTGCGATCGCGATGGCGTGCACGGC
>JAEYYV010000349.1 GCA_023428295.1 Pseudomonadota bacterium
TCGCGTCGAGAACGGCGTCGGCCTCGATGTCTTGTTCGCCGCGCGGCGACTCGACGAGCAGGCGAAACGCGCGGTCGGCGCGAATCGGGTGACTCGGCAGCTCGCCGCGGCTCATGCGCGCGCGGCCGATCGAGACGACGCGGTGCTGGGTACGAACGCGGCCGGCGAGCGGCGCGCTCCGGGCGAGCGGCACGAGCACCTCGTCGACGAGCTCGCTGCCCGTCAGGATCGCATCCGCGGGCGGCAACGACACGAGCTCGCGCACCGTCGATGGAACGTTCATCCCGAGCGGCGAGAAGAACCGCGTGTTGCCCCATCGGCGCAGCGATGCGCCGACCTCGTCGCGCTCGAGGACGGTGACGTCATGACCACGGCGTACAGCCGCGAGCGCGGCGGCCAGGCCGCACGGACCCGCGCCGATGACGACGACGCGCATCTAGCCCTTGCGCGTGATCGTGTTCGTCGATTGCACCCAGTGCGCGATCGTTCCACCGCCGCGGATCACGGCGGCCACGTTGAGCGCCTCGGACAGCTGTTCGGGCGTGACGCCCGCGTCGACGCACGCGGACGCGTACGAGTCGATGCAGTACGGCTCCTGGATCGCGTTGGCCACCGCGTACGCGATCAGCTTCTTGGTCTTCCCATCGAGCGCTCCCGGCTCCATCGTCGCGGAGTACCAGCGCATGAACAGCTCCATGAGCTGCGGGTTGGTCTTGGCGATGTCACCGAAGCGGGCGAGGTCTTCAGAGTTGTAGTAGCTCGGCATGACGAATGGCTCCTAGTGGGTGGGCTGCACGCACGCAGCCAGCTCGGCTGCGGCGGGGTGCTTGGGATCGATCGGGCGCAGATCGCAGCCGTTCATCTCCTCGCCGATCACGAGGGGACCGAACGCGAGCTCGATCGGACGCGTCCAGCGCGCGCCCTCGGCGGGTGGATACACCCAGTACTTCTGCGCGACCTGCGAGTGGCAACAGAACACGGCACGACCGGGACCGCCTTGCGACTTCGTCGACCAGCCGGCGCGTCGCGCGAGCTCGGGTGTGTCGTCGAAGACCGCGCGAACGATCCCTTGCTCGCGCCGGAGATCGACGCCGAAGTGGTCGACGAACGGGCGCGCCGCTCGCGGATACTCGGCGAGCTCATCCTCTTCGGCGATCGGGATCGACGAGAAGATGACGTTCAGACCACCCGGCTGGGTCAGCTTCACGTAGCCAGGCCGCGCGTTCTCGACGCGACCGCCGATGCGCTCGAGGTCCAAGCGATCGACATCGTCGACCTTGATGTGAACGTGCACGCTGTCCGCGCGGCGCACCGCGGAGAACCACGGGAACGCCGGATCGAGCAGCCCTTCGAGCTCGCGGAGCTCCAGGGCGTCGATCAGCTCGAGCGCGCGCAGCCGATCGAGCGACGCGCGCCACTGCGCCGTGTCCACGAGCTCGGGACGCCACGAGGTCCCGCGCGATCCGGCGCGGAGATAGCGATGCCGCTCTCCAACGGGAAGACTCGCGACACCCGTGGTCCACACGCCGGTGCGGATCGGCTCGACAAAGACGGGCGAGATGTTCACGGCCTCCATCTCTTGGGCCCACGCTTCGTGGTCGTACGAGACGCGACGGATCTCGATCGAGGGCACACCCTCGGGGAGATCGATCAACGCGTAGTGCACCGCGGGATCTCCGTCGTGATCCGGCTTGCCGACGACGCCGCAGTTCACGGCGAAGCGCCCGCCGCGCAGCATGCGCACGAACGGGAGCCCCGAGTGGGTGCACACGAAGCCGCGCACGTCGAACGCGTCGAGCCACGCTTCGAGGCGCAGATCGTCGAGCTCGACCTCGTAGAGGAACTCGCTCGTGTGGCCCGGACTGCCATGACAGAGGAGCACGCGGCCGCCTTCCAGCTCCACGATCTGGCTGTCGGGCCACGTGGCGAGGAGCTCGCGCGCTGCATCGCCGAGCGCGGCGGTCGCGAGCTGGAACGCCTCGCAGCTGATCGCCTCGTCGTCGGGGGAGCTGTAGCCGCAACCGCACGACTCGGAGCGAGCCACGGCCTGTTGCTCGTGATTGCCGGCGACGAAGACATCGAAGCCGTCCGCGATCATCGCGACGACCTCGTCGCTGTGCGCGCAGCAACCGATCGCGTCGCCGAGGAACGCCTTCAGCTGCGCGCCGCCGTGCTTCGCGTCCTCGAGACACGCGGTGAGTGCGGCGAGGTTGCCGTACGCACCACCCATCGCTGCCAACACCCGAGGCCTCATGACGCGCATCTAAGCACGCTCGTGGGCGCGCGCGGCGGCACCCGACGGCAAACACGAATCCGGACTACGCGTACGCGATCGCCAGAACGCCGAACCCCACGTCGTAGAGCACCAGCTCGAGCCCTTCTTCGGCGTCGGGCGCCTCGTCGCGAGGGACACGTGGCGCATAGCGCGGTGGGTCGAGATCGACGACGCGGACCGGGCTGTTCCCGTCGATGACGCCGCCGTCGAGCAGCCCCAGGCCGAGCGCCTTGAGGCCAGCTTCCTTCGCGGCGAAGCACATCACGCGCGCACGTTGGCGTGCGTCTGCGCGCGCGACCGCGTCGTCGCTGCCGAGTGCGCGCGCGATCGCGTCGTGGCCATCGGCGAGCAGCTTCTCGACGTGTCGCTCGATCGCGTCGTGCTCGTCGGCCAAGAAGCGGTCGGCGATGCGCTCGATGCGCGCGTCGTCGTAGTCGACGAGGTCCACGCCGAGCCGCTTCATCTTCGCGGCCACCGCGAACACCTGCGTGCGCGTGTGCGTGAGCGAGATGGCGCCGATCTCCTGCGCGGGTGTGCCATGCACCGCGAGTGGACGCGCGCCGTCGTACGCGAGCGCGCCGCCGAGGCGCGCGACCGCCCGCGCGGCGAGCTCGCGACCGACGACGTGCGAGTCCTCGCCCGGCTCGAGCAACGCGTGCTCGACGAAGAACCGCGGATCGATCTCTTCGAGGATGCTCACGACGAGGCAGCCTTCCCGCGGCGACGCAGCTCGATGCGCGCGCTCGTACCGCACAGCGGACCACGAACGATCCCAGCGTGCACGTTCATACCGCACCGTCCACGACGAGCGTCGCGCCGTTCGTGTAGCTCGCGCGCTCCGACGCGATGAACGCGATCATGTCTGCCGCCTCCTCGAGGCGCCCCACGCGGCGGACCGCGCAGTGGCGCAGGTACTCTTCTTTGCGCGCGGGGGGCAGGTGATCGCTGACGCCCTCGTCGAGGACGCCCGGCGCGACGCAGTTCACGGTGATGCCATAGCGGCCGATCTCTTTGGCCAGCGACTCCGTGAAGCCTTTGAGCGCCGCTTTCGCCGTCGCGTAGTGCACGGGTGCTTGCATCATCTTCACGCCCGCGAGCGAGCCGACATTGATGATGCGCCCGTAGCGCTCGCGCACCATCACGCGGAGCACGGCTTGCGTGGAGAGGAACGCGCCTTTGACGTGCGTGTCGAGCATCGCGTCCCAGTCCGCCTCTTCCATGAGCGCGAGCGGCACGACCTGGCCGAAGCCCGCGTTGTTGACGAGGATGTCGATCTTGCCGTGCGCAGCGTCGAGCGACTTCGTGAGCGACACGAGCCCCGCGCGGTCGAGCACCGACACCTTGTGCGCGGAGCCGCGGCCGCCCGCGGCGGTGATCGCGGCGAGCGTCGTGTCCGCGTCGGCATCGGACGTGGCGTAGTTGAACGCGACGAACGCGCCCTCACGCGCGAGGGTGGTGCAGATCGCACGGCCCAAGCCGCGCGAGCCGCCGGTGACGAACGCGACGCGACCGGCGAGGAGCATCAGCCGATGACCGGCAGCGAGAACGGCGCGCGACCGAACTTCGCGCGTGGTGTGTTGGGACCCTTCGCAGCGCCGCGATGGAACATGTTGAAGCCGCAGGCCGGCATGATGCGCCCGTCGATCTGCGGGTAGTGATGGCAGCACTTGCGGAGCCGCTCGAGATCGAAGTCGTGGCGGTCCATGTAGTGGTGCAGGAAGATCGACTTGCTCTGCCGCTCGCTCACGCGGAACGTCTCGCGCGCCTCGAGCCCGCCCGGCGGGAACATCTCGTCGAGCGAGCGCCGCAGCGCCTTCAGGATCTCGGGCCCGCGCTCGATCTCGTCCTGGCGCGCGAACACCTCGTGGATCACATCCGCGAGCGCGTCCTCGACCTCCGGCGTGGCGGGGAGCGTCGCCGACGAGCGGAGCAGGGTGGCGTGCTTCTCGAAATCGACGAAGCGCGCGAACGGAACGCTGGTGCCGTCGTCGAGGCGAAGCAAGTACGTCAGCGACACGCACTGCGGGTGCGAGCAGGGGAGCGGGAAGAAGTCCTGGTACTTCACCTTGCCGTTCGTCTGCTCGTCGATGCGCTTGATGACGCCCGGGATGGTGAGCCGATCTTTCGGATCGTGACCGAACGCGCCGCCACCGTGTCCCGTGTACGCGACCGGCTGGAAGTTCAGCGAGAGGAAGTGCGAGCCCGACAGGAACAGCTCGACGACCTGGCCGATCTGGTGATCGTTGACGCCGCGCGTGGCGACGAAGATGAGCTGCGTCGGGATATCGAGCTCCGCGAGCATCGCGAGCGCGGCGTTCTTCTCCTTCACGAGATCCTTGCCGCGGATCTTCTCGTGAACGTCGGCGGTGAAGCCGTCGAGCTGGAGGCCGACGTACACGCCCATGTCCTTGATCGCTCGCGCGAGCTCGCGATCCTTGCCGAGGCGGATGCCGTTGGTGATCAGGACGACGCGTCCGATCTCCGGTCGATTCGCGATGCGCAACAGCTCGAGGATCTGCGGATGGCTCGTCGGCTCGCCGCCCGACAGCGCGAGCGACTCGCACGCGCCCTCCGCTTCGACGAGGCCCTGGACGATCTTCGCGAACGTCGCGGGCTCCATGTGGTTCGAGTAGTTGTTGTCGACGATGCAGATCGGACACTCGAGGTTGCAGTGGTCGGTGACCTCGACGATGGGCAAGCACGTGTGCTGCTCGTGGTCGTCGCACGTGCCGCAATCGGTGGGGCAGCCGTGCGCGACCTCGTTGCGAAAGATCAGCGGCTGCGTTCCAGCGCGCGCGAACGAGTACGCCTTGACGTAGTAGCTCGCGTCCTCGGAGACCAGCGCCTCCGACGGTCCGCAGCGCTCGCAGTCCTTCAGGAAGAACACGCGATCCTTGCGGATCACGACCTGCGCGGTGACGAGCGCGAGGCAGCCCGGGCACGTCGACGTGGTGTGCTTGAACAGATGATCGCCGACGAGCCCGTCGGGAACGACGCCGCGGTCGAGAAACGATCGCACCCACGCGTCCGCGTTGTCGGAGACGACCTTCTCCTGCGGTCCGCAGGCGAGGCAGCGCAACAGGTGCACGACCTTGCCCTCGCGCAACACGACACGTGCTTCGATCGTCACGGAGCACGACGGACACGTATCCTGCTCGTGCGCGAAGAACGTGTGAGGACGATCAGGACGCGGCGGCGTCGTGTTGCAGGTCGTGCACTCCATCGCGCGTTGATACCACTACGAGAGCTGCGCGAGGTGGTCGAGCTCCTCGCGACACGCCTTTGCCAGCTCGGCTCGCGGGCCAACCGTGCGCGCTCGGCGATCAGCGGGTTCACGAACTATCGAAACTCACCGAACCCGTTCCGGAAGATATCTGCGACCAGCTCGCCCATGTCTCTTCGTCGCACGAGTCGTTCGGCGTTCGCACGCGGGGCGAGCCGGCACGTTCATGTCGCCGACCCGGAGGGAGACAGTGCCTGCACTTGCCGACCCGCTCCGGACTGGCACCGTCGAGCATTTGGTAGGCTGCGCGCGGATCGTGCGTTACATCCTCCTCGATCGCATCACGCAGCTGTCGCCACCCGAGGTCGCGCACGGCATCAAGTGCGTCTCGCTCTCCGACGACATCTTCACGGATCACTTCCCGGGATTCCCGGTGCTGCCGGGCGCGCTGATCCTCGAGTCGATGGCGCAGCTCGCGGGCGTCCTCCTCGAGGCGACGATGCGCGAGCGCGGTCGCCACGATCTGCACGCCCTGCTCACGATGGCAGATCGCGCGAAGTTCCGGCACGTCGTGCGGCCCGGTGATCGCCTCGAGCTCGAAGCGCGTGTCGAGCGCGTGACCGAGGATGGTGGCCAAGCGCAAGCGTGGGCGCGCAGCGACGGCAAGGTCTGCGCGGAGGCGCAGCTGTCGTTCGCGTTCGCGCAGGTCACGAACCCCACGGTGCTCGCGAAGCGTCGCGAGTACTTGAACATCTGGCTCACGGGGACGGCCGAGGAGCCATGACCGATCGACGTCGCGTCTACGTTCGCGGTGTCGGCGCGTTCACGCCGCTCGCACGCACGTGGCCCACGACCGCGACGCAACTCGCCGATGGCGCATGCGCGATCCGCGAGATCACGACGTTCGACGCGACAGGCTTTCCGTCGCGTCACGCCGCCGCGATCATCGAGCCGTTCCCCGACGAGGATCGTCGCTTGCCCTACGCGCGCGCTGCTGTGCGTGAAGCGTGGGCGCATGCACGCCTCGATGTCTCGCCCGCGCGCCTCGGTGTGTTCGTCGGCGCCGAGTCCGGTCGGGGCCGTTGGAAGACGGTGCTCGGTCTCGCACGCGCGGCCCGCGGCGCCTCGGGCGCGTTCGATCACGCGCGGTTCGCGCGCGATGCTCGTCCGTACGCCGATCGCATCGACGCGTCGATCCTCTCGCCTTCCGCTGTCGCCGTCATGATCGCCAACGAGGTCGGCGCGCAGGGCCCCGTCGAGACCGTCTCGCTCGCGTGCGCGTCCGGCAGCGCCGCCATCGTCGAGGCCGCGCGCGCGCTTCGACTCGGCGAGATCGACGCGGCGATCTGCGGCGGCGTCGGCGCGGACGTCGACCCGCTGATGCTGGCGGGCTTCGGCCTCCTCGGCATCCTGTCGCCGCGCGGTATCTCCTGTCCGTTCGACGCGCACCGCGACGGCTTCATCGTCGGCGAGGGCTCCGCGATGCTCGTCCTCTCCGTCGATCGCGGCGACGCCACCGTCGAGCTCGCCGGCATCGGGCGCTCGCTCGACGCGCATCACCTCACGGCGCCCGATCCCGAAGGCGATGGCGCCGCGCGCGCGATGACCGCCGCTCTCCGCGATGCTGGCGTCGAGCCATCCGCGATCGGCTACGTGCAAGCGCACGGTACGTCCACGCCGCTCAACGATCGCATCGAGGTCGCCGCGATCCGCGCGGTGCTCGGCGACGCGTCCGATCACGCGTTCGTCTCGTCGAGCAAAGGTGCGCTCGGTCACTGGGTCGCGGGCGCCGGCGCACTCGGCGCGCTCTACGCGTATCACGCGATCACCGCGCAGCAGGTGCTGCCCACTGCGGGCCTCGTCTCGCCCGACCCCGCGTGCGACGTGCCGCACGTGATGGCGCGCGCGATCGCCACGCCGATCGAAGCCGCCATCGCCAACTCGTTCGCGTTCGGCGGCGCCAACTCGTGCCTCGTGATGCGAGGTGTCGCGTGAAGCGCGTCGCGGTCACGCACACCGCGACGCGCGGTCCCTATCTCGCGGACGCACCGCCGCTCGACGAGCCGCTCTCCTCCCCGCGCGCGCGCAAGATGATGTCGCGCTCCGCGTACCTCGCCGCGCTCGCGCTCGCGGACCTGATGCGTGCCACGAACGTCTCGCCCGAGACACGCGCGCAGGTCGGCTACTACCTCGGCGTCGGCGGCTCCGCCGGCTCGCTCGACGACGTGACCGCGCTCCTCGACGCATCGATCGTCGACGACCGCTTCTCGCTCCCCGCGTTTGGCGGTCGCGGGCTGGCCGCGTGCAACCCACTGCTCGCGTTCCAGCTGATGAACAACTTCACGATGTGCCACGGCGCCATCCTCGAGAACCTCGGGGGCCCGAACAGCGCGCTGTTCTCGCGCGGCGCGGGCACGATCGCCGCCATCGAGGAAGCCCGCTACGCCGTCGCGTCGGGCGAGTGCCCGCTCGCGATCGCTGGCGGCGCTGACGTGGGCACGCATCCGGTCACGCTCGCCGAGCTCGCGCGCGACGGCCACCTCGCCGCGCGCATGGTGCCCGCCGATGCAGCCGCGCTGATCGCGCTCGCTCCATCGACGTCGTCCGACGACGTGATCCTCGAGGGCGGCGCGCACGCGAGCGGGCGAGGTCGGCCGCTCACCGACGCGATCGAGGACGCCCTCGGCCGCGCGATCGGCACCGCGGGCACCGCGAGCCGAGATGCCGCTTCGCGTGTCCGGCATGGCCGGCATGCATGGCATGCGACATTGCAATCTCCAGCATCTCCGCTGCACGCCACGACAATCGCCAACCTTAACCCCGTCGAGGTAGTGGCGACTGGAGTTGCGCCGGTCCGCCTGCCGGACACGGAGGTGCTCTCCGCACCGATGACCGCGCCGATGACCGCGCCGATGACCGCGCCGATGACGGTGGTCATCGCGCCGTGGGGGCCGCACGCTGCCGATGCGCTTCGCTCGTATGCGACGCGATTCGCTGGTGCCGCCGTGATCGATGCATGCGTGCACGGCGACGCGATCGCGGCGACTCCGGCGCTCGCGTTGATCGCGGCGGTCGATGTGCTGCGTGCGATGCCTGGTGTCGCGCTCGTGCTGTCCCTCGGCGTCGATGGCGATCCGGGCGTGATCGTGCTCTCGCGTGGAGGCGTCGCGTGACCGCGGTGATCACCGGCGTCGGCGTGGTCAGCGCGTTTGGCGTTGGCGCGCGTGCGCTGTTCGACGCGGTCGCCGCGGGACGCAGCGGCGTCGCGCGCATTCGCAGCTTCGACGCCTCGACGTTCCCGACGCACGTCGCGGGAGAGGTCCCGGTCGCGTCGGTCGACGCGCGCTTCCTCGGGGCGCAGATCGAGAACCTCGCGCTCGTGTCGCGCCTCGCCGAGATGGACGCGCTTCGCGATCGCAAGATCGCGTGGGGCCTCGCCGCCGCGTGGGAAGCGTGGCGCGATGCCGCGTGTGGCGATGGCGAGCGCGATGCGTCGCTCGTGCTGGCGCTTGGCCTCGAGCAGGCGCTCCTCGACGACTTCGGTGGCATCTACGCGGACGGCCGCATCGACTGGGAGCGCGGTGCGCGAAGCGGCGTGCGATTCCGTTCGCCGGTGGACCTCACCGCGCGCGCGGTGCACGAGCAGCTCGGATTGCGTGGCCCCACGATCGTGAATGCGTCGGCGTGCGCGGCGGGTGCGTTGGCCGTCGCGCATGCGGCGAGCTTGATCGAGCGTGGGGCAGCGGAGGTCGTCGTGTGCGGCGCATCCGACTCGATGGTCAACCCGCTCGGCTTGGGCGGCATGTGCCGCTTGGGCGCGCCGTCGCCGCGGGACGCGCTGGATGCGTGCCGGCCGTTCGATCGGGATCGTGATGGACTCGTGATCGGCGAGGGCGCCGCGGTGTTCGTCGTCGAGCACGAGGAGCGCGCGAAGGCACGCGGACAGCGCGCGTACGCGCGGATCGCCGGATGGGGCAGCACGCAGGATGGCTATCGTGCGACCGCACCGCGCCCCGATGGATCCGCCGCACAGCGCGCGATGGAGAAAGCGATCGCGCGAGCCGAGCGAGCGGGCGTGAACATGGAAGCGATCGGCTACATCAACGCGCACGGCACGGGCACACCGCTCAACGATCCGGCCGAGTGCAAAGCGATTCACGGCGCGCTCGGCGCGCACGCCAATCGCGTCGCGGTCAGCTCGATCAAAGGCGCGGTCGGTCACCTCATGGCAGCCGCTGGCGCGATCGAGATCGCGGCGAGCTTGCTCGCATTCGAGCGCGATGTGCTCCCGGGGACCGCGAACCATCGCCACCGCGATCCCGAGTGCGATGTCGACGTCATCGGCGAGACGCCACGCGAGGCTCGCGTCGATGCGGTGTTGTCGAGCTCGTTTGGCTTTGGCGGACAAAACGCGAGCGTCGTTCTCGGGAGGCCGCGATGAACGCCCGCGTGGGGAGGTCCGCGTGAAGGCGGCGATGATCGGCAGCGCATGGCGCACCTCGCTCGGTGTAGACGTCGCCGGCGTGATCGCGCGTGTGCGCGCCGGCGATCGCGCCGCGGCGGTCGACTCGCGCGGTTACGCATGCGCGACGACCGCGCCGATCACCGGCGAGCCCGCCCGCTCGCGCAACAGCCGCTTCTTGCGCCGCATGGGCCTGTTCGGCCTCGAGGCGGCCGCCGAGGCGCTCGCGCGTAGCGGCGTCGGCGGCGGATCGCGCGCGGGCCTGGTCAGCGGCGTCGGCGGACTGCG
>JAEYYV010000377.1 GCA_023428295.1 Pseudomonadota bacterium
CGCTTGCACGAGCGAGATGCGCGCCGTCGCCGCATCTCGCGCGGCGAGGTGGATCTGCCCGATGGGCTGGTACAGATCGGCGCGCCGCCGCGAATCGCTGGTCTGCGCGAGCAAGCGCTCCAGCGCGTCGAGGGCAGGTCGTAGCCGGCCCGCGCGATCGTGGAGGCGCGCGAGGGCGTCGAGCGTCGTCGGATCGTCCGGCTCGCGGGCCGTGATCTCCTCGAGCGCGGCGGTGGCGCCGCTGACGTCGTCGAGCTCGTTCGCGAGGACCGCCGCGAGCTCGAGCAGGACCCCGCGATCATAGTTGGCGGGGTCGCGCCGGACGCGTGCGCGCAACGCAGTGGCGACCTCGACCCACTGATGGTTCGCGCGCAGCGTGCGCACGAGCCCCTCGTGCGCGACCGACGAGTCGGGAACGAGGAGCAGAAGCTTCTGCCAGCACGCCGTCGCCCGATCGAAGCGCTGATGCTCGTGCCACGCCGCCGCGAGATCCGCGTAGCGACGCACCTGCACGTCGCGCGTCGAGGCGTCCACCTCGGCTTCGGTCGTCTCGAGCAGCGCCTCGGCGTTGCCCGTGCGCTCGTAGATCGAGGCGAGACTCTTCTGCGCGAGCACGTGTCGTGGATCGAGCGCGAGAGCATCTCGATACGCCTCGATCGCATCGTCGGGACGACCGAGTCGGTCGGCGTACACCGCGCCGAGCTCGACATACAGATCGACGATCGTCGCGACCTGCGCTGACGGAGCGAGCGCGTCGATGAGCGAGGGCAACAGCTCCGCGATCGCGGCCCACGCTTGGTTCGCGAGGTACAGCCGGTGCAGCGCGACCAGCAGCTGCGGCGCTTCTGGCCGGCCAGCGCGCGCTCTCTCGTAGTGCATGGTGGCCACCGCGGGGTCGGCTTCGTGCAGCTCGCCGAGCTCCTCGTGCAGCACGCTCTCGAGATCCACATCGCCCTCGACGAGGGCAAGCGCGCGCTCGAGCGCATCGATGGCAGCGACGCGATCCGCGAGCCGATCGCGACGCCACCGGCCGACGAGGTGCCACGCGCCCGCGGCGATCGCCGGCTGGCTCCCCGCGAGATCCTCGGCGACCGCTGCCGTCTCGGCGGCGAGCTCGGCACACGCGTCGGTCGCCTCGGCTGCGTCGCCGAGCCGCTCGATGTCCTCGAGCAGCCCCGCGCGCGTCGGGGCGCGACGCAGCACCGTGAGCCACACGAGCGCGGCCGCGCTCGGATCGCCCACCTTGTGTTCGTACACCTCGGCCACCTCGACGAGCGCAGCGAGACTGGTCTCCTCGTCTGGATCCCGCGACGCACGATCGAGCATCTGCGCCGCGACGGGCCCCCACTCCTGCTTCGCGCGATACAGCTCCTCGAGCTGCCGCGACGCGGCGGGATGCCCGGGCTCGATCTCCACGACGCGCTCGAGCGCCTCGATCGCGCGTCGCGGATCGTTCAGCTGGTCGCGCGCGATCGCTGCCACGTTGAGCAGCATCGCGATCCGCGGGCCTTGCTCGTCGAGCATCGCGACGCGCTTGTCGAGGAGCTCGAGGCAATCGAGCCACCTGTTGCGCTTCGCGTACAGCTGCTCCAGCGCGTCGAGCACGCGCGGATCGCTCGCATCGATCGAGAGCGCGCTCCGCCATGCCTCGATCGCCGCCTCCGGTCTGCCGATGTGCTCGAGCTCGATCTGTCCGAGCTCCAGCAGCAGCTCGAGCTGCTCCTCCTCGCTCGGGTCTCCGTGATCCACGCCATCGCGAATCAGCTCGCGAATCGACTCGGCGAGCGCCGGCCACGACTGCGCCTCTCGATGCGACACCGTCGCCGCGCGCCTGGCTGCGTGGTCTTGCTCGAACGAGATCTCGACCTCGTACTCCGTGCTGTCCGCGCGTGACGTCGCGCGCGTCGCCGCCGACCGCTTGCGCAGCGACATCACGCGATCGAGCGCGTCATCCGCCGCCGCCAGGAGCGGAAACAAGTCCGCCACGTCCGCGTACGAGAAAGGCTCCTCGCCGTCGTGCGCCACCACGATCGCGAGCGCGTGCATGTGCGCGCAGATCGGCAACACGAGCATCTGCGGCGCCGCGCCGCCGAGCAGATCGAGGAGTCCATCGACGAACAAGTCGCCCGTCTGCACGTTGGTGATCGCAGGCGACGCGCTCGCGATCACCGCCTCGAACGCAGGAATGGTCCGCGGCAACTCCAGCGTCTCCACGCCGCGCGTATCGAACGAACCGTGCGCCAGTACGCGCCACCCGCGCAGCTGGTCGTGATGCACCACGAGCAGCGCCGCGAACCCGAGCCGCGATCGCGCCGCGTTCAGGACGAGGGCGAACACCTCCTCGCGATCGAACGCGTCCTCCAGTGCCGTCGCCGCACGTGCCGGCTCGAGCCCCGCCCCGGTCTGTGTCAATGACACTCGCACTGGCGCGTCGATCCTATGCCAAACTCGACTGCGCGATGGCGAAGCGCGTGGATAACGACTCCACCCAGGAGCTTTCGACGAGTCAGCTGGTCCCCGATCAGCTCGATCACGACGCGAGCGTCTGGGGCCAGGTGGTCGTCAGTCCCGACGAGTTCGCGCCGCGAGCGGCCAAACCGACCAAGCCGGCAAAGCTCGCCACCGTCGATGTTCCCACGCCTGTCCCGCGCGCAAAGGCCGCCACCAACCGCGTCGCCCTGTGGATCTTCCTCGGCTTTCTCGCGGTCGCGGCGATCGGCGGCGCCCTCGTTCTCGTCTTCGCAAAATAAGTTCCCACGCAGCCAAGGTCGCACGTCTTGGTGAGCATGAAGCCGACCGTTGCCCTCGCTTTCGCTCCCGCGCTCGCACTCGCCACTGCCACGCTCGCTGCGTGCACCGAAGGCACTTCGCCCGATCCGATGGACACGCCCGACGCCGGAACGACGCCCGAGGTCGACGCCCCGCTACCGCCGCCGCCCGAGCCCACGCCCGCCTTCACCGCGAGCTCCTCCATCGGCGGCCAGCTCGCCATCGACGAGGTCGGTATCCGCCCCTCGTTCTTCATCGACGGCGTCGAGTACCTCTCGGTGATCAACGTCGGCCTCACGAATACAGAGACCATGGAGAGCTGCGGCGTCGTCCTGTTCCCGAAGTTCGTGCAGTTCGGCTCGTCGAGCACCTCGACCCGACAGTTCAAGACCGTCGTCCTCGACTTCGCGCAAGCCACGATGCTGGAGGACAACTGCGGCTGGGATGACGCCCACATCCTCGCCGGACTCTCGACGCGCTTTGGCAACTACATCGTCGGCTTCGCGCAAGCGCGGTTCGCCGAAGATCGTCCCTACGTCGATGTCTACCTGAACGCCACCAACGGCCTCGGCAACTCGACCTCGAGCATCACGCAAGCCGGCGGCGGTATGGCGTTCGCGATGGATGCCGCGGGCAATGTCTCCCAGGCCATCGTCGAGCCCACGCCGGGGCAGCCGCTTGTCCGCGCGGTCTACGACTTCTAGCGATCAAGTGAACAGCTTGCGGAGCAGGCCGACCACGCGCGCGACCTTGCCGTCGTACGGCGGATAGATCTGCTTCAGCATGTCGACGCGCCCTTGCCGGAGCACCGCGCGCTCGTGCGAGAAGGCCTTGAAGCCCCAGAAGCCGTGGTAGCTGCCGCTGCCGCTCGCGCCGACGCCGCCAAACGGCAGGTTCTGGTTCGCGAAGTGGATGACCGTGTTGTTGATGCACGTGCCACCGGCGGTGGTGCTGGTGAGGACGGAGTCGATGCGATCCTCGTTCTCGCTGAACACGTAGAGGGCGAGCGGCTTGTCGCGCGCGGTGATGAACGGCGCGACCTCGTCGAAGGACTTGTACGTCAGGATCGGGAGGATCGGACCGAAGATCTCTTCGCTCATGATCGCGGAGTCGGGCGTCACGTTCGTGAGGAGCGTCGGCGCGATGTAGCGATCGGTGGCGTCGGTGGTACCGCCGAAGGCGACGTTGGCGCCCGAGGCGATCGTGTCGTCGAGCATCTTCTTCAGGCGATCGTAGTTGCGCGCGTTGATGATGCGGCAGAAGTCGGTGGAGGAGCGACGTGAGTCCTCGGTGCTGCCATACTGGGACTCGATCGAGGAGCGCAGCGCATCGACGAGGGCGTCGCGGCGGCGCTCGTCGACGAGGATGTAGTCGGGGGCGATGCACGTTTGACCCGCGTTGACGAACTTGCCCCACGCGAGGCGGCGGGCGGTGTCGGAGATGTTCGCGGTGTCGTCGACGATGGCGGGAGACTTGCCGCCCAGCTCGAGCGTCGAGGAGGCGAGGTGCTTGGCCGCAGCCTCGGCGACGATGCGGCCGACGCGCGTGGAGCCGGTGAAGAAGAAGTGGTCGAAGGGGAGGGCGAGGAGCTGCTGGGCGGCGACGTGATCGCCCTCGACGACGGCGACCTCGTCCTCGGTGAAGGCGGCGCCGAGGATCTCGACGAGGAGCGAGGACGTTCTCGGTGTGAGCTCGGACGGCTTGACGATGGCGCAGTTGCCGGCGGCGACCGCGGCGATGACCGGCGCGATGACGAGCTGGAACGGGTAGTTCCACGGGCCGATGATGAGGACCACGCCGCGCGGCTCGTAATAGACGTGGCTCTTGGTGCCGAACAGCGACATCGGCGTGGGCACCTTGTGCGGACGCATCCAGTCGTGGAGGTGCGTGATCGCGTCTTTGATCTCGGTGAGCACCGGGACGATCTCGGTGATCTCCGTTTCGGCGGGCGCTTTGCGGAAGTCGGCGGCGAGCGCGTCGCGAATCTGGGACTCGCGCGCGAGGATGGCGTCGCGGAGCTTCTTCAGCTTGGCAATACGCGCGTTGGCGCTCGAGCGCTTGACCGACGCTTGGTTCGCGCGTTGGCGAGAGAAGAGATCCGAGATGCGATCGGGCTTGCTCGCGGGTATCGCCATGGCCACAGCTTACGGCAACCTCGGCGTACCGTGGCTTCGAACTCACCGCGTCTGAAAGAGGGTCTCGCGCTCGGACCCGATCATCGCCCTCGCTGCTTCTGGGGCGTGTCCACGCCCGACTACGTCGCGTATCACGACGCGGAGTGGGGCTTCCCCGTCGACGACGATCGTCGCCTGTTCGAGAAGCTCTGTCTCGAGGGCTTCCAGTCCGGCCTGTCGTGGCTGACGATCCTGCGCAAGCGCGAGTCGTTCCGGAAGGCGTTCGCCAACTTCGATATCACGAGGATCGCCACGTTCGGCGCGCGCGACGTGAAGCGCTTGCTCGGCGACGCGGGCATCGTGCGGCATCGCGGCAAGATCGAGTCGACGATCAACAACGCGAAGCGCGCGAAGGACCTCGTCGCCGAGCATGGCTCGCTCGCCACGTACGTGTGGACGTTCCTGCCTCCACCCGCCGAGCGACCGAAGAATATGACGAAGGGTGCGCTCGCATCCAAGACGCCCACATCGATCCGCCTGTCGAAGGATCTTAAGAAGCGCGGCTGGAGCTTCGTCGGTCCGACGACGATGTACGCGTTCATGCAAGCGATGGGGCTCGTCGACGATCACCTCGACGGCTGCGTGATCCGTCCCGCGGCCGAAGCGGCGCGCGCGGCGTTCACGATCCCCGCGTGACTCAATCGAGCTCGATCAGATCCGCGAGCGTGGCCTCCGGTACGGGCGTCGCCTCGTCGAGCTGATCGGGCCACGCGGCGACGCGCTTGGCCATCGGCGCGACCGAGATCGCCGCAGGCTGCGCGACGAGCGTCTCGAGATCGCGGCGCACGGCGCTCCATCGCTTGCGCACGGTGTCGTCGAGGCGACCGTCGCGCGCGTGCTTGTCCGCGAGCTCTGCGCCATTCTTCGCGAGGCGGCTCACGAGAGCGAGGACACCTGCGCGTAAAGTGGCGCGGAGATCGAGCGACGCGCGCGCGGCTCCGGCGACGAGCTCGGCGACCTGCTCCGGCGACGCCGCGCGACCGCGTGCCGCTGCATCGCGTGCGCGCTCCGCGAGGAGCCCGATGTTGTCGGCGTAGCTCACGATCGTCTGCGCGAACACGGTGCGCGTGGGCGCGGCGAGCGAGCCGTCACTCGCGAGCGCGTGATCGAGCCGGACCTTCATCGCACGAATCGTGATCGCGTCGAACACGTCGAGTGCGGCGGCGAGGAACGCGTCACGCTCCTCGAGCTCGGGGATGGACGTCGCGGTCGACGTCTCGGCCTCGAGATCCGCGAGCACGCTCGCCGGATCGATCGCCTCGAGCTGCGCGAGCGATTGCGCGCGATCGAGCGCTTGCTTCCAGCTCATGGGGCGGGCTCCGGTGCGGCGAACACCATGCGAATGCCGTGCAGCGCAGCCGTCGGAAAGATCGTGTCGTGACCTTCGTGCGGCATGGGCTCGTGGCGCCACACGATCGGCGGAGCTTGAATGCGCAGCGCGCTCACCAGCATCGCGACGCCCTCCTGGATATCTGGCTCGTTGGCGGTGGCGACATAGAGCGTGCGTGGCCCCGCGGACCACCACGCGAGTCGCGTCGCTGCGCTGCGCGCGAGCTCGTGCTCGTTCCACTGCAGGCTCGGATCCACGGCGATGTACGCGTCGAACAGCGTCGGCTCGACCAGCAGCGTCTCGATCACGAACAGACCCGCGAGCGACTCGCCGACGATCGCGGACTCGGCGGTCGTGCGAAAGCGCGCGTCGATCATCGGCCGCAGCTCGTCGCGAAGAAACGCGCGGAACGTCGCGTTGCCACCCGCCTCGGGCGCTCGCTCCATCTCCTCGGGAACCGTGGTCGGGCCGGGCAGATCACGCCGCCGCTTCGTGTTCTCGACGCCGACGACGATCACCGGCCGAATGATGCCGTTCTTGATCGACACGTCGACCGAGCCCACGACGTGCGGGAAGTCTTCTTTCATGCCGCCATCCGGCATGTACAGCACCGGGAACCACTCGCTCGAGTCCGCGTAGTCCGGCGGGACGTATACGTTGATCACGCGCGTCTCGCCGAGGAGCTTGGACTCGAGCGTGAGCGTCTCGCCGATTTTGGCGACCGACGGCGCGGCTGTTGGTTTCGGCGCCGCCGCGCGTGACCCGCACGCGGACAGCGTCGCGACGAGGACCACGACCTGTGTGTGTGTCATCCGCGGTCACGATACTCCGCTTCGGGTCTCGTACGGTGGTGGCGCATCGTATCGAGCGCCACTCCCAGAGGAGTTCCGGCGCCTTATGCCGGGTCACGCGGTGTTCACGCGCTGTTCACGCGTTTGAACGAGGTTTCCGCAGAAAACAGCGTTACAGGACGGCGCATGAAGCAGCTCGGGTCCCTGGTCTTGGTCGTGGCAATGGTCTCTGCGTGTGGCTCGAACGCGAGAGAGCGCGAGGCGTACGCCGTGGGCGGCTGGGTCGGCAACGGCTCGGTGTTCGGCCCGGGCCCGAACTGCACGTACGACATCACGCCCGCGTCTGCGGCGGATATGAGCGACACCAAACAGTCCGGCAAGCTCCTCGCGCCGGGCACGGGCAAGATGACGTGCGAGAGCGGCTACACCGAAGAGTTCGACATCGTGGTCGCAGACAAGATGACGGTCGAAGGCGACGACAAGCTCGCCGTGGGCAAGGACGGCTCGCTGCGCGTGTCGATGTTCGGCGGCGGGCGCGAGCTGCGCACGAACGGCAACTGGACGGTCGAGTGGACCGTGCCGCCGAGCTGCGATGCGATCGTCAAGACCGAGGTCGACACGCCAGGAGGCGGGCACAGCCTGCGCGGCAGCTATCGCCTCGAGATGGTCGGTGTCGCGAAGGGCTCGTGCACGGTGACGGCGGGCGTGCTCGGCCTGACGCAGGCGCACACGATCACCGTCCTGTAGACGCGCGCCACTTCGCGAGCAGCTCTGCCTCGGTCTCCATCGACGGACCGGCGCGCAGGGCGTCGGGCGGCGACTTCTGCGGCGGCGGCACCTTGCCCTTTGCCGTTAGCTCCTCGATCTGCTTCGCGGTGATCGCGATGCGCTTCTTCTGCTCCTCGGGCCACCACGCGAGGAGCGCCTGGAGCGTGTCTTCGAGGGGGCGATACGTGAGGCCCGCAGCGACCGCGCGCGCGTTGCTCCACCGGTGGAAGCCCGCCATGTCGCCCGTCGGTGCCACCCAGATCGGGAAGCCCTCTTCACCCACGCCGTTCTTCTCGAGCCAATCCGCGGGGACCCAATGCAGCTTCGCGCCAGGAGCCGCCTCGAGACAGCCTTGAAGGACGTCGCCCCACCTGGCGGGCTGCGTCGGCCCCACGCCGTTGAACGTGCCGCCGGTGCCGTTCTCGGCGAGCGTGACGAGCCACTCGCCGAGGTCGCGCACGTCGATCCATTGCAACGGATCGCTCGGTGTTCCCGGCGCGAGCATGTCGCCACCGTTGGCTGCGCGAACCGGCCAGTACGTGAAGCGATCCGTGGGATCGCCAGGACCGACGATGAAACCGGGGCGCACGATCGTGGCGCGGTCGCCGAACACGGCCTCGGCCGCTTGCTCGCACAGCCGCTTGAGCCCGCCGTAGTTCTGGAACTGATCACCCATCGTCTCGACCGTGGGATCGGCGAGCGTGGCCGTCTTGTACGTCTCGTCGCCGCCAGCAGGAGGCGCGCCGTCGTAGGCGGAGATGCTCGAGATGTAGATGTACTGCGATGCATTCTTCACGAGCAGCTCGGCGGATGCCTTGACCATGCGCGGGTAGAAGCCGGAGTTGTCGATGACGACATCCCATTGGCGTCCGACGAGCTGCTCGAGGCCTTTGGGCTTTGCGTCGGGGTTGACGAGCTTGCCGTCGGGACCTTTCTCGTCATCTGCCGGCAGCTCGGGATCGCGATTGCCGTAGAGATGCTCGACGTCGATCGCGAGCGGGCGGAACTTCTCGCGCTTGCCGCGATTGAACGTGGTGATCTCGTGACCGCGCGCGACCGCTGCCGCGATCGTCGCTGGACCGAGAAAGCTCGTGCCGCCGAGGATCAGGATCTTCTTCTTGGGCGGCGGCGGCGTCACCGATTCGGGCGTGGTGGCGCTCTTCGAACCGCCGCACGCGGATGCTGCGAGTCCGAGCGCCGTGGCGCGGAGAACCTCTCGACGAGTGATCGACATCGGATCGACGGTAACGCGATTCGATTCTCCGACGGAAAGTCGTCGCACGCGTCGCATCGCGTCGCACCGGAACTTTCTGTAGGCTCGGCGCATGAAGCTCGAAGCTGCGGATCTGCTCGCGATGGACGACGGTCAGAAAGTCTCGGTTCTCGAGGCGTTGGTGACGGGGGTGCTCGCGGACGGACGCGTGACTCCTGCCGAGGTTCGTCGCTTCGACGAGATCGTGCTGGGGCTGCCATGGGGCATGGACGAGCCCGTGCTGAAGGCGATGGTCAAGGCAACGCAGGAGCGCGTGATGGCGCTCAAGACGCCACAGCAGATCCATGACTTCGTCGCGAACCTCGCGGCGCGGCTCACCGCACCGGATCTCCGCGACAAGGTCGTGTACACGATGGCGTCGGTGATGGGCGCCGATGGCGACGTGAACCAACTCGAGAAGAACGTCGTCGGACTCTTCGTCGTGTCGTTTGGAATCACGACCGATCGCTTCGAGGTGATCAAGGCCGCCGTCATCGCCGAGATCGCTGCGCGACAAGCGGCCACCTCGACGGCGAACTGAGCTCGCTAGCGCGAACGGCTAAGACGTTTGGCCAGGTTGCGTGGGGGTGTGAGCGTCGCCACCCATGTCGATCATGTCCAAGTCTCTCCCCGTCGTGGCAATGCGCAGTGGTGTGCTGTTTCCCGGCATGAGCCTGCCCATCACGGCAGCTCGCCCGCCGACGCTTCGTGCGATCGAGGCCGCGCTTCGCGATCCCGAGCACGAGGTGTTTGTCGTCGCCCAGCGCGCCGACTCCGAGGATGTCGCTGTCGACGGTCTGTACACCGTCGGCACGATCGCGAAGCTCACGTCCGTGCAGCGCGGACTCGGCGGTGTTCGCGTGGCACTCGAAGGCATCGAGCGCGGCGTCGCGTTGCGCATGGTTCCGGCCGATGGCTTCTTGCAGGCAACCGTCTCGTTGGCGACCGAGCTCCAGCCGCTCGACGCGAAGGATCCGACGTTCGTGGCGCTGCACCGCGAGGTCCGCGATCGCGCGACCGAGCTCGGCACCAAGCGCGGCCTTCCCGAAGAGGCAGTGAAGCAGATGATCTCCCAGGTCGACGAACCCGGACGGCTCGCGGACCTCGTGGCCGGCTATCTCGATGCGCCCGTCGCCGAACGGCAGGCGCTGCTCGAGGCGTTCTCCGTCGACGATCGTCTGCGTCGCGTGCTGATCCTCGTGCAGAAGCAGATCGATGTTCTGTCGGCGCAGCAGGACATCCAGGAGAAGGTCAAAGAGGAGATCGGTTCGCGGCAGAAAGAACACTACCTGCGCGAGCAGATGCGCGCGATCCAGAAGGAGCTCGGCGAGGGCGATGAAGCCGCCGACGAAGCGCAGCGCGAGCTGAAGGCAAAGCTCGACGCGCTGCCGCTCCCCGAGGAGGCGCGCAAGGAAGTTGATCGCGAGTGGGCGCGGCTCGTGCGCGCCGGCAACCAATCGATGGAAGCCCAGGTGATCCGCACGTACCTCGAGACGGTGGCCGAGCTGCCGTGGGGCACCCGTACGCAAGACGATGACAAGCTCGATGTCGCCGAGGCGGAGCGGATCCTCGACGAGGATCACCACGGCCTCGCCGACGTGAAGGATCGCGTCCTCGAGTTCCTCGCCGTGCATCAGCTATCCAAGGCGACGGCCAACAAGGGGCGCATCCTCTTGTTCAGCGGACCACCCGGCGTGGGCAAGACGTCGATCGCGAAGTCGATCGCGCGAGCGATGGGGCGCAAGTACGTCCGCATCGCGCTCGGTGGCGCACGCGACGAGGCCGACATTCGCGGTCACCGCCGCACGTATATCGGCGCGCTGCCCGGTCGCATCCTGCAAGGCATGAAGCAGGCCGGCAGCAAGAACCCGGTGTTCCTCCTCGACGAGGTCGACAAGCTCGGCACCTCGTACCAAGGCGATCCGGCGAGCGCGCTGCTCGAGGTCCTCGATCCCGCGCAGAACGACTCGTTCACGGATCACTACCTCGGCGTGCCGTTCGATCTGTCGGAGGTGATGTTCATCGCGACCGCGAACTTCTTGCAGAACATTCCGGGGCCGCTCCTCGATCGCATGGAGATCGTCGACTTCGCGGGCTACACGGAGCGCGAGAAGCTCGAGATCGCGAAGCACTACCTCGTGCCGCGGCAGCTGAAGGACAACGGGCTCACGCCCGAGAACCTGACGCTCACCGACGACGCGATCCGCGAGGTCATCACCGCGTACACGCGCGAGGCCGGCGTGCGTCAGCTCGAGCGCGAGCTCGGTCGACTGGGCCGCAAGGTCGCCCGTCGCATCGCGAGCAAAGAGGTGGAGCGCATGACGCTCGATCGTCCCGACGTTCGTCCGCTTCTCGGACGGCCGCGCGTGCGTCCCGAGCACGCGAGCCGGGAGGATCAGATCGGCGTCTCGACGGGCATGTACTACACGCCCGCCGGTGGCGACATCATGTTCATCGAAGCGGCACCGATGAAGGGCAAGGGCGACCTGATCCTCACGGGCCAGCTCGGTGACGTGATGAAGGAGTCGGCGCGGGCTGCGTGGACCTTCGCGCGCTCGCACGCCGATTGGCTGTCGATCGACGCGCGCGTGTTCGAGCGAGATGTTCACGTGCATGTCCCCGCGGGCGCGATTCCCAAGGACGGCCCCTCGGCCGGGATCGCCATGGCGACGGCGATGGTCTCGGCGCTCTCGGGGCGCCCCGCGCGCCATGACGTGGCGATGACAGGCGAGATCACGCTGACGGGGCGCGTGCTGCCCATCGGTGGCCTCAAGGAGAAGGTGCTTGGCGCCGTGCGCGCAGGCATCACGCACATCGTGATCCCGCGCGACAACGAAGCCGACCTCGAGGATCTACCCAAGGACGTGCGCGAGAAGCTGACGGTCTCTGCGGTCGACTCCCTCGCCGAGGCGCTCTCGATCACCCTGCGTGACACGACGCTGCGCGACGGGCGCCTGTGGTTTGGCGACACGCCGCCGGCGCCCGCGCAGCTCGCTCACTGAGGCGCTTCTTCGAGGAGCGGCGCGCACGTCGACACGCCCGCGCCGACGATGGTGTAGGGCAGGCTCGTCCGCACGAGCTCGACCGTGCCCGTCTTCATGTGAACGGCGTGCACGCTCGAGACTCCGTCGGCGGTGGTGAACACGTAGAACACGCCGCCGTAGTGCGCGAACGCATAGGCCTCCACGTTCCTCACGTTGCCGGGAATCTTCCACACGGGACCGAGCGTGCTGCCCTTCTGGCGATCGAGCTCCTGCACGAAGCCGCGTCCCGGCGTCGGGTAGTACGCGAACAGGCGCCCCTCCGACGTTCCCGTCAGCTCGGGATGGCCGTGGATCGCGAGCGTCGTGATCTCGGCCCACGCCTTGTGCTCGGTGTCGATCGTGGCGAGTTGGAAGGTCGGGTCATCGACGCCGCCAGCGACGAAGAGGATCTCCTCCTCGGTGCGCGGTCCCTTGGTCACGTAGCCCATGCCGAACACGCGCGTCGCGTTCCCCGTCGGCTTCCAGCCTTTCTTGTCGCATCGCGCGTCGATGATCGACGCGCGGTAGACCTTGCCGTTCTGGTAGCCGATCCACGCGATGCCTCGGCGATCCACCGCCATCGAGTTCGGGGTGGACGTCGTGGTGCACTTCAGCGTGCCGACGAGATGGAACGGATCGTTGCCGGGCAATTTTCGCGGATCGAAGCTCAGCAGCCGGTTCGTGTTGTCGACGACGTACACGAGCTCGGCGTCCTGCACCGCGCACGTCTTGCTCTGCGACCAGTCACCGCTCGGCCCTTCGCCTTGCGGTCGCCCGATCTCGTCGATGTCTGGGTCATCCTTGGACGCCTTCTCGCGCGTCTGACAAGCAGCGAGCGCGAGCACCAACCACACGGTCCTCATGGCTCGAAACGATAGCTCACAACGAGCTCGCGATCTCGAGTCGCGTCGTCGTGCCGAGAAACCTCCCGAGCTTCGCTGCCGCCGCGTTCATCGCGTCGAGCTCCTCGCGCGTGGGCTTCGCGAGAAGCGTCGCGTGAATGACGAGAGCCTTCTTCGTCGCGTGTCCACGGCGCCACCCACCGATCAGCTTGCCGTTCGAGAGGACGAAGTGCCCGGAGAGCACGCTGACCTTCATGTCCTTGACGCGTGGATCGCGCGCGTCGCTCCGATCGGCGAACGCGACGAGACACTCGTCGTAGTTCGGCAGCAGATGCACGGTGGGGACGGGGAGCGCGCTCGCGCGGAGCGGCGCCATGTAGTAACGACACGAGCCGACCTCGTGCACGCGGAGGCCAGCGGCCTCGAGCCCGCGCCGCGCATCCTTGGTCGTGAGCCCCGACCACCACGCGAGATCCTCGACCTGCGCGGGGCCGTGCCCGGTCACGTAACGCTCGGCGAGGTGCGCGAGTGCGTGATCGCGCGACAGGAACGGGACCGGATCCTTGGGGACGCGCTCGTCGAACAGCGCGTACGTGAACTGCTTGCCGCGGCGCGGTCCGCTGATCACGACGCGCTCGAGCTCCGCGTGCATCATGACGTGCGTCATCGCCAGCTTGCCGGGCAGGCGCTTCGCGAGCTCGTCGCGCGTGAGGTGCTGGCCGCCGCGCAGCTCGTCGGCGAGGAGCATGTCCGTCTTCGCGAGCTTGGCAGCGGTGAGCCCGACCTGCTTGTACCCGTACTGGTTCTGCTGCTGCACGCGCGGTCCCGTGAGCTCGAGCAGCCAGCGCGCATCGGCGGGCGCCACGAAGTGCCAGGTGGGGCGCATCACGTGCGTGCGGAGGATGGTCCCTTCGGTGAACGCCGCATCGACGGTGGCGGCCGTCGTGCCCTTCGCGCGCTGCGCGAGCGCCCACGCCGCGCCGCCGTAGTCCTGCGATTGCACCGCGAGCAGATGCTCCACGACAGCGGCCGGCGTCTTCAGCGGTCGAACGAGGCGCTGCGCATGTAAGCGAGCGGTGGCGATGTCGAAGGCGGTCATCGGCCCTTCTTCGTGGCGATCGCGGCCAAGTACGCGCGACCGCGAGGTGAGATCTCGTAGCCGACCTCGAAGCTCTGCGTCAGTCCGAGCTTCTTCAGCTTTCGCACGTCGACCTTGAACGGCAGCGTCTCGCGTCCGAGCTTGGCCGCGAGCTTGGACGCCGCGATGCGTGGGTTCTTGTCGATGACCGCGAGCGTCTTCTTGGTCCACGGCGCGGTCGCGTCCATCGTTGCGAGCTTGGCCTTGATCGCCGCGACATCGTCGGCGGACAGCGCTGTCTCCAACGCGATCTCGATGCGATCGCCATCGCCGCCATGGTGGAGCGCCACGCGATAGATCTCGTCGCTTGCTTTGATCGGTCCGAGCTCGGCGAGGTACGCGACGAGCGCGTCGCGTGTCGCGAAGCCGGCGAGCACCGCGTCCGCTTCGCTGATCGTCGAGACGCGAACGCGCTCGATGCTGTCGACCTCGAGCACGCCGATCGGATGACAGCGATAGCGTCCGCCTGCGCGTACATGCGGCTTGTTCCAGCGCCGATACGTGAGCGTGATCGCACCGCTCGCGAGTCCTGCGTGGAACGGCTTCTTGAACAGCAGCATTAGCGGACGAGGCCGCGCTCGGTGGCGAGGCGGCGGAGCAGGTCCTTGGCGCGCTCGAAGCGCTTGCGCAGCGCCGCCGTGTGACGATCGGGATCCTCTCCCTCGTGAATCACGCGCGCGATATCGCGCCACGACATCCGGCGATCGATCCGCAGCAGCACGATCTCGGCGTCCTCGGGAGAGAGCTCGTCGCGCAATGCGCGGATGCCTTCGCGCACCTCCGTGCGATGAATCGGCAGCGTCTCCGTGCGGATCTTGTGCGCGAGATCGTCGAGCTCGGAGATCGAGGCGTTCCGCTCGGGGCGGCGCGACGGATGAGAACGCAGCGTGGACATCGCGTTACGCGCGATCGTGTACAGCCACGAGCGCAGCGATGACTCCCAGCGAAACGAGGACAGCCCTTTCCACAACCGTTCGCACGTGGCACCGAACGCGTCGGAGGCGAGGTCCTCGTCGCGCCCCACGTTGCAGAGGTACCCGAACAGCTCGGAGCCATAGAGCTGGAGCGTCTCCGTGGCGGCGCGCTGGTAGTCGCCCGCTAGCGTCGCCTCGCGGATGCGCGCTTCGATCGCGGCGCGGTCATCGGTCGCGTCGACGCTGTCGCTATCCGCCACGCGACGAGTCTATCGCAGCTTTGCTCGCGCTGCGTCGACCCGCTCGATCCACTGGGTCTCGGTGGCCTCGGTGAACATGACGTGCGCCGCGTCCAGGGCCTTGCGGGCGGCCGCGGGATCGCGGGTGGTGAGGGCGCGGCCATGCTCCAGCTCGAGGCGACCTTGAAGGGTGTGGTCCTCGGCGGGTGGCAGCGCGCGGATCTTCTCGATGTTGGCGAGCGCACGCGCCGGTTGGCCCGCATCGTTGGCCGCGCTCGCAGCGTCGAGCAGGGACCGGATCTTTCGCTCGTCGCCCCTGGGAAACTCGGCCGCGGAGGCCTCGGCGGCGGTGGTGGCTTCGTCGAGCTTGCCGAGCCCACGCTGCGCATCCGAGATGGACAGGAACAGCTGACCTCGATCCTCGTGCGGCCTTGGCGTGGTGCGATCCATGAGCGTCATCGCCGACGCCGCGAGTGCGAGCGCCTCGGCGAACTTCTTCTCGCCGACGAGTGCGTACACGTAGTTCGTGTCGATCAGCGCGAGGTCTGGATCGTCGGGGCCCATGACCTTCAGCGTGAGCTCGCGCGCTTCGGTCAGGAGCGCCTTGCCACGCTCGAACTCTCCGGCGTTGATGTAGCTCGCCGCGACGTTGAGCTTCATCTGCGCGAGGTCCGACGCCGAGAACGACGTATCGGTGGCGAGGATCGCTTCTCCCTCCATGGCGAGACGCATACCTTCGTCCTTGCGTCCCAGCGCGTCCATGCCGGCGCTCGCGGTGATCTTGATCTTCGCGACGATCGGGTGGGCCTTCCCGTAGAGCGTCTCGAACATCGAGATCGCACGGATGTAGTCAGCGTATGCCGGCGTGGGCTTTCCGTCGGAGATCAGCATCGACGCGCGGATCATCAACGCGTCCGCGAGCGAACGAGATGGCGTGTCGCCGAGGAGCGCGATGGCCTCGTGGAGCAGTGCGAGACCCTTCTTGAAGTCGCCGAAGCCGTCGTGCGTTGCCGCGGCGACGATGTACAGCTTCGCCGCTGCCTCCGGTGCTCGCGTCCGTGCCCGTTGCGCGTCGGCTTCTCCATTCGCGAGCCAGCTCGCGATGTCCTTGTCTCGTGAATCTCCGAGCGCTACGACGAGGCTCGCGAGCGCTCCGAGCGCGAGATCCGGATCGTCGATCGCTCGCGCAGCGAAGTACGCCTTCTTGTAGCGCTCGTTGCCTTCGTCGAGCTCGCCGCGAAGGTGGTGCTGCTGTCCTCTCACGAAGTCGATGCGTCCCGCGATGGTCGGCTGTGTTCTCACGCTCGACGCTTCTGCCAGTGCGATCGCCTCCGCGAGTCTGTTCGCTAGATTCGCGCCCGTGCCCCCGACGGATGCATCGAGCATCGCGCGGACCCGGATGATCTCGTCGACAAGCGCTGGATCCTCGGGAAGCGCCGGTTGGCTCGCGATCACCGTCGCATCCGCGCACGTCGTGACACCCGGGAGGCGTACCGCACGGTCGAGGATGTTCGCCGCCGTTGCCGTGCTGACGTCGCTGAACTGGAGGTTCGAGACGCGGCTCTTGATCTCGAGGCAGTTCACGCCGCGTCGATACAGATCCGTGGACCACGTGCGATCGACGAGCCCCGCGACGCACACCTTCTTTGCGGTCTCGATATACGAGGATCGATACGCGGCGAGCCGCTGCTCGAGGAGCTCGACCACAGCCGCGGGCTGACTCGCGGAGACGCGCGCCGGCAGATCGAGGCCGAAGGTCGTGATCTCGATGCCGGCCTCGTTGCACGCGTCGATCGCCGCCGCCGCCGGGGGCCACGCGAACGCGGCCGCTCCTCCAGCGGCGACGAGCGCGACGGCGACGCCGCCGAGGACGAGATGCTTGCGCGAGCGGGTCGCGCGCAACGCGGCCAGGAGCGCGCGCATCGATGGATAGCGCGCGGCTGGATCTTTCGAGAGGCCCCGCTCGAGGACGCGGCGAACGCGCGGGAGCTTCGTGGCCTTGTCGGTGCGCGGCCACGGCCCGACGAGCGCTTCCCACGCGACACCGCAGAACGCGTACTGATCCGCGCTCGTGTCGACGGAGATGCCGAGCGCTTGCTCGGGGGCCATGTACGCGGGTGTTCCTGCGATCCCCGTCGCGTTCCCGGTGCTTCCATCGGCGGCGATGTCGGGGCCCGTCTCGCGCGCGAGCCCGAAGTCGCTGACGCGCGCGCGCCCGTCGCTGCCGATGAGCACGTTCTCTGGCTTGAAGTCGCGATGGACGAGCTTCGCGTCGTGCGCCGCGACGAGCCCTTCACCGGCTGACACGAGCATGTCGATGATCTCGTTCGGCGTGCGCCGCTCGGCGGTGAGCCACTGGCGCAAGGTCACTCCGGCGACGTACTCCATCGCCACGAACGTGCGACCTTCGTGCTCGCCGACCTCGAACACGGTGACGACATTCGGGTGAGCAAGCCGCGCCATGGCGAGCGCTTCGCGCCGGAGCTGCTCCGTGCCGGCGCGCTTCCTGTGGATCTTCAGTGCGATCTTTCGCTCGAGGTCGCGATCCTTGGCGAGATACACCATGCCCATCGCGCCTGCACCGATGCGTTCGACCACCTCGTAGCGCCCGGCGACGATCGTCCCCGAGGTCAGCGGAGCGACGATCGCGTCGGCGGGCTCGGCCAGGAGCCGCTCGAACGAGTCCGCCAGCGACGGCGGCGTCGACATACTGTCGCGGTCGTCCTGCTCGCCCACGTCATGGCGAGCATACCAGCCTCTACTTGATCAGGTCCTTGGCAATCACGGTCCAGTCGAGGTGCCCGTCGCCTGCGTCGATCGCGGCGTCCATGCGCGCTACGACGACGGGGAGCATCTCGAGCGCATGGCTGCCCATCTCGTGCTGCATGAGCCGGGCATCCTTGCGCGCCATCGCCAGCTCCCACGAGGGCTGCTCGTAGGCCGCATCCGTCAGACGCTTGAACCGCGCGGGCACCTGCGCGCCGGGATTGAAGTGCTCGAACAACCGCCCGACGTCCGCCGGAGCGAGACCCATCGCACGACCGAGCGCGAGCATGTCCATGAAGCCCGCCGCGAGCGCCATGAGGAACAAGTTGCCCAGCAGCTTGTACGCGGCGCCAGCGTCGACGCGCTCGCCGAGATCGACGAGCTTGCCCGTCATCGATTGCAGCATCGGCGTCGCGCGCTCGACCACCGCGCGATCGCCCGAGACGAGCATGAGCCCCGTCGAGTCGATCGCGTTCTGCGGCCCCATGAACACCGGCGCGTGTAGATACGTCACGCCCTTCTCGCGCCACGCGCGCGTCCGTTCGAGTGCACCTTGCGTCGAGGTGGTCGTGTGATCGATCACCAGCGCGCCCGGCTCGAGCTTCGCTGCTTCGAGCACGGCATCGACCGCAGCGTCGTCGGACACGATCACGTGAACACGCTCGACGCCGCGCACGGCATCCGCCGCATCGTCGACGGCAACGGCGCCCGTCTCCGCGAGCGCGCGCGCCTTGGCCGGCGTGCGATTCCACACGCGTACGTCGTGGCCTTGCGTGCGCAGCGCGCGCACGAAGCCCGAACCGAGAAGTCCTGTACCGAGGATCGCGATCATGGCCCTCCTCCTAGTTGCACTCGGCGAACAGCATCTTCGGCGCCGAGGCGATGCAGCAGCCGACGATGTCCATGTACTCGAAGGTCTTCTGACAGTTCGCGTTGCCGTTCGAGGTCCGGGCCGCGCACGACGGACCGGACGCGAGGAGCGCCGGCGAGCTCATCTGGCAGGCACCCTCGCACTGGGTGTAGCCGTTCTGTCGCCACCCCATATCGCACTCGACGAACTCGTGCGGCGCCGGCGCATCGTCACCGGTGCACGCGGACAAGAGACTCACGAAAGCGATCGATCGAATCACTGCAGCTCCGGTTCGTCGTCGGTCGGGCGCGGTGCCTTGGGGCTCGTGCCCGTCCATCGGCGGTACGCGCGGAAGAAAGCGCTCGGTGCGGTGAAGGCGAGCTCGCTCGCCACGTCGGCGACCTTGAGGCCACGATCGAGCAGCTGGAACGCGCGCTCCTTGCGCAAGCGATCGAGCATCTCGGAGTGCGACGTGCCGAGATCGCCGAGCGAGCGTTGGAGGCTGCGCTTGGACGTACCGATGCGCTTCGCGAGCTCGTCGACCTCCGTGCGCTTCTCGTCGAGCATCTGCGATAGCGCGCGGCGCACGCGATCGAGCAGCGGATCCACCGTAGCGAGGGCAGGGGCGAGCTCCTTGATGCGCGCCTCGAGGAGCGCGGCCATCGTCGCCGACGCTGTCTTCAGCGGAAGATCGAGGATGGCAGCATCGAAGCTCATGCTGTCGCTGGGCGCGCCGAACGCGACCGGGATACCGAAGTAGCGATCGTGCGCCGACGTGTCCGAGGGCGGCGAGTGCTGGAACGACACCTCGCGAAACGCCATCTCGTTGCCGCTCGCCGTGCGGATGCGAGCGGTGATCGCGATGAGCGGGAACTCCACCCACAGCCGGCTGTGCGCGAGGCCGGGCACGCGCTGAAAGCTCAGCCTCGCGAGGGCGCCGTCCTCGACGAGCTCGAGCTTCGCGCGTTGCGTGGCGACGCCGTAGTGATCGGCCACCTTGCGCAGCGCTTCGCGCACCGTCGCGCTCGTGCACAGCGTGTAATCGAGGACGCCGATGCCGCCGATCGGAATCGCGCTCGCGACCGTCACCGCGATCGCGGGATCCGCGAGCGTCGTCGCACCGAGCTCGAACAGCGCGTCCGCCATCGCTCCGGGGACGACGGGCCCGTCGAACGACGCAGGCATCACGCGCTCGACGTCCACGCCTTTGTCGGCGAGCGCCGTGCGAACCGCGACGACGACGTCGAGGGCAATCCCGGGATCCACGGGCGCTACTTCACCACGAGTCGCAGCGAGACGACAAAGCACGCGGGCGACAACTTGCTGTCGCGATTGGTGTACGGCTTGTACTTCCAGCTCGACAGCGCGCCGGTGAGATCTGCGGTGAGGTAGCTGGGCGCTTTCACGAGCTTTACCGAGCTGACCGTGCCCCCCTCGTCGATACACAGCTTCGCCGTCACGCTGGCGTCATCGCCCACGTTGACGCGCATCGCCGGGAGCTCGCCCGCGATCTTGGTCACAGCGCTGGCCGGGATCACCGGCGTGCGTGCAGGCTTCGGTGGCTCGACCACCTTGGGCGGCATAGCCACCGGCGTTGTCGGCTCGACCGGCGTGGTCGGCTCGACGGGCGTGGGCGGCTCGACCGTGGGTGGTTCCCGATCCGGCTCCGGATCCCTGTCGAGGCTGCCAGTGCGCTTGGCCGGGCGCGAGGGCGGTCGCTTCGTGTCGCGCGGTCTCGTTCGCTTGTCGGGTCGCGCGTCGTCCTCGTCAGCGTCGTCGTCAGCTCGCGCCCCGACCGCGGTCTTGGCCGCGGCATCGGGAGCCGGCTCGTCGGGATCCAGCACGCGATCGTCGTCGGTGACGACCTTGGCATCGGGCACGCGCGTGTCGGCGGCCGCGACCTCTGGCACCAGCTTCTCGGTCTTGTCGCGCATGACGACGATCGTGAACAGCGTCGCTGCCACGCCGGCGAGCCCGAGGAGGATGAACCACGGCCCGGCGGACTTCCGCGTGGGCAGCGGACCCGGATCGACGACGCCCATCGAGGTGAGCGACGGCTGCGACGGCATCACCGGAAGCGGTTGCGACACCACGGGCGGGACCGGCGCGTTCATCGACGCCGCGGTCGGACCCGTGGTCGGAGGGCGGATCGACGGGCGGATCGACGGGCGGGACGTGGCAGGTGGCGCTCGCATGTCGAGGCCCATCGCGGCGGCGTCGAAGTCGTCGAGCGATCCCGTCGGTGCGATCGCGGGATCCTCCCAGACCTCGTTCGCGAGCTTGATGTCGTCCTCGGAGCGGCGCAGCGTTGCTTGGCTCTGCGTGCGCGGACGTTGGTTTGTCGTCGGTGCGTACTCGCCAGGCAGCGGCAGCGGTGGCGCCGACGATGGCGAGCGCGTTCGACCCGACATGCTCGATCGCGCCCAGCTGTCCTCGGGCTGCGCGTACTTGAGCATCCACTCGGACACGGCGCGCGGGCTCAGTGACACGTGCTGCTGCTGCGCGATGCGATCGATCGCCTCGCGAAACGCGCTCGCGCTCGGCATGCGCCGCTCGGGATCGCGATGCAGCGCTGCGAGGATGATCGAGTCGAGCTCCGGCGGACACTGCGGATTGCGAACCGACGGCGGCACCACATCGGCCTCGCGGATGCGTCGCATGGTCTCGAAGTCGGAGCGCGCGCTGAACAGCGGCGATGCGGTGACGAGCTCCCACGCGACGACACCCATCGAGAAGATGTCGGAGACCGGATGGACCTGCATGCCGAGCGCCGCCTCGGGCGACATGTAGCCGAGCTTGCCCTTCACCGCGCCGCTCTCCGTGTGGAGCTGGCGGCTGTGGGCTTTGGCGATGCCGAAATCGATCACCTTCAGGTGACCGGTGTGTGCGACGATCAGGTTCGACGGCGAGATGTCGCGATGCACGATGTGCAGCGGCGTTCCTTGCTCGTCGACGAAGTCGTGCGCGTACTCGAGGGCCTCGCACATCTCGGCGAGGATCGAGAGCACCACGTGCAGCGGAATCGGCTCGTTGGAGCGGTTCGCGAAGCGCAGGAGCTTGCGAATGTCGAAGCCCGCCACCAGCTCCATCGCGATGTAGTAAATGCCGCCGATCCGACCGAAGTCGTAGATCTGCGCGATGTTCGGGTGCTGCAAGAGCGACGCGACCTTGGCCTCGCGCACGAACGACTCGACGAACGTGGGATCCTCGGCGAGGTGCTGGAGCATGCGCTTCAGCGCGACGCTTCGCTCGAAGCCCTGTGGTCCGCGCTTCTTGGCGCGGTGCACCGTGGCCATGCCTCCCATCCCGAGCCGCTCGTAGAGCTCGTACGGACCGAACTGATCGGTCGCGGATGGACGTGGCTGATTCACCTACCCATTGTGCGCCGAAGCGCGCGACCGTTCTAGAACAACGTCAGCTCTAGTTTGGCGTAGTAGAAGCCGCCATTCTGGCCGAACTGCGTGACGTTACGGCTGTAGATGAAGCGGCCGAAGCTGATGTTGGCGGCCTTCTGCTGCTCGTCCGGCTTGGTGTCGAACACGTTGTCCGCGCCGATCGTGAACAGCACGTGCTTGCTGAACTGATAGCCGAAGTCCACATCGAACAGGACCTTGGCCCCGAAGGACTCGTCGTTGTCGGGGTTGTCGGGCTTGTACACGACGCTGCCGTAGTAGTTCGCGCGCGCGAGCGCGGTGAGCCCCGCGATCGTGTAGCGCACCGCGAACGTTCCCTTCTGGTGCGGCACCGAGTCCTCGATGCGATTGCGCGCGAGGCGCCCGAACCAATAGCCTTCGACCGTCGCGCGATCACCGCCGAACTTGTTCAGGAGCGACGTCGGAATGTTGATGTCCGTGACCTTCGTCGACGTGAAGTTGATCGAACCGGTCAGCGCGAGTGTTCCGCTGCCCGCCTCGGTGGAGTAATCGGCGACGACATCGACGCCCCTCGTGCTCGTATCCACCGCGTTCGCGAAGAACTGCGCTTGATCCACGCCGAACGGCTCGAGGATGCCCGCGACGATCGGGTCCGTGTCGGGGAACAGGCTCGTGAGGACGATGCGATCCTTCAGGCGGATGTAGTAGCCGTCCGCGGTGAGCGAGAAGTTGCCGCCGCTCTTGAGCGTGATGCCGCCGCTCGCGTTGAACGATCGCTCCTCGCGCAACGACGGGATGCGAAAGGCCTGGCGCGTGATCGGGCTCGCATTGTTGGGCGTGATCACCTGTGTCGCCTCGAGCACGTTCGTCATCGGGTTGGTCACGAATTGGGTCGAAACGTTCGAGAACCACAGCTGCTGGAGCGACGGTGCGCGAAACCCCGTCGATACGCCGCCGCGGATCGCGAGGGGACCAGCGAGCTTCGCGCGTCCGGCGAGCTTGCCGATCAGCGAGTTGCCGAAGTCGGAGTAGTGCTCGAACCGACCGCCGACATCCACGGCGACCTTCTTGGATAGCTCGGACTCGAGGCCCGCGTAGAGGCCGATGCTGTCACGACGGCGATCGACTTCGTTGCTCGGCTGAAAGCCCGGGAACACCTGCGCACCGGGCACCTTGTCCTGCGGCATGCCGTTCACGTCGTAGGTCGCGGGGCCATCGGCGTACGACGCTTCGTCGCCTGCCTCGATGCGATAGCGCTCGACGCGGAGCTCGCTGCCGAGGACGACGTTGACCGCGTGGACCACCTTCTGGTCGATCTTGTGGAGTAGATCGATGTCCGCGACGGTCTGTTCGAACGCGAGCGTGCCCGCGTCGAACGTGGTGGGGCTCGCCGTACCGAGCGACGCGTTGACCGAGTCCTCGATGTTGAACGTGAACGAGTTGCGGCCGTGCGTGATGGACGTGTCGACGTTCCAGTCGCCCTTGCGACGGATGCCGATCGCGATCGACGCGTCGTCGATGGTGGGTTGGATCAGCGGCAAGAAGCCACGCGGATAGAACTCGGGGACGTTCTTCTCATGCTCCTTCGGGAAGCGCCGGAAGCCTGCAGCGGATCCGCTGCGATGACCGATGTCGCCGAAGCTGTAGAACTTGGCCACGTCGGAGATCGGCAGCTCTATGGTGTAGGCCGCGATGCCGCTCGTCGCGGACGCCTCGCCGATCTTCATGGAGTAGTCGTCGCGCGAGATGTTCCGCTCCGCGATGATCTGATCGTCGAGCGCCTTGTCCGCCTCGAAGATCGTGCCGGTGTACGCGCCGCCGCGGTTTGTCGATTGCTTCTCGAGGAACTCGCCGGTGATGTTGAGGAAGCCGCCGCTCTCGCCGAGCTTGAACCCGTAGTTCGCAGATGCTTTGAGCTGCGCGCCATCGCGCTGCGCGGTGATGCCGGTCGCGGTGGTGATGTCGAGGAGGTCGGTGACGTCCTTGGTGACGATGTTGATCACGCCCGCGATCGCGTCGGAGCCGTACTGCGAGGCGGCGCCGTCGCGCAGGATCTCGATCCGCTTGATCGAGCCCACGGCGATCGCGTTGAGGTCCGTGCCGACGGTTCCGCGACCGAACGTGCCGTTGACGTGCATCAGCGCGCTGCGATGGCGTCGCTTGCCGTTCACGAGGATCAGCACTTGATCCGGCCCGAGGCCGCGGAGGCTCGCCGGATCGACGTGATCGCTGCCATCGGCGATCGTCTGCGGCGCGGAGATGTAGCTCGCGGCGAGCGCGTGGAGCACGCGGCCCGTCTCGGTGCGACCGCTCCGCGCGATCTCCTCGGCGGTGACGACATCGACGGGCACCGGGCTGTCGACGTTGGTGCGCGGCGTGCGCGAGCCGACGACGACGATGGTCTCGTTGAGCGTGGCCGTGAGGAGCTGGAAGCCGAGCTCTACCTTGTCGTCCTTCTCGAGGGTCAGCGCTTTCTCTTCGCTCTTGAAGCCGACGAAGTCGACGCGAAGGCGCACCGCGCCGGGCGGAACCTCGATCGTGTACGTGCCTTCGTCGTCGGTGACCGCAGCGATCTTGGTGCCGACCACGGTGACGATCGCGCCGGCGAGCGGAGCATCGAGCTCGGGTGCCTCGACGACGCCTGTTATGGTGATCGTCGACTTCTCCGACGAAGCCGCGGGGGCGGCGCCGGACCTCGCGGGCTCCTCGCCATCCGCAGGCGCCGGCTCGTCCTCGCCGCCATCGTCCGCCGACTGCGCGAGCGAGTGACCGGTGGCACACAGGATCGAGAACGCGCACAAAAACGTCCGGTTCGCCCACACGCGGCGACTATAACCCGCCGCAGGAGCGGGGTACCGTGCGCGCATGAGCTGGCCGAGGGTACTCGTGGCGATCGCGCTCGCCATGTTCGTCCTCTGCTACGCGACACCTGCGTTCGCGGATCGAACGGTGCGCGGCGTGGTGCGCGACGACGCGACGGGGTTGCCGATCGAGGGTGCGCTCGTCACCGTGGGAGTCGGGGAGGCGACGACCGACGAGGACGGCGCGTTCTCGGTCGGAGACGTGCCGTTCGGGCGCGTCGACGTGCTCGTCATCGCCGACAACTACGCGACGTACTTTGGCTCCGCGCGCATGGGGGCCGTGCTCGCGATTCGCCTCGAGTCCGAAGCGAGAGCGAGTGAGGTGATTCACGTCTCGGGAACCGCGCCGGCCGGACCTCCCCTGCACCTCGACACGCAAGCGATCCGCACGCAGCCCGGCGCGGGCAACGACGTGTTGCGAGCGCTCCAGAGCTTGCCCGGCGCAGCGCGCACGCCTTTCGGCATGGGCGGTCTCGCGCTTCGCGGCACGGCGCCGCGCGACACCAAGGTGTATCTCGACGGCATCGAGGTTCCGCTGCTCTATCACTTCGGCGGGCTCGCATCGTTCTTGCCGACGACCGCGGTGGACGAGGTCACGCTCGAGCCCGGCGGTGCGAGCGTGCGGTACGGGCGCGGGCTCGGTGGCGTCGCGATCGTCACGTCGCGAACCGGTCGCGCGGATCGCTGGCGCACCGGCGGAGAGCTCTCGCTGATCCACGCGGGCGCTGCGGCAGAAGGGCCGGGGCCGCTCAAGGGCAGCTGGCTCGTCGCAGCGCGCCGCAGCTACTTCGACGCGATCCTCGCCGCCGCGAACCTCGAGCTCTCGCTCGCGCCGCGGTACGCCGACGCGCAGGTGCGGTGGGAGTCCGGTGATGGCCGGTGGATGGCGATCCTGTTTGGCTCCGACGACAAGCTGACGTTGATCCCGTCGGAGGGATCGTCGGGCGGCATCGACACGAGCAACGTGTCCGACTTCACGTATGTCTCGCGGTTCGCGCGGCTCGGCGTTCGCTATCGAGCGGTCCGCGGCGCGACGTCGATCGTGATCGTGCCGTCGCTCGGCGTCGACGACATCAACGCGCGCGCGACGCACGACAACCTCGACAAAGGCATGCATCGCACCACCGTGCCGTTCTCGCTGCGCGGCGAGGTGTCCACGTCCTTTCTCGGCGGCACGCTCTCCGTCGGCGCGGACACCATGGTGCAGCGTCACTCGTACGACATGATCAACACGCCACCGCCCACGCCCCGCGATCCGTCGCCGGACATGGTCGTGCATCGCAGCCTCTCGCGCTGGTCGGGCGACATCGGTGCGTTCGTCGAGCAGTCGTGGTTCGTGGCGAACGAGCGCATCGAGATCCGTCCCGGACTGCGCGGCGATCGCTTCGGGCTCTCGGATCAGTGGTCCCTCGACCCGCGCATCCTCGTCAACATTCGCTTGCCGCGCGCGTGGACGATCACGCAGTCCCTCGGCGCGTATCACGCACCACCGCTCGTCACCGATCTCGATCCGATCTTCATGCGCTCGGTCCCGATGCGCGGCTCGTCGGCGACGCAGGTCGCGACCACGGCGAAGAAGATCATCGGCGACGACAAGGAGCTGTCGGCCACCATCTACTACCAAGATCTCGACGAGCTCCCCGTGGATGCGATCACGGCGGCGACGCCCACGTCGGCGAATGGCGGCACCGAGTCCGGCGGACTGCTCGGCATCAGCCGCGAGCTCGTCGACACGCAGTTCGGCTCGTACAGCTATCGCGAGGCGATCGGATCGGGCCACGCGTACGGGCTCGAGCTCATCGGGCGGCGCAACGTGGGCCGCTGGACAGGCTGGGTCGCGTACACGTTCGCGCGCGCGTATCGGCAGAACCCGATCAAGGACGACGGCGCGACGCATCCGTATGTCCTCGATCAGCCGCACTCGTTCACGCTCGTCGGCTCCACGCAGATCGGCGAGCACTGGCGCGCGGGCGGACGCATTCGCTACGTGACGGGCAACCCGCTCACGCCCGTCGCGGGTGCATATCGAGACTCGAGTGGTGACTACGTCGCGGTCGATGGTCCGCTGTTGTCGCAGCGCTTGCCCGATTTCTTCCAGCTCGATCTGCGCGTCGATCGCTCGTGGTACCGCCCGTGGGGTACGAGCGGTACGCTGAACCTCTACCTCGACATCCAGAACGTGACGTACCGCAAGAACGCCGAGGGCGTGACCTACAACAGCGACTACTCGGTTCGTAGCTACACCAACGGCCTGCCGATCTTTCCCTCGCTCGGCGTGGAGTACATCCCGTGAAGCGCGCCGTGCTGCTGATCCTCGTCTGCGCGTGTGGTGACAACGAGCCGGAGATCGAGATCTTCGAGCCGACCAATGGCTCGCGCCTCGCGATCGAGCAGTACCAGTTCGACGACGGCACGCGGCTCGTGCAGCCGACCGCGTTCTACGATCGTCGCCTCCACGCGCGCTGCACGCCGCAGGAGTGGATCGACGGCGTGATCCGCTGCGTCCCCGATGCGGAGCAGGCGTTCTATCGCGAGAACACGTGCGAGACGCTGTTCGGCGTGGGCAACACCATCAAGCACGCGACGCACTTCATCGCGTCGAACACGCGTGACGGCGCGCGCTATCCCGCGCTCGCGTTCGCGGCGCGCGGCCGCACGGACGCGATCGAGCAGGCGTTCCAACTCGATGGCGACGCGTGCGTGCGGGCGACGATTCCGCTCTTCGAGAACACCACGTTCTGGGAGCTCGGCAACTTCGTGGCGGGCCCGGATCTCGTGCCGATCACGGAGCGCGAGATCGGTGACGGTCGCGTCGGCTTGACGGTCCGCGAATCCGACGATGGTGCGTTGGTTCCGGTCGGGTTTCGCGATCGCGAGCTCGGCGTCGCGTGCGAGCCGGTCACCCGCGGTGGTCACGGCGCGTGCGAGCCGATCGACGCACCGGTGTCGGACGCGTTCGCGGATCTCGCGTGCATGCAGCCCGCGATCCTCGTTGGTGACGATGCGAAGCTACCGGCCGTGGCGAGCCTCTCTGGCAGCGATGGTTGTCGCGTGTATCACGCGGTCGAGGACACCGAGCTGCCGCGGGCGTATCGCGATGTCGGGGGCGGATGCGAGTCGCTGCCCACGACCGATCGCGTTGCCGTCGTCGGTGCGCGTGTGGAGCTCGCCGAGGTGACACGAACGATCGAGGATGCTCCGAAGCGTCGCATGCAGCGCATCGCTGCGACCGCATCGGACCTTCACGTCTACGCGACACGCATGTTCGACACGGCCACGCGCGCGGAGTGCGAGCTGCGGCAGGTGGGCAAGAAGCTGCGTTGCCTGCCCACCGCGCTCGCGCCGATCGTGCGGCTGTTCCAGCCGGGATGTACCGTCGAGCGGCGTCTCGCCGAGGTGCCCCAGATAGCGTGCGAGGCGTCGTCGTTCGCGGTGCACGACACGGGCGACACGCTCGAGCTCCACGCGATCGGCCTCGCGTTCGATGGCGCCGCGTACACGATCGCTCCGGGGGGCGCGTGCGTGCCGTACACGGCCACCCCGGGCACGTCCCTCTATCACGTCGGCCCGCCGCTTCCCGACGAGACCTTCATCAGCGCCGTGCCGTTCGGAGCGCGATGAGGACCGCACTTCTTCTCGCGGTGCTCGTCGCGTGCGCGTCTCCCGACAGCGCGCCCGCGATCGAGAAGGCGCGCCCGCCGTGGGCACCGATGGTCGGCGGCACCACCGTGGAGCTGTTCGGCACGAGCTTCGATCCCGCCGTGAACCGCGTGTTCGTGGGTGGACGCGAAGCGCCGGTGGTTCGCACGATCGACGACGAGCACCTCGAGATCGTCGTGCCGCCGAGCGACAAGCCGGGCGATGCAGAGATCGTCGTGATCTCGCCGACGGGCACCGTGATCGCGACCGGCGTCTTCCGCTATAGCGAGCCACCTGCGATCGACAGCGTCTCGCCATCGCGCGTGAACCTGGCGGGCCCGCCCACGACGGTGTCGATCCGCGGCCGCGGCTTTCTCGACGAAGAAGCGGGCGCACCGACGGTCCTCGTCGATGGACAACTGGTCGCCGAGGTCACCGTGCGCGACGACTCGTGGCTCACGTTCGAGGCGCCCTTGGGGAGCGCGTTCTCGCGCGCGAACATCGATGTCATCAACCAGCGCGGCGCGACGGCCGCGCGCGGTTTCTTCTACACGCTGACGGACCGGCCAGGCCTCCTCGTCTTCAACCTCGGCATCAACAAGTTCGCCACGTTCTACGAGCCTACCGAGGGCGCGCTCGTCCATGTGCCGTACGTGTCGAGCAACCGCCCGTGCATCTACGGGGTGGTCCGCGACGCGGCAGGGACGTACTTCGCGAGCGACTACTGCTCGCTGCCCGATTGGGGCTTCGGTCGCATCGATCTGTCCGCGCAGCGCATCGTCGACGGCGTGGTGACGGGCCGTCTCTATCCGGCGATGGTACAGCACCGCGGCACGCTGTACGCGGTCGAGTACCAGACGGACCGCTTCGGCACGCTCTCGGCAACCGGCGACACGTTCACGCCGATCGGTAGCGTTCCGTGTTGCGACGTGGGGCTCGCTTCCGACAACACGACGATGTGGCTCGTCGCGCGCAATGGAACGCCGGCGATCCGCACGATCGATCCGGACACCGGTGCGGTCGGCGACAGCGTCACGCTCGTACCGCCGACGTCGATCAGCGATCTGCGATGGTTCGCCGGCACGCTCTACGGAACGACGTCAAATGGCAACCTCGTCACGATCGATCCCGACACCGGCGCCGTCACCACGCTCGCGTTCGTCGGTAATGCCTACGCGCTCGACGTCTTCGACTGATCTCGGCGATAGCTCTCGCCGGATCCGGGCTCTCTGCCGAACGGGATCTGCACGAGGGCTTTGAACGCGTAGTACGGCAGCGCGAAGGTCAGCGCGAGCGTGCCGACGAGACGCGAGCCGAGCGTCTGGTGCGCCATGGAGTCGTCCCAGATCCAGCCGACGGTGAAGCGCCACGCGCCGAACACGTAGGCCGGCCACAGCAGGCGCACGCGCACCGGGTAGTAGCGGCCGAGCACCGTGTGCACGAACGTCATGAACCGCGCGAAGTAGCGGGCCGTCGTGTTGCGACGCTTGTCGAGGCCGCCCGCGATCTCGAAGCCGCGCTGGAGGCGAGCGCGCGGATCGAACGCCACGTACTCGCCGCCGGAGAGCCCGCGCTTCATGCGAATGCCGAGCGAGGTCTCGTCCTCGATCGGCGTGTCCTCGTCCCAGCCGCCGAAGCGATCGAACACGCTGCGGCGATACGCGCCGCCGGTGCCATGCACGTAGTGGCGAGCGTTCAGGCGCTTGTCGTAGCGCGCGAAGTTGTCGGGCAGCCCCAGCACGCGCGAGAAGCGCATGCACAACAGCGGCGCGAGGAAGCGATAGGCAGGCGACAGGCGATCGTTATCGGGATCCGCGTCCCAGATGTGACGACAGGTGAGCGCCACGAGCTTCGGGTCCTCGAGGAACGGCGCTTCCATGAGGCGCAAGTAGTCCGTGCCGACGGGGACATCGTCGTCGTCGATGAACACCGCGATCTCGCCGCGCATGTTCTCGATGCCCTTGTTGCGTGCCTTCGCACCGCCGAGCGGAGGAAACCGCAGGATGCGCAGCCGCGGATCGCGCTCGTACTCCG
>JAEYYV010000043.1 GCA_023428295.1 Pseudomonadota bacterium
GCACCAAGCTGGCGGGAACTGACGCGGCCGGTCCGCCGATCGTGGACGTGGAGGACGCAGGTGAGAGAATCGCGCAGGTGGGGGCGACCGGGGAGCGGGCAGACGCGGCGGCGACGATGTGTCGAGACATGCTCTCGCTCGTCGTCCATCACGCGAACGCGAAGGACCTCGCGGCTGTCACGCACGAGCAGGCGATGCGGCTGACGTTCAACGAGCTGACCGAGCACAACGATCGACTCACACGCGCGGTCGCGCGGCTCGAGGAGCTCGATCGCTTGAAGTCGAACTTCCTCGCGACGATGTCCCACGAGTTGCGCACGCCGCTCACCTCGGTGATCGGCTACGCGGAGATGATGGCCGAGGGTCTCGCAGGCCACATCACGCCCGAGCAGAAGGACTACCTGACGACGATCTTGGGCAAGGCCGATCAGCTGCTCGGGCTCATCACGTCGGTGCTCGATGTCTCGTCGCTCGAGAGCGGCCAGCTCGCGCTCGAGCGGACCCAGCTCTCACTCGCCGAGCTCGTCGAGAACGAGGTCGCCACGTTCCAAGCGCAAGCGGGACGCCGCGGCATCGCGATCCAGCTCGAGACCGTCGACGATTCGATCGTCATCGGCGACAAGCGCAAGATCCGCCAGGTCGTATCGAGCCTGTTGTCGAACGCCGTGAAGTTCACGCCGGACCGAGGCAATGTCGGCGTGGCCGTGCGCCGTGGACCGCTCGGCCCGTCGGAGAGCGAGAGCAGCAAGCCGCCGGCGGTGCAGCTCGTCGTCGTGGACTCGGGCATCGGCATCCCCCGTGATCAGGTCGCGAAGATCTTCGAGCCGTTCCATCAGGTCGATTCGTCCTCGACGCGCGCGTTCGGCGGCACCGGCCTCGGACTCACGCTCGCCAAGGCCTACGTCGAGGCGCATGGCGGCCGCATCTGGGTCGACACGTCGCCAGGGCAGGGCTCCACGTTCGTCGCGACGTTTCCGCTTCCCGGCATGATCGTCGATGCAGCCGTGCTGCGCGAGGATCACGCATGATCTGGGAGCTGCAGTACACGATCCCGCTCGCGCTGATCTGCGTGTTGGGTTCGGCGTTCTGCTCCGGCAGCGAGGTCGCGCTGTTCTCGTTGCGCCGTGGCGAACGCGAGCAGCTCGCACGCTCGCAGAGCTCGTTCGATCGCCGCATCGTGGCGCTCCTCGAACGACCGCGTCGCCTGATCGCCACGGTGCTGATCGGCAACATCACGTTCAACAGCCTCCTCTCGATCATCATCCTCGGCGAGGTCATCCATTACTGCGAGCTCTCGATCTGGGCGTGCGGTGGGATCACGCTCGCGATCGCGCTCCCCTTGATCGTGCTGTTCGCCGAGGTCACGTCGAAGACCCTCGCCGCCAAAGCGCCGCTTCTGTGGTCGCGGCTCTGCGTGTTCCCGCTCGCGTTTCTCATGATGCTCGTCACGCCGCTGCGCTTGCTCGTGCAGGCCGTGACCGCGGTGATCCTCGCGCCGTTCGGCGATGCGGCGCGTGTGCGCGGCCCTCGCGATCTCTCCGAGGAAGAGTTCCGCACGCTCGTCGATGCAGGCTCGGCGCAGGGCCAAGTCGACGCGCGCGAGCGCCGCTTGATCCACCGCGTCTTCGAGTTCTCCGACAAGAACGTCGGCCAGGTGATGACGCCGCGCGATCGCATGTTCGCGCTCAACTACGACGTGCCCGTCGCGCGCCTGCTCAAAGAGATCGCGGGGCGCGGCTTCTCTCGCGTGCCGATCTATCAGAAGTCTCTCGACAACATCCGCGGCGTCGTCCACGCGAAGGATCTCGTCCAGGTCACCGCAGGACAGCCGCTCGGTCGGCCGCTCGGAGACTTTCTCCACGAGCCGTTGTTCGTGCCGCGCACGACGCCCGTGAAGCGACTGTTCCTGACCTTCAAGCAGAAGAAGGTCCACATGGCGATCGTCGTCAGCGAGTACGGCAAGGTCCTGGGGCTCGTCACCATGGACGACCTGCTCGCGCAGATCTTCGGCCAGCTGCGCGACGAGCGCGCCGAGCTGCAGAACTCCGCGCCGAATCGCCAGCGCGCGCGCACGCCAGCGCAAGGCCAAGAGACGAACGGGACCGACCCGGGTGGCGTCGACACCGGCGGCGTTCCGCGCCTCGACGCCAGCGAGCTCAGCGAGCGCATGGACGCGCGGGACAAGAGCGTCCCCGTCCCGCTCGAGTCGGATCTGGATGCGCCGCTCCCCGATCGCCTCTCTGGCGACGACAGCATGATGCTCGCGCTCACGCACGCGACGTCCGGAGACCGCTCCGCATCGCCGAGCGGATCGTTCGGCGCGATCCGTCCGACGCCGATGCCACGCCTCACACCGCACCCGCGGATCGAAGTCGACGAAGTCACGCCGCCGGCCGTCGATGTCGACGAGCTGCGCGACGGCGCGAAGGCGACCAAGCGATGAGCACCTCTACGCTCGTCCTGCTGCTCCTCGGCTGCGGCATCTTCCAGGCGTTCTTCGTGAGCGCCGAAGTCGCGCTCTCGGCCGCCGATCGCAATCGTCTCCGCGCGCGGGCCGCCGGCGGCAACGCTGCCGCCGTTCGCGCCGAACGCATGCTGGGCGTACCGCAGGTCACGCTCGCCACGACGCTCGTCGGCGCCAACCTCGCGCTCCTCATCGCCGTCATCGCCGTCGGCATCGAGGTCCACGAGCGTCACCACTCGGTGCTGTGGGCGCCGCTCCTCGCGCTGCCGCCGATGCTCGTGCTCGGTCACCTCGTGCCCAAGCAGATCGTTCAGATCCAGGCCGACAGGGTCGTCGACTCCCTCGCCACGATGCTGCGGTTCTGGTCGTTCCTGCTGCGCCCGATCGTGTTCTTCGTCGGTGGCTACGCGGCGCTCCTCACGCGCATCACGCGCACCGATCGCAAGAAGGCCTTCGTCACGCGCGACGAGCTCGCGCTGCTCATCGAGTCCGAGCCGTCCACCGACAAGCCCGAGATCTCCGCCGACGAGCGCGAGATGATCGCCAATGTCTTCGAGCTCTCCGAGTACAAGGTCGGCGAGCTCATGGTTCCGCTCTCCGAAGTCACCGCGCTCCCCGAGGACGCGCCGATCACAGAGGCCGCGTTCGAGGTCGCCGACAAGAAGCACTCGCGCATGCCGATCTTCCGCTCGCGCGTCGACGACGTCGTCGGCGTGGTTCACGTCTTCGATATCCTGCAAGCGGCGAGCACCATCAAGTCACCCACTGACACGCGCACCGTGGCCACGCTCGCGCATCCACCAACGTACGTGCCCGAGACGATGAAGGCCTCGGACCTCCTCGTGCAGCTGCAGTCCGAGCAAACGCACCTCGCGATCGTCGTCGACGAATACGGCGGCGCCGTCGGCATCGTCACGATCGAGGACCTCCTCGAGATCATCGTCGGCGACATCGACGACGAGTACGACACCGAGCCCACCGCGATCAAAGCAGAGAAGCCGAACGTGTGGCGGATCGAGGCGCGCACCTCGGTCGCGCGGGTGAACGCGGAGCTCGACCTGAAGCTCCCCGAGTCCGACGACTACGAGACGATCGCGGGTCTGCTCATCGAGAAGCTCCGGCGCATCCCGGCGGCCGGCGAGGTCATCACGGTCGCGGGCAACTCGATCGAGATCGTGCAAGCAACCGATCGCGCGATCGAGACCGTTCGCATCACGCGCAAGAAGAAATGAGCGTTCCCGACGAAGTCGTGTGGCTCGACGCGCCGTCGCGACCGCCACCACGACTGCCGAGCCCGTTCGCAGTGCCGCCGCATCCGATCGCGCGCGAGGCAGCCGAGCGTCTCGTCGCCGACGTGCGGGGAGGGCGGCTCGGGATCGACGCGCGGCTCCTCGACATGCCCGCCAGTGACGACGACCCGTCGGCGGGCGGCAAGATGTTCGGCGTGCTCGTCGTCCGCGCGGACGATCGGCTCGGCTACCTGCGTGCCTTCTCCGGCATGCTCGCGGGGGCGTGGTCGCTTCCGGGCTTCGTACCGCCGCTGTTCGACACGGCCGCGCGCGACGCGATGTGGCCCCAGGGCCAAGCGACGCTGCGCGAGTACGAGATCGCGTTACGCGAGCTCCTCGCGAGCGCCGGATACACGTCTGCAGCGGCGCATCTCGCGTCGTTCGATCGCGAGCACGCAGCCGACCTCGCGTTCCTTCAAGACAAGCACCGCGAGCGCCGCGCGCTGCGCAAGATCGCGCGCGCGGGACTCGAGCCGCACATCGAGGGCGTGTGCCTCGACGAATCGCCGCGCGCCACCGAGGAGCGCTCCACGGCGCTGCACGCGCTCGATCAAGAGAGCCGCGCCGACGCCGCCGAGCGCAAGCGCTTCGATGCCGAGCGTGCCGCCGAACGTGCCGCGATCCTCGCGCGTCTCGCGCCCCTCGAGGCCCGCCGCAGCGAGCTCGAGCGCCTGCGCGCCGACGAGTCCCGCGACCTCATGAAGCAGGTGCACGACCACTACACGATCGCCAACGCGCGTGGCGAGCACCGCCCGCTACGCGAGCTCTTCGCGCCGCGCGAGCCACCGGGCGGCGCCGGCGATTGCGCGGCGCCGAAGCTGCTCGGCTTCGCGTACGCACGCGGCCTCGCTCCGATCGCGCTCGCCGAGGTCTGGATCGGCGCATCCCCCGTCACCGGCGGTCGCCACGACGGAGCCTTCTACGCCGCGTGCCGTGGAAAGTGCGGCCCGATCTTGCCCTTCATGCTGGGCGGCCTCGAGCACGATCCGATCGTCGACCCGGGAGCCTCCGCGACCGCGGCGCTGCCGCCGATCTTGTTCGAAGACGATCACCTGCTCGTCGTCGACAAGCCAGCGGGCGTCCTGAGCGTGCCGGGACGCTCGGGCGCACTCCGCGACTCGGTGCAGACGCGGCTCCGCGCGCGCTATCCCGAGGGCAGCGTCGTGCATCGGCTCGACCTCGACACCTCGGGCCTTCTCCTCTGCGCGAAGAACCTCGCGGCGTACAAGGCGCTGCAAGCGATGTTCGCGCGGCGCGAGATCGCGAAGCGCTATGTCGCGATCCTCGACGGCGCCGTGCTCGCCGACGAAGGCACGATCGAGCTTCCCTTGCGCGTCGACCTCGACGACCGGCCGCGGCAGATCGTCGACGACGAGCACGGCAAGCCGGCCACCACGAGGTGGCGCGCGCTCGCACGAACTGGTGATCGCACGCGCGTCGCGCTGGTCCCGCTCACGGGCCGCACGCACCAGTTGCGCGTGCACTGCGCGCACCGCTTCGGGCTCGACGCGCCGATCGTTGGCGACCGGCTCTACGGCACACCGACGAGCCAGCACGCGCCGCGCCTGCTGCTGCACGCCGAGCGCCTCGCGTTCACGCACCCGGTGACCGGTGCGCACGTCGAGGTGGTGTCGCCGGTGCCATTCTAGCGAACGTTCGTGCCGGTCGCGGGGCGATTCGGCCGTCACACGCGTGCCGCGAACGAGCGAGGACAATGCCGCAGGACGGTGGTATCCAGTCGCCGTGGATCGCCAGCAGTTGCTCGATGTACTCGACCGCGTTCGCTCGGGCGAGGTGAGCCCTACCGATGCGGCGAGCCAGATCGGCGCGCTGCCGTTCGCAGAGGTCGCGCACGCGGTCGGAGAGTCGCTGATCGACCATCATCGCGAGCTGCGTACGGGCGTGCCCGAGATCGTCTATGGCGCGAGCAAGTCGCCCGAGCAGATCGCGGCGGTGATGGTGGAGCTCGCGGCGCGAGCGGGCGGGGCGATCGCGACGCGCGTGGACCGCGCGAAGGCGGCGGCGGTGAAGACGATCGTGAGCGAGGTGGTGCACCACGAGACGGCGAACGTGCTGCTGCTCGGAGCGCCGAGGGCGCGGCCGAAGGCCGCCAGCATCGCGGTCGTGTGCGCGGGGACGAGCGACTTGCCCGTCGCCGAGGAGGTGGCGCTCGTGGCCGAGTTTCTGGGCGCACCTGCGGTCCGCTTTTCGGACGTCGGCGTGGCGGGGTTGCATCGGCTGTTGGCGCGCATCGACGCGATCAAGCAGGCCGAGGTGGTGGTGTGCGTGGCGGGCATGGAAGCGGCGCTGCCGAGCGTGCTGGGCGGGCTGGTCGATCGGCCGCTGATCGCGGTGCCGACGAGCGTGGGCTATGGCGTGGCGGCCGACGGGCTCGTCGCGATGGCCGGCATGCTCGCGAGCTGTGCGCCGGGCATCATGGTGGTGAACATCGATAACGGCGTCGGGGCGGCGGTGGCCGCGGTGAAGATCGCGCGATTGGCGGTGCGCGCGTGAAGGGGCTGCATCTGCACGTCGACTGCGCGAGCGGTGCGGCGGGCGACATGTTGCTCGGCGCGCTGATCGATCTGGGCGTGCCGCTCGAGGTCGTGTACATCGCGCTCGATCAGATCGGGGCGGGGCGGGCGCGGCTGTCGGCGACGCCGGTGACCAAGGGCGGCATCGCAGCGATCGACGTGAAGGTCGACACCAAGGGCGAGCTCGCGGGAGCGCATCGGCACGAGCACGAAGCGCATACGCCGAGTGGCCCGGGCGTGCCGACGGGGCCGCATCACGCGCATCGCGATGGAAGCGGCAACGTGATCGCGCCGCTGACGAAGGGCTCGTCGGAGGTGTGGACCCTGCCGCCGCGTCCGCAGAAGGTATCGCTGCACGTGCACACGCACGGGAACACGCACACTCACGCGCATTCGCACGATCACGAGCATCACGCGCATGTCCACGCGCATGGGCCGAACCAGCCGCACGCGCACTATCACTACGGCGACATTCGCGCGCGCATCGTCGAGAGCGCGCTGACGGACGGCACCAAGAAGCGCGCGCTCGACATCTTCGATCGCTTGGCGCGCGCGGAGGCGAAGCTGCACGGGACCACCGTCGAGGCGGTCGCGTTTCACGAGGTCGGCGCGGTGGACTCCGTCGTGGATGTCGTCGGGACGGCGGCCGCGCTGGATTGGCTCTCGCCGGCGAGCGTGACCTGCACCGGCATCGCCATGGGCCACGGCACGCTGACGTGCGCGCACGGCGTGCTGCCGATCCCCGCGCCGGCAGCGCTCGAGGTGATGCGCGAGGCAAGCGGCATCGTGATGGACGGCGGCGTCGCGCGCGAGCTGTGCACGCCGACGGGCGCTGCGATCCTCGCCGCGACGGTGACGGCGTGGACGGCGGCGCCGGCGGGTGTGCCCGTCGCGATCGGATGGGGCGCGGGCGACATGGACTTGCCCGACCGCGCGAATGTCGTGCGCGTACAGGCGATCCAGCTCGCGGCGCAGGTCGAGGATACGGTGTGGCAGATCGACGCGAACCTCGACGACATGAGCCCCGAGCTGGCGGGGCCGGCGATGGATGCGATCTTCGCGGCGGGGGCGGTGGATGCGTGGTGGACGCCGATCACGATGAAGAAGGGCAGGCCGGCGTTCACGCTGTCGGCGCTCGCGCCCGCGCCCGCGCGCGATGCGGTGATCGCGGCGATCCTGCGCGAGACCACGTCGATCGGCGTACGGTTCTCATCGCGCGAGCGGACGGTGCTCGCGCGGCGCAGCGTGGACGTGTCGACGAAGTACGGCACGATCGCGGTGAAGGTCGCGATAGGGCCGACGGGCGAGACGCAGAACGTCGCGCCCGAGTACGAGGCATGCGCGGCGGCCGCAAAGGCGCACGGCGTGCCTACGAAGCTGGTCTACGCGGCCGCGCTCGCCGCGTTTCACGACTGATCCGCGGCTCGTGGTACCGTGTGTGACTCGTGGAGTCCGGATCGATCGTCGTCCTCGGCGGTAGCGACGCCGAACGTGCCGCGCTCGTATCGCAGCTCGCGATCAGCGGGCTCGCCGCGACGGCCGCCACCCAGATCGATCTGTCCGCAGGCTTTCCCGCGCTGCTCGTGATCACCGGCGCGGACGCCGCGCACATCGTGGCCGAAGCGCGCGACGTCCCGGCGCTCGCGGAGGTGCCGATCCTCGCGGTGGTCGCGTCGATCCCGCCGACCGCGGTGACCGAGGCGTTGGCCGCCGGAGCGACGGACGTCGAGCGGCACCCGTTCTCGCCGGCCGTGCTCGCCACGCGCTGTCGCAACCTGTGCAAGCTGTCCAAGCGCGACTCGGCGGGCTCGCCAGCGCTCGCTCGGATCAACGAGGTGCTCACCGCGAACGGTGACGATGCGGAAGCGCTCGTGCAGATCATGTCGATCACCGCGGCGGCGCTCGGCTTCGATCGCGCAGCGCTCGTCGCGCATATCGAGGGAAGCGATCACGCGTTCGTGATCGCAGCGACGGACGCGGAGCCGCTACAGCGCTTCACGCTCGCGATCGCGGAGTATCCCGAGGTGGTCGAGGCGATTCGCATGCTGCATCCCGTGCTCATCGACGACGTGCTGTTCCACCCGCTGACGAGTGGCATCGCGGACATGCTGTCGTCGAGGCGCGTGCGCGGCATCGCGGTGTTCCCCGTGCAATGGCGCGGGAGGCCGCTCGGGGCGATCCTTCTGCGCAAGACGCGGCCCGGCGTGCAACACGTCGGCGCGCGGGGACTCGAGCTCGGCAAGCTGATCGCGAGCATCCTCGCGGCACACCTGCGGCACGGCGCGGTCCTCGAGAGCTTGCGCGACAAGACCCATCGCATCTCGCGTGCGCGGTACGAGGCGGAGCGGCGCCTGCGCGGCATCGATTCGCTCAAGGAGCACTTCGAGGCAGGCGCGGATGGTGTCGTCGTTCTCGACGACGCCGGGCGCATCCTGTTCGTCAATCGCGCGGCCGAGCGCATCACGGGCTTCGCGCGCGACGGTCTCCTCGGCAGCGAGCTCGTCGACCTCGTGGCGCCGGAGCAGCGCACGCATGTCTCCGACGCGGTGTCCAAGGTGCTCGCGGGCGTGAACGTCGAGACGTTCGATCTCGAGCTGTCCACGACGAGCGGCTCGCCGGTGTGGGTGAGCGCGTCGACCTCCACGGTGCTCGCCGGAACGGGCGCCGTGATCCTCGCGTTCCGTGACGTCACCGCCGAGCGCGCGCTCGAGCTGGAGCTGCGCTCGACCAAGGAGTTCCTCGAGCGACTGATCGACTCCACCGTCGACGCGATCATCGCCGCCGACATGCGCGGCACGCTGATCCTGTTCAACCAGGGCGCCGAGCGCTTGTTTGGTTATCGCGCGCGGGACGTCATCGGAAAGCTGCCCGTGTGGGAGCTCTACGAGGAGGGCGGCGCGAATCAGATCATGCGCATGCTGCGCTCCACATCGCACGGCGGCGTGGGCCGCATCGAGCAGACGCGTCGCGAGATCCGGATCAGCGGCGGCGAGATCGTTCCGGTCAGCATGACTGCTTCCATCGTGTACGAAGGCGAGCGCGAGGTCGCCACGGTCGGTATTCTCACGGACCTTCGCGAGCGGATCCGCATGGAGCAGCGGTTGTTGGACGCACAGCAAAAACTGCAGCTCTCCGAGAAGCAGGCGCTCGTCGCCGAGCTCGCGGGAGCCGCCGCGCACGAGCTGAATCAGCCGCTCACCTCGATCATGGGCTACGCGCAGCTGATCACGCGCCAGAGCGACAAGGATGCGAAGCACATGCGCGCGGTCAACGTGATCCTCTCCGAGGCCGAGCGCATGGCAGGCATCGTGAAGAAGATCGGAAAGATCACGAAGTACGAGACGACGGACTACGTCGGCGGCGCGAAGATGCTCGACCTCGATCGCGCGGCGCCCGAGGACGACGACCCAGCGATTCCGATCCCCACCGACGAGGAACGCGAGCAAACGGGCGAGTTCCAAGCGGTGCCGCCGGCAGTGCCCGACGGCGCGGTGACGTTCGATCCCGATGCGTCGACCAAGCCGTCGCGCATTCGCGAGCACGAGCCCACGCGCGCGGACATCGAAGCGCTCGACGATCTCGGCAAGGGAGGCGCGTCGTGAGCGCGTCCAGCGAAGCGCAGCTCGTGGCGCTCCAGCAGCTGACCGCGGAGCTCCCCACGGCGAGCTCGGAGTCCGCGCTCGTCGTTCGCGCGCTCGACATTCTCGCGAGCCTGCTGCCTGGGCGTGCGCTGTGCGTTCGCGTCGTGGATGTGCGCACGCGCGATCCGGCGCGAACGTACATCCGCGGCGGTGGGCTGCGCGAAGGCGTGGCAGGCGAGGGCATCACGATCGCCGACGCGGCCCTCGCGCGCGCGAAGCTCAAGAGCGCGGTCGCGGCGAGCGCGCGCCTGCACTTGCGCGATCGATGGGACTCGCCGTTCACCGGCATGGCGACGGGGTTCGCGTTGCCGCTCGCGGCGGGTGGAGAGCTGTACGGCGTGATCGATGTCGGCTACACGCCAGGCAACGACGCGCGTATCGCGGACGAGCCCGTCGTGTGGCCGCTCGCGATGCACCTCGCCGTCGGGCTGCGCGCGATCCGTCTCGCCGATGACGCGCTCGGGCTTCGCGATTACCAAGCGCGTCTCCTCGAGAGTGCGAACGCGCTGATCCTCGGCATCGATCGCGCGTGGCGCATCACGGTGTGCAACCGCGCGATGCTCGAGCTCACCGGCTACTCGCGCGACGAGGTGCTCGGTCGCGACGTGCGCGACTTCATCACGAGCGATCAGCGCCAGTATCTGACGAGCGCGTTTGCCGCGGCGCTCGTGGGTCAGCATCACGCGGCGGTCACGGTGTCGCTACCCACGCGCGACAAGGGCGTCGTGCGCACGATGTGGAGCATCGCACCGGTCGGACGCGCCGGCGCATCGTCGGGACCGATCGAGGCGGTCGTCGCGATCGGCCAGGATCAATCCAAGGTCGACGCGCTCCAGCAGCAAGTCGTGCGCGCGGAGCGCCTCGCCACTCTCGGCGAGCTCGCCGCAGGCGTGGTGCACGAGCTGAACAATCCGCTCACGTCGATCACCGTCTACGCCGAGTACCTCGTGCGCAAGCTCGAGTCGCAGGGGGCAGAGCAGACCGACGTCGAGAAGCTCCGCCGCATCGGCGCGAGTGCACAGCGCATCCTTCGCTTCTCGCGCGATCTCGTGCAGTACGCGCGTCCGAGCGGTACCGATCTCGAGCCCGTGGATGTCGCCGGGGTCGTCCGCAGCTCGGTCTCGATCTGCGAGCACCTCGTCGAGCGGGGCGGGATCGAGCTCGGTGTGGACGTCGCGTCCGATCTCCCCGTGATCCAGGCGGTGGCCGGGCAGCTCGAGCAGGTGCTCATCAACCTCATCACCAATGCGGTTCACGCCGTCGAGAACGGCGGCAAGGTGAACGTGCGTGCGCGCGTGCACGGTCCGTCCACCGTCGAGCTCGAGGTCGCGGACTCGGGGCCCGGTGTTCCCGAGCAAGATCGCGAGCGCATCTTCGAGCCGTTCTTCACGACCAAGCCCGATGGCAAGGGGACGGGCCTCGGTTTGCCGATCGTTCGCAACATCGTCGACCAACATCGCGGCGAGATCTCGGTGGACTCCTCCGATCTCGGAGGTGCCGCGTTTCGCGTCGTGTTGCCGATCGTTTAGCCGATCGGGTGATCTCCGACTGTCCGTTTACCGGACAGTATCGCGGAAGAAAGGTTGCGCCCCCGATCCAGTTGCGTACTGTGGCTTAGTCATGAAGCCAGAAGTACTGCTCGAGCTGTTGGAGGCTGCTGCCGACCAGCTCGGCGTCACGGTGACCTACGAGGCCCTGCAGACCAGCGTGGTCAACGGTGGCCTCTGCAAGGTGAAGGGCGCCTACCGCGTCATCATCGACAAGCGCGCCACCGCGGAAGAGCGCGTCGTGACGCTCGCCACGGCGCTTGCCACGTTCGACACGTCGGAGCTCGAGCTGCCGCAGAAGGTTCGCGACGTTCTCCGCACGCACGAGGGCTCCGGCCGTCGTCGCGTGGCCGCTGCCTAGTCTGGCAGTTATAGTGAGGGCGCCCATGCGCGCCGTTTGCTTCGTTCTGATGCTCGCTGCTTGCAGCAAGAGCGAGAGCCCCTCGAAGCAGCTCGATCCCACGCTGATCGAGGTGGTCGACAACGCCCGCTTGCGCACGGACACCGTGGGCGACGGCAAGTTCGCGAGCGAGTCGACGTTCGTCCTCGTCGACGCGAAGAACCCCACACCCGATGGCGCGTACGTCACGCTCGCGGGTGAGCTGCTCGGCGACGCGGGTGCGAAGGTCGGCACGCTCAAGGCGCAGTCGCTGTGGATCCCACCGGGCGAGTCGCGCACGTTCGCGCTCGTCGACACCGAGAGGGTCCCGAGGCCAACGACGACCTCGGCGAAGATCGTCGTGACCGGCGCGCTTGTCACGCACGATCCGCCGCGCATGCGCATCACGGATCCTCACTCGTTCGTCGACAAGTACACCGAGGCCGACCAACCGGTGTCGCGCATCGTCGTGCAAGCGACCCTCACCAACGATGCGCCGCGGGTCGGAAAAGCGATCGTCATCGCGTCGTTTCACGGGCCGGATGGACGGCCGATGACGCGTCCGTTCCAGCCGATCGAGATCGGCGGCAACAAGTCCACGACGGTGCAGTTCGTCGGGCCCGCTGGCTCGACGACCGGCACGATCTTCGTCGGCGACGTGATCTACTAGACGCGGTTCGCGAGGCCGCCGAAGTACGGATCGTTGGCGACCAGATCCGAGAGCATCTCGCGAAGCTCGGCGCGCTCGGTCGGGGAGAGATCGGGGGTGGCCGTCGCTTCGACGAGCTGATCGATCGCTTCGCGCGGCGTCAGCCGACCGGCCGCGACCTCGGCGGCGAGGCGATCGATGTCGGTCGTATCGATCGGTGCGCCCGCGTCGATGCCATCCGCTGCGCCGGTAGCGTCGAGCGCGCCAGCCTCGTCGACTCCATCGGGTCCGTCGACCCCGTCAGGCCCGTCAGGCCCGTCGGGTCCGCCGGGGCCTTTCGGTCCTCCGATTCCACCGGGTCCGCCGATGCCACTCATGACTGCCTCCAGAATGTACCAAAGATGCTCGCTTGGACGGATGCCATGAACGTCCCTTCGACAGCCGTGCCCTGCGGTTGCGAGCTTTCCGTGACAAAGTCGAGGCCATGCGTTTCGCACGAATCGCGCTGGCCGGCATCGCACTGACCGCGGGGTGTGGTGGCTCACGTTCCTCGACGACGACAGCGTCCGACGTCTCGCTCGCGTTCCCCGCCGCACGCTGGGTCCCCGCCCGCCCGAGCTACGTGTTCGCCGCTCCGACATTCGCCGATGCGCAGCGCGGGCTCCGGAACGCAGTGGACGGTCTCGGCATCTTCGCCGGCGTCGACGCGCAGGAGGTAGGCGCAGATCTCGCGCGCGTGCTCGCCGTGGACCCGCTCGACGAGGCCGCCGTCACCGCGATCGGCATCGACGTGACGGGTGGCGTCGTCGCGTTCAGCGAGGATCTCGCGCCGACCTTCGTCTTCCGCGTGAGCGCGCCCGACATGCTCCAGTCGTTTCTCGACACGCAGCGCGAGCGTGGGTTGGTCGCGCGCTCGGTCGTCGTCGACGGCGTCGAGGTCTACACCGCAGAGTTCACTCGCGAATTCATGGACGTGAGCTGGGCGCTCGCCGACGGATGGATGTGGCTGCACTTCACGCCGGACTTCGCGAGGAACGAAGGCACGGCGTGGTTCACGAACAGCCGCAAGCCCGAGAACACCGAGTGGGTGCGCGACTGGTCGTGGGCGCAAGGCGCCGCCGGCGCAGCGAAGGGGATCGTCGGGTTCGTCGATCCGAAGCACGCGATCAGTCGCTTCGTCGCGAGGGTCCCCGACGCGCTCGCGTGCTCGCGATTGCTCGAGCCGATCCAACGCGTCGGTGTCGCGGTGGACGTCTCCGCGACCGAGAGCGTCACCGCCACGGGATCGCTGAAGCTCGATCTCGGATCCGCAGCTGACAAGGTCGCGCGCGCCACGCTGCCGGTGCCGGACGGCTTTGCAGCCACGGCTGCCAATTCGCCGATCGCGGCCCAGTGGAACCTCGATCTCGTGGCGCTCGACGCGTGGCTCGACCCGTGCCTAAGATCGATCCGCGAGCGCACGGACACGCAGCGGCTCGTCGAGCGGTTCGGGATCCGGGGCGGGCGCGCCATCGTCCAGCGCCTCGATCTCGACGACAAATCGGGTGCCGGCGTGGTCTCGCTCGACCTCGTCCACAAGCGGTTCCTCGCGAAGCTGCTCGACGAGGTGCCGATGCGCTCCACCGTCGAGCGCGAGAAGAAGTTCGGCCCGGTCGCTGGCTACACGATCTCGATCCCGTTCGTTGCCACGGTGGACTACGTGCTCACCGACAGCATGGCGTATGCGGCGATGGGCGACGGGGTGCTCGCGCGCACGGTAGGGAAAGGCACCGGTGTTCCCGGTCCGATCGCCGCGGTCGATCTATTCCCGCAACGTCTCTCCATCGACACGTGGAAGGGACTCCTCGAGCTCGCGGACATCCGAGCGTCGCTCGCGGATCGCTTGCTCCATTGGCGCGAGGTTCACTTGTCGGTCGCGCTCGATGACACCTCGCTCGTCGTGGCAGCAAGTGGCACGCGGCGATGATACGGACGAAATCGTGGTAAACCCGCGCCGTGCCTGAAGCTGCGCCGGTCATTCGGCTGCGTGACGTGACCAAGAGCTATGGCTCGGGAACGGGTAGGACGCAGGTGCTTCGAGGGGTCAGCCTCGACGTCGCACCGGGCGAGCTGCTCGCGCTCGTCGGCCAGTCCGGCTCCGGCAAGTCGACGCTCCTCAACATCATCGGTGGTCTCGACACGCCCGACGAGGGAGAGGTCGAGGTCCTCGGCGTCGACACGCTCAAAGCGGGCGACACCAGGCGCGCGAAGCTTCGCAATCAGTCGATCGGCTTCGTGTTCCAAGCCTTCAATCTCCTCGATCACCTGACGTGCCTCGGCAACGTCACGATCCCGTCGGCGTTCGCGGCGTCGAAGAAGAAGGAAGTGGAGGAGCGCGGTCGTGAAGCGCTGCGCCGCGTGGGCCTCGCCGACTTCGCGCATCGCAGACCGAGCGAGCTGTCAGGCGGTCAGAAGCAACGCGTCGCGATCGCACGCGCGCTGTTCGGCAAGCCGACGCTGCTACTGTGCGACGAGCCGACGGGCAACCTGGACTCCGCGACCGGAAAGGGCGTCATCGAGTTCTTCCAGGAGCTCAACGCCAAGGACAACGTCACGCTCGTCATCGTCACCCACGAGCGACGCGTCTCGAGCGTCGCGAAGCGCGTGATCGCGATGAAAGATGGCGCCATCGTCGAGACCACCGACGAAGCGCTCGGTGCGCAGGAGGCAGGTCCCGCATGATGCCCGTCGGTAGCCTCGCGCGCATGGTGGTGGCGAACACCCTGCGCAGTCCGCGTCACTTCATCTTGAGCGCGTTTGGCATCGTCATCGGTATCGGCGCCTTCGTGCTGTTCCTCGCGCTCACACAGCGCGCGGGCGACACGCTCGAGAAGGTGTTCCCCGTCGACGAGGTCGAGGTCGTCGCGCCCACCGTCACGTCGGTGATCGGCGATCACAAGCGGCTCGACAAGTCGACCGTCGACCGGATCGTCGCGCGCCCGGAAGTGGCGAGCGCCATCCCGCGCATGAACATCGGCTTCCCGGCCGCGCTGCGCGGATCGTTCGAAGGGAAGGAGTTCAAGCTGGAGCTCGGCGGCTTCATCGACGGTGTCGAAGCGAGCTACGTCACCGACGACGATCGCATTCGCGATCTGTTCCGCGATTGGGACTCGGTCAAAGACGATCCGAACCGCATCGCGTGCGTGCCTCCGCCACGTGATCCCGACGACGATGTCGCGGCATCGCCGGGCTTCCGCGCGAAGCCGAAGAAAGCAGCGGGCGGATGGGACGCACCCGCGCCCGAGACCACGTCGACGCTGCCGCCGGGGACGCCGCCGCCCATCCCCGCGGACTACGTGATGCCGCCGCCCGGACAGCCCGCGTCGCCATGGCCGCCCGAGCCACCGCCGGCACCCGCACCTGCGCCGGTGCCCGACGCAGGATCCGCCGCTGATTCCGGATCGGGCGCGGGCTCCGCCGTGGTCGTCGCGCAGACGCCGCCACCGCCGAAGAAGTACTGGAACCCCTGTCCGAACCCCGAGCGCTACTACTGCGACGACGTCGAGCGCATCTGCAAGCACCGCGTTCCGACGGTCGTGTCGGCGACGATCGTCGAGCTCTACAACACGCGATTCGCGAAGGCGCACAAGATGCCCGTCGCGGATCAGAACCTCGTGAACTATCTCATCCAGAACCGCGGCCTCTCGGCGATGCGGTTCTCCGTCGGTCTCAACAACACGGTGATCGGTGGTGGCGGCAAGGTCTCGACAGCGAAGGCGCGCCGCATCGAAGCGGTGATCGTGGGCGTGTCGACGCGCGCGCTGCGCATGGGCGTCACCGTTCCGATCCAGTACATGGAGCGCTGGAACAAGGAGTTCATGGGCGAGCAAGTCGCCACCGCGTTCTCTTCGATCATCGTTCGCTTGAAGGATCGCAATCAGCTCGCGCCGTTCTCGCAGTGGCTCAAGGACGTCGAGGATCTTCGCCTCGAGGACTCGCTCGGCGAGCAGTTCGCGACGGTCATCTTCGTCATTCGCCTGCTGTTCCTGATCATCTCCGTCGCGATCCTCGTGGTGGCGGTGATCAACATCGGCCACAACTTCTTCATCCAGGTCAGCGAGCGACGCCGCGAGATCGGAATCATGCGCGCGGTCGGCGCCACGGAGACTGACGTGCAGCTGATCGTCCTCGGCGAGGCCGCGATCATCGGCATCGTCGGCGGACTGATCGGGATCGGGATCGCCGTCGGCATCGGAATGACCTGGAACTGGTACGCGGCGGAGAACATCCCGCGGTTCCCGTTCAAGCCGACCTCCTGGTTCGACTTCAAGCCGTGGATCTGGGGTAGCGCCCTCGGGTTCTCGACGCTGTTCTGTATTCTCGGCGGGTACTTGCCCGCTCGACGAGCCGCGAAGATGCAGCCGGCCCAAGCGCTCGCGCAGCAGTAACGATCGTTCGCTCGACTACGATCGACGGTGCTCGCCCACGCAGCAGTCGCTACGTGTGACTACATGAGGCGGCGTGACCGCAATTCAAGCGTGGCGGGTGCCAGTGGTTTTCCTTTGAGTTCGCGAGATCTTCGCGGTAGGACCACCGGCCACGGGGGTAGTACACTGCTTGTGGCCCAAGGAAGCTAATTCGGATAGGGTCCCACCTCACAATGCCGGGGTTGTTCCGGTCATTTCTCAACGAGAATCACGCGTGAAGAAGCCGGCGCCTTTCGGCAAGTATTACCTGCTCGAGCGGATCAACGTCGGCGGCATGGCCGAGGTGTTTCGCGCAAAAGCGTTTGGCGTGGAGGGCTTCGAGCGTCTCGTCGCCGTCAAACGCATTCTTCCAAACATCGCGGAGGACAAAGAGTTCATCCGCATGTTCATCGAGGAGGCGAAGCTCGCGGTTCAGCTGAACCACGCGAACATCGCGCAGATCTTCGATCTCGGTGTCGTCGACGGCAGCTACTACATCGCGCTCGAGCACGTTCATGGTCGCGACCTGCGCGGCATCTTCGATCGCTGTCGTGCAGCGGGCGAAGCGATGCCCGTCGCGCAAGCGTGCTTCGTCGTGATGAAGGTCTGCGAAGGTCTCGACTACGCGCACAACAAGCGCGACCAAGCAGGTCGCGAGCTGTCGCTCGTGCATCGCGATGTCTCGCCGCAGAACGTGCTCGTCTCGTTCGAAGGCGAAGTGAAGCTGATCGATTTCGGTATCGCCAAGGCGGCCGGAAAAGGCAGCAAGACGCAGGCGGGCATCCTCAAGGGCAAGTTCGGCTACATGAGCCCGGAGCAAGTCCGTGGCTTGCCGATCGATCGCCGCAGCGACGTGTTCTCGTGCGGCATCGTTCTCTACGAGCTGCTCACGGGTGAGCGCCTGTTCGTCGGGGAGAGCGATTTCTCGACGCTCGAGAAGGTTCGCAACGTCGAGATCCTTCCGCCGTCCACGTACAACCGCAAGATCCCCGACGAGCTCGAGCGCATCGTGCTCAAGGCGCTCGCCAAGGACACCGAGGATCGCTACCAGAACGCGATCGATCTCCACGACGAGCTGCAAGCGTTCGTCTACACCGCCGGCGAGTTCTACTCGCGCAAGGATCTCGCGGGGTGGATGAAGAAGACGTTCGGCAAGGAGATCGAGGACGAGACGGCGAAGCTCGAGAGCTATCGCCAGCTGAAGCCGCCCGTGGATCGCGCGGCCGAAGCAGTTCCCACCGCGATGCCGCGCACGCAGACCGGACCTCGCGCCACCGCCGCGATGGCCGCCGCTGTTCCGCCGCCGGCTCCGCACGGCTCCGCCGCAAAGCGGTCGACGGGTGCGATGGCCGCCCTCGGTGCCGCGGGCACCAAGCCGCCGCCGCCGCCGCGCACCACGGGCGAGATGCCTCGCCTGAACGCGAAGGCCGACCGTGAAGACTCGGGCCTCGCGTGGGACGACGACGAGCTCGAGACGCAGATCTACGACAACCCCGAGGACGATCCGAAGAACCAGATCGCGAACCAGATCGCGAACCGTGGAAGCGGCCTCGGCAAGCCAGCCTCGAAGCAGCTACCGCTCGTCGCCGCGCCGACGCCCGATCCGGGCAACCCGGCGATGACGATGCGCGGCGTCCCGGCAGCGCCCTCGCTCGGCAGTGCGTCCACCGCCACGGCAGCAGCGTCCGCCACCAGCGGCTCGCCGGATCTCTCGTCGCTCGTGTCCACGGCCAAGGGCTGGGAAGGCGGACCGCCTCCGTCGATGTCGCCGTCCGCGTCGCCGTCCGCGACGATGAACGGCATGGGCGGGCTCGGCAGCTCCAACGGCACGCCGAACTTCGCGACGGGCTCGCACAAGACGCCGGTCCCACTGCCGCCCACGGGCAGCCAACAGCCGCTGTTCGAGTCGCGCGACTCCGCGCCGGTCGTTCGCGCGTCGCAATCCGACGTGTTCGATCCGATGGCCTCCTTCGGTGCATCGGTCGCCAGCCGCGGCGATGGAAAGAAGAAGACCGCCATTCTGCTCACCGTCGGTGGTGCAGTCGTCGCGGCGGTCGTCGTCGTGATCATCATCGCGATGTCGGGCAAGAAGGAGTCGACCACCACCGCCAAGGTCGATCCGGCCACGCAGCCCACCACCGCGGATCCAGCTCCGACCACGCAGGTCGGCGATCAGAACACGGGCTTCGATCTCTACGTCACGCCACGCGATGTCTCGAGCTGGAAGCTCGACGGCGAAGCGCGCACCGATCGCCTGCCGTCGCGCATTCGTGGCATCGCCCCGGGCGCGCACACCGTGCAGATCGATCCGCCGCCCGGCTTCATGAGCGAGAACCAGCAGGTGATCGTCGAGCAGGGCAAGGCGCCGAAGGTCACGATCACGCTCTCGCCGATCCAGGGCATCCACGGTGTGTTCGAGTCCAACCCGCCCAGCGCGAAGGTCTCGCTCATCGTCGACGGAAAGCGCCAGGATCTCGGACCGTCGCCGCAGAAGGCACCGCTCGATCCGCGCCAGTCCTACGCGGTCCTCTTCGAGAAGCCGGGCTACGTGTCGGTCAACAAGCCGATCGTGTTCTCGGGCCAACTCGAAGAGAAGATCAATGTTCCGCTCGAGAAGGCCTCCGGCACTGTCGCCATCGCACCCGAGGTGACCACGCCCGAGGTGAAGACGACCGACGTCAAGAAGACGCCCGACGTGAAGAAGACGTCGGACACCAAGACGGGCCCGGTGACGAAGATCAACGAGAAGAAGACGCCCGACGTGAAGACGCCGGAGGTCAAGACGCCGGACCCCGACGAGAAGGTCGGCAACGACACGAAGGTCGTGGCCAAGGCGACGGGCACGCTGATGCTCGGATCCAAGCCGTCGTGCGACATCTACATCGACGGCACGAACACCGGCAAGCAGACCCCGCAGCGCGACATCAAGCTCTCGGTGGGCAAGCACCGCATCACGCTGATGAACAACGAGTTCGGAATCCGCGAGACCTTCTCCGTCGAGATCAAAGCTGATCAATCGACGAAGGAGATCAAGGACTACTCCGACCGTCTGCCCAAGTAGTCCGCACGAACATCAGTGTGTGCTGACCGGGAAGCACCTCTGCGTCGTGAACGCGGTAGGGCGCCCGCCCGTTCTTGATCTCCTGTAGCAAGAGCCAGTCGGCCCAGAAACCTGCACGTGCCTCCGCGAGCGTACGCCAAGGCGTCGGTCGCACGGACGTCGTGACGATGACCGTCGGCTCGCGTGAGAGGACGTACTCCGTGAAGTGCCGTTCATGGCCGATCCACCGCTTCGTGAGGAGCTCCGGCGGGACCGAACGTCCTTCTCTCGCGATGGTCTCGTCGGTCAGACCGACGAGGTCGATGATTCGCAGCGACGAGTAGTACCCGATCGCACCGATCGGCACCGTTGCCACTGTCGCGCCCTTGAAGTTCTGGCGCAGGTACGTTCCGGTGGCCGCCCACAACACGATGCGATCGCTGACGCCCTGCGGCGGAATGTAGTGGGCCACCGCCGCGCGTGCAGCGACCACTGCAGCGACGAGCAGCGACGCTGCGAGTGCGATGCGTTCTCGACGTCTCGTCACGAAAGCGTGAACGCCGACGAGTGCGAGCGCCGAGAGGCCGGGTACCAGCGGGTACCACAGACGGCTGTACTCGAACAGGTCACCACCGCTCCGCAGAAAGAACGCGAGCCACACGAACGCGACTCCGAGTAGGTAGGCCACCTCGCGACGAAGCGGTGCGAACAACGCCAGGGGCGCAAACAACACGAGCGGAAAATCGCGGATGGCATCGACGATGTACTCGAGCCCGACCGCGGCGTGCTGCCACGTGCCACCGGACTTCGCGACGTACGTGTTCGGAAACAACTGCCCGAAGATCGTGAATCGCGCGATCTCGATCGCGAGCAACACGCCAATCGTGACGGCCCCCAACCGCCAGTGCCGCATCCACGGCAGCGCGGGAAGTGCGAGGACGAAGAGCGCCGACTCTGGGCGCACGAGCACGCTCGCGATTGTCGCGGCGACGGTGAGCCATGGGCGCTGGGAAACGACCGCGTACATGACGAGCGTGACCATCGCGCCGCCGAGCGCTGTCTCCATCCCGTTGATCGAGTTGAGCGTGACGAACGGATCGAGGGCGAGCACGCCCGCCGTCGCGATCGCGATCAGCGTGGGACTCCACGCATCGAGATCTGCACGCAGAGCACGAGCCGTGGCCGCGGCGAGCACGATCGTCGCGCATACAGAGATCGTGCCGATGACCTGACACATCCAGATCAGCTGGTCGGTGAACCACGTGCCGACCCAGAGAAGTGCGAGATAGAGCGGGCCCGTGAAGCCTTCGACGGGTGCGTCCGCGCAATTGAAGCTGAGCGGGCACTTCGCGAGGTTCTTCGTGTAGCGGAGGTAGATGAAGCTGTCGTCGTAGAGGCCGTCCCAATGGGCGAGGGCCCACCGGATGACGATGAGGATCGCGACGACGACGGCACCGCCGAACGCCAGGTGTCGCGCGCGCGAGCTCACGGTGCCTGCGAATCGTCGAGGGGTTCGAGCCGTTCGAACTCCGATCCGACGACGTCCTCCCCCGCTGCCAGCTCGAGAAGATTGAAGGTCGATCCGAGCGGTGGGCCGATGAGCGTGTAGAACGTCGGAGGAACGCTGTTTCGCGTCGCCTCCCATCGCTGCTCGAAGGCGCGACGCTCTTGCTGCAACTCGGCGGCGATCTCAGCGTTGTTGGCCTCCGACAGCTCCGCGAGCTTATCGAGGAGCTTCTGCTTCGACTTCGGATCTTCGGTGATCAAGAACAGCTCGCGAAGGTTCTGGATGGCTCGCTGCTGCTGGCCGAACTTCGTCTGGAGAATTGCGGCCTGGAGTCCGAGATTTGACGGCGCTTTCGGTTTGCGCGCAGCCGACTCGAGGAGCAGCGCGCCCTTCTCGTTCCATTCGCGCCGCTGGTCGTCATCCTGCGTCTGTAGATCTACGAGATAGATCTGGCCTTCGATGTTGGGATACTTCCACATCGTCGGAAACGCGGCGCGTGCCCTTTCGAGCAGCGCGATCGCCCGGAGGTGGATGCGGTTGTCGACACCACGCTTCGCGCCTTGCATCGCGATTGGCCCGACGTCGTAGTTGCGGCGAAACGTGGGATCTAGCGTGGCGATCGCCTCGGTCAGATTCGCAACGCCATCCGCGTCGCTGTCGCCTGCGCCGAAGTAGCCAACCAAGCGAACGAAGAAGACGTCGGCGGCGAGCTCGCGGTAGCCGAGTGTGACGATCGGAGCCGCGGTCGGGGAGGGCGCGTACGGAGGAGAGCTGGCCGTCTTCACCGCGCGGCTGTTGGCCGCGGTTCGTGCGATGCGCGCTCCGCCCAGGGCGATCACCGCGATCATCGGTGCGACGACGGCGAGCCTCACGAGTCCATGGTGGCTCAGGGGCGGATTTCGAGCAAGTCGGGTGTCCCCTCGACGCGGCTTCCGCGCAAGTGCGCGACCATCGGCATCAGAATCTCGCGTGGGATCGGCGCGAGAATGAAGACACGTCGGCCCGCGGCGAACGCACTGTCGATGACAGCACGCGCGGTCTTTCCCTCGTCGATCCACGTGTCGACGATCAGAATGTCGTGGTCGAGCAGCAGAGGACCATACGCATCCTTGTTGCCTCCATACGTGAAGAGGACGGTCGGCTCGTCGGGAATGTACGGTTCGAGATGTGCTAGGCGTTCGGCGTTGGCGAGGCGAATCCACCGCGAGCCTGGAAGATCATCGCCGAGCTGCATGCTCGCTGCCCATCCGAGTGAAATGCCGAGTACGGCGACAAACGCGGCGATGGAAACCTTCGCGCGGGACGCGAGGTACCACGCTGCGCACGCGCCGAGCGCCAGTACAAACGGGATCTTCATGAGTGCAAACCCACGCCACTGCGCGTCGACGAACAAGACGGCGAACCCGAGCGCTGCGCCAGCCATGACCCCCGTCAAGAGATGACGAAGGGGCAGCGCCGCACGCGCGATCACGAGTGCGACGCCGCACGCGAGCAGCGGCACGAGCTCGAGAAAATAGCGTTGATTGAAGCTCCACCCGTCGTAGCGCTTGAAGCCGAAGATCGCGAAGGTGCCGAGTGTCCCGGCGACGATCACGCCCATCGCGAGCAACTCGGTTCTCGTCGGGTCGACGACGGCGGAAGAGGATCGGCGACGCAGCGCGAACATCATCGCGATCAGCGGTACGATCGCCCATGGAGCGGATTGGAGCAGTGCCTTCTTCGTATACTTGCCAAGCGTGATCGCCCCCGTGTCCGCGTCCTTCGTGAGGTCAGGCGATACGGGCCACACCGAGTAATCGACGACGCGTCCCCACGTCGATGTGAACGCCTCCACGACAATATCCGCGGACTGGGAGCGGCCACGGGCGACCTCGAGATACCCGCCGCCCTTGCTGATCGGATTCCACGAGTCGTATCGCACGTGGTTCATGAAGCTGCTCGCGAGGATCACGGGAGCTGCTCCGATGACGAACGCGAGAAGCGCCGCGCGCAGCCGAGGCCGTGGCACGAATGCGAGGCCCAAGGCGACGGCCGCGACGAGAACGATGTTCTGGTAGCGGAGCCCCGCTGCGATCGCGACGCAGGCTCCAGCGCCGGCTGCGAGCCACGGCGACGCGCCCGCGCGAACACGGCTCGCGAGCTCGAACGCCCCCATGACGAGCGCCATCGACAGCGCGTGAGGCCAGATCGCTTGCGCGTACTCGAGCGTGAACGAGCCGACGACGAATGTGACAAACGCGAGCCACGCGACGTCGTCGCGCTGCGCGATGCGACGGACGAACGTGAAGACGAGTGCAGCACAGGCGAGGAAGGAGAGGATCTGTAGCGCCATCAAGCCACGTACACCGAGAAGCGAGAAGGGCAGGGCGATCGGCGCGTAGAGCGGAGGTGACGATGAGGCGACCGGTGCTACTAGTGGACGTCCGCGGGGAGCTGCATCGAAACCGTAGAGCTCCGGCGAAGGTGCGAGGTTCGTGCTCGCTTCGACGGCAAGGGTTCCATCTTGAAGCCCGACGATCGACGCGATGTAGCTGGACTCGTCGATGGTGAAGGTGCCTCTAGGCATCGTGAGAACGAGGACACCACCGAGAAGGACCAGGATGCCGGTGAGCGCGAGCCGATGCGTGTCGCGACTCACTTCCACCCCATCGTCGCGGCCCACTCGTCGAGGGTCGCGTCGACTTCTGTCGCGGCCACGTGGAGCGCGAGAACCTCACGCGCGGTCTCGGTGTCGCCCGCGCGGAACGCGAGCTCCGCGAAACCTCGCCCGAAGCTCGGGGCCCTCTTGATCGCGTCCTTGTGTGGCGCGAGCACCGCGTATGCACGTCCCCACATCTCGAGCGCGGCAAGCTCCTGCGCCCATTGCTGGAGCTGCGCCGGGCCACTCGCGGAAGCCGCCGCGTCGTGAGCCTCGAATGCGCGTTCGATATGCCGGCGGGTCATCACCAGATCGTGCTGTTCACGCGCACCATCCACGCGATCGAACACCTCCAGCGCCTCGACGTAGCGGCCCGCGCGGGCGAGTGTTAACGCTGCGTTGGGCGCTATGCTGCGACAGGTCGCACAGAGCGCGAGCGCAGAGCGCGCGAGATCGAGAGCCTTCGTGTCCTCGGCGAGGCGGCTCGCGATCGTCGCGCGCAGGACGAGCAAGCGACCCCGGAATCCCTTCGAGTCGAGCAGCTGCGTTGTCGACGTTCGTTTCGGATACGTGAGCGTCAGGACGTTCGTGGCGAGGTGAGCATCCTCTCCTCCGAGGAGCGACGCGAGGAACGCATCGATCGCACGCAAGGTGTTCGCGTCGCGATCTGGAGTCAGGTTGGTCACGAGGAGCGCGCTCTGATACGCGATGTTGAACGCGATCTCTGGATCCGTCGCCAATCCCGATCTCTGGTTCTCGGCGAGGATCTGATGAACCTCGCGGACGAGCTCGAGCGCTCGCGGATACTGCTTGTTGTCGATCGCGTTCTTGATGAGGAAACCGCGCGCTTCGCGGCTGTGCGGGTGAAGCGTAAGCTCGCGTCCCCAGAATGTCTGCGCATCCGTATAGTCGGCGGACCGTCGCAGAGATGTTATCGACAACAAACCCACCGCGAGCCCTGCCAGGGCGTATGCAACGAAGCGGTGTCGCGACGGAACCCGCGCCAATGCCGATCCAACGACGAGCGCCACTCCCAGAATCGGCAGGTACAAGAATCGTTCGGACACCAAGGTCACCATCTGCGTGAACACGAGGTTCGACGTCGGCGCCAGCGTGGCGAGGAAGAAGCCGAGCCCCACGACGGCCACGGGCCACCGCTTTCGCGCGAACCAGAGCGTTGCGGAAAACAATGCAATCATCGCGACGCCCAACAACACGTGAGGGGTCGAGTGCATCAGCGTCTTGTCGGCGCCGTACGTGACGAGTCCTTGCTGGATCGAGAGCTCGAACGGTGCCACGGTCAGCGTGGCAAAGCGTCCGAGGGTTTCGAGAACAGCGAGCGCGTGGTCGACGACGCCGATGCTGCTCTTCGAGACGTTCGCGGCGCTGATCGGCAGCCACACGGCACGCAGAACGAAGTACATGATCGCGACGACGAGCTGCGCCGATGCCGCCTTGGCCATTCGCCAGATGAGCGCCTTGTCGAGCGCCGTTCGTCCGGCCGCGACCCAGACCTCGACCGCAACGAATGCCGGCAGGATGATCGCTTGCTCTTTGGTGGTGTAGGCGAACACCGTGCCGACCACCTCGAGAACAACTCCGCCTCGCGCACCTCGAAGCCGTCGCCCAATTCCGATCGTGGCGACGAACACGCCGATCATGCAGAACACGTCGGTGCGGCCGGCGATCCACGCGACGCTCTCGGCCTTCGTCGGATGCACGGCGAAGAGAAGCGCGGCTACGAACGCGGGCCACGTCAGGCCGATCCAACGCCGCAACACGACGAAGCCGAGGGCGCCGACGACTCCTTGCGCGAGTGTGTTGGTGAGGTGAAATATGAACGGCGACCCACCGCCGAGCTGCCAATCGACGGCGTAGCTCGCGCTGATCACGGGGCGCCAGTACACCATTCGCGGCGCGAACCGGACCATGTCCTCATTCACGTGCCAGAAGTCGGTGGTCCACCATCGCGACCACCACTTCATCGACTGGACGTACGGGTTGTCCGCGATCAGCGGAACATCGTCGTAGATCCATGGTCCGGTGAGCGCCGGCGCAAACACGGCGGCAGCGACGACGGCGACCGCGAGCGCGAGCACGTACCCACGTGGCTCGTACGGTGATTCCCTGCTCGATTCCACGTCGCCGTCAGCTTCCCCCGAAACGACAAACGCCGCATTGCTGCGGCGCTGTTTTCCGATCTGGCTTGGAGTTGGTTAGTCCGTGTTCGGCGGGGGCTCGGTGATCGTCGCGCCGGGGTTACCGTTCAGAGACGTCAGGGTCAGCGTATACACGATCGAGGTGCCGTCGCAGTCGAGGTCACCCGTCGCGGTGGCTGTCGCGCTCTGCGCGCCGCCCACGTACTGGTAGCTGAACAGGTTCGGTTCGTCGATCTGGAAGTCCAGCTTCGACCACGCCGGGTCGTTGCTCCAGTCCGAGACGACTGAACCCTTGCAGTTCGTACCGAGCACCGGCTTCGCCGCGCCGTTGTCCGTCACGAAGGTGCTCGAGGTGTTGTAGTACACCTTCGAGTTCTTTCCGATCTTGTTGAGCTGGAGCGATGCTTCCGTCTTCTTGGACTTCTTCATGTAGTCCATGAACGCCGGAATCGCGACAGCCGCGAGGATGCCGATGATCGCTACGACGATCATGAGCTCGATGAGTGTGAAACCGCGCTTTAACTTCCGAATCATTTGGTTGGTGTCCCCCTTTGAGTGCTGAACAGATAAGCAACGGCTATGCCGCGCGTTCGCTAGCGTAACTGGCAGAACTGCCACGGCCGAAAAAACGGCAGTGACAAAACTCGGCACTGCCTGGGTCAATTCACGCGCGAGAATCGGGTAGTCGTCGGGTAACTTACGAGGATTCCCCGGGATCGTCGTCGTCCTTGGCGAACCCGAGCTTCTCCAGTCGGTACCGAAGCGATCGAAAGCTGATGCCGAGGAGCGCGGCCGCCTTCTTTCGAACGCCCCCGGTTTGCTCGAGGGCCTTCGTTACCCACACCCGCTCGTAGTCGCTGAGCAGACGATCGAGATCCACTCCTTCAGGCGGAAACGCGACGTGAGGATCCGCTTCGATGCGCGAGACCTTCATGTCGGGTAACTCGCTTGCCTCGATCACGGAGCTCGTCGACAACGCGATCACGCGCTCGATGATGTTCTGGAGCTCGCGAACGTTGCCCGGGAAGTCGTACGTCTCGAGCTTCCGCATGGCGGCCGGACTCAGCGAGATCTGACGACCATGCTCCTTCGCGAACGTGCGCGTGAAGTGCTCGGCGAGGAGCGGGATGTCCTCGCGCCGGTGTCGCAACGGCGGCATCCACAGCTCGATCACGTTCAGTCGGTAGTAGAGGTCTGCGCGGAACGCCCCGCGCGCCACCTCGGCCTCCAAGTCGCGATTCGTAGCCGCTACGACACGAACGTCGACCTCGATCTCCTCCGTGCCGCCAACGGGCTTCACCTTTCGCTCCTGGAGGACGCGCAACAGCTTCACCTGAAGGTTCAGCGAGAGCTCGCCGATCTCGTCGAGGAATAACGTTCCACCGTTGGCGTGCACGAACAGTCCAGGCTTGTCGGCAACAGCGCCGGTAAACGCTCCGCGTTTGTGGCCGAACAACTCGGACTCCATGAGCTCGTCGGGGATCGCGCCGCAGTTCACCGCGACGAACGGCATCTTCGCCCGCACACCTTCGGTGTGAAGCGCGCGAGCGACGAGCTCCTTTCCAGTGCCGCTCTCACCGGAGATGAGGACGCTCGTCTTCGCCGAGTGGATCTTGGTGATCAGCTCGAACACCTTCTCCATCGAGCGGCTCTTGCCGAGCAGGTTCGCGAGGCCGACGCGTCCCGAGACGCGGTCGCGCAGCGCGAGGTTGGCCTCGACGAGCGCGCGCTTCTCGAGTGCGCGATCGATCACCGCGTTGATCTCGTCCACCTGGAACGGCTTCGTCAGGTAGTCGTACGCGCCCTGCTTCATCGCGGCGAGCGCCGTCTCTTTGGTCGCGTAGGCGGTGACCAAGATGACCTCGGGCTTGATCGCCGATGCCTTGTCGTACGCGATCGCGCGGAGCACTCCCAGACCGTCGACGCCGCCGGGCATGCGGAGATCCGTGATCACGAGGTCGACCGGATTGGTGCGGAGCTGGATGAGCGCTTCGTCACCCGAGCTCGCGACTGCCACTTCGTGGCCCTCGCGGCGCAGACAGATGGCGAGGAACTCGCGCATCGACTGCTCGTCATCGACGACGAGGATCTTACCCACGTGCCCACTATGGCATGGCGGCGTATGATGCGTCCCGCGCATGAAGCAACGCGTGTATCGCTGGCTCGTCGAACGCGGCGGCCTCATCACGCTCGTCGTGCTCGCGCTCTACATCTGGATCGCGCCGCCGCACATCGTGAACGGCGATAACGCGGAGTTCTCGACGCTGGGGACCACCGGCGGCGCCGCCCATCCGCCTGGCTATCCGGCGTACCTGATGTGGCTTCGTCTGTGGTCGTGGCTTCCCGTGCAGAGCCCAGCGCACGCGGCGGCGATCGCGACAGGCATCCTGACCTCGATCCAGACGCTCGTGCTCCACGCCGCGTGTCGAGCGTGGGGAGCGCGCCCCACGGCCGCCGCCATCGTGGTCGGAGTGTACGCAGCGGGACCGATCGTCCTGCGCGTCCAGAGCGAGGCGGAGGTCTTCGCGCCGCACAGCCTCATCTGTGCGTTGGTCCTATGGCTCTCCGCGTCAGCCGGCCCGCTACGCGGGATGTGGCGTGTGGCTGCTCTCGGCCTCGTCGCGGGGCTCGGCATCTCGAACCAGTTGACGTGCGTCCTGCTCGCGCCCGTCGGTCTCCTCGGCGCCGTTCGCGGGGTGCGCGAGGACGCGAGGCCAGTCGTCGCTGCGAGCGCCGGCGTGCTCGGTCTGGTGCTCGGTCTGTCGACGTACCTCTACTTGCTGATCACGCCGGACACCTGGGGCTCGTGGGGCAAGCTGCGCAGCTTTCACGATCTGTGGTGGCACTTCCTTCGAATGGACTATGGAGGACCGGGCGCGTTCGCTCCTGACGGCGTTGATGTCCCGCTGATCGATAACTTGGTCGCGTGGCTGCGCACCATCGGGCGCAGTTACGTGTGGGCGCCGAGCATCCTCGCGGTCGTGGCGCTCGGCTACCTCTGCGTTCGACCGATCAAGGAGTCGCGCGCGGCCTGGCTCCTGTTGACCGCGAGTTGGCTCGTGTGCGGACCGATTCTCAGCTCGCGCTTCAACCTCGCGCTCGACGACGCTGGCACCTATGTCGTGCAGCGCTTCCATCTGATGTCGGCACTCGTTCTCGCGATCCCGCTCGCGGTCGCGCTGGATCGTATCGCGTCGCGAATCGAGAACGAGCGCGCGCGGTCCCATGCGCGGCTCTTGCAGGTTGTTCTCCCGATTGTCATCACCGTCGGTGTCTCCGTGCGCTCGCTTCCGTACGTCGCGCGGTTTCATACGGCGGCGATGGAGCGCGGCGTCGAGAACCTTCTGACGACGTTGCCGGAGAACGCGATCGTGTTCGGTGCGCCGGATATCTATCACTTCGGTCTCAACTACCTACAGGAGGCGTTGCGGCTTCGGCGAGATGTTCTCGTGATCACGACGCCACAACTCAAGCTCGACTTTCATCGCGAGCGAGTGCAAGCGCGCGCGGGCATCGTCATCGATCCGGACCCGACGCGCACGATGAATGTTCCGCTCACGGAGAAGCTCCTCGCGATAGGGCGGCCGGTGTTCGTCGATCAGTACCAGTTCACGATCGTCAAAGCGTTCCCGACCTATCCGTACGGGCTCGTGTACCGAGTGCTTCCGAGGGGAAGCCAAGTTCCGTCGGTCGTCGAGGCGTACGACATCAACAGGGAACTCTTCGATAGGTACAAGTTCGGCTACACGCCTCCGGGAATGGAGGACGAGGAGGCAACGCGCTTTCACAACGCCTATGCGAACGTGTGGCGCATTCTCTCCGAGTCGCTCGCGAGGATCGGCGAAACAGAGAAGGCGCGCGACGCTCTAACACGGGCATACGTGCTCGCTCCTGAAAACGATCGATGACGGTCCTCGCCCGCGTTCGCCGAGATCCCGGCGCTGCCCTGGTCGTGCTCGCGATCCTCGTCGTGCTCGCGCTGTATGGGGCGACGCTCTCGCGCGGCATCGTCAACTACGACGATCCGCTCTTGTACCGCGACAACTGGATCGTCCAGAGCGCGAGCTGGGACTCGCTCCACGCGATCTGGTTCGAGCTCCACGGCCCACATCGCGTGACCCTCTCACCGGAGTACCTGCCAGTTCGCGACATGTCCGTGATGGCCGACTTCGCGATCTGGGGCGACGCGTGGGGTGGATTCCACGGGACGAACCTCGTGCTCTACATCCTCGCGATCGCGTTCTGGTTCTTCGCGCTCGTCGAGCTCGGCATCGATCGCACGATCGCGGGGCTCGCGCTCTTGTTGTGGGCGGTGCATCCGTCGCACGCGGAGTCCGTCGCGTGGTTGTCAGAGCGAAAGGGACTGCTCGGCGCGATGTTCGCGGGAGCCTGCACGCTCGGCTACGCACGCTTTCGCGCGGGACGTTCCATCGGATGGCTCGTTCTCGCCGTGATCACCGCGGTGTGTGCGGTGTGGAGCAAGGCGCACGCGGCATTTGCCGTCGCAGCTCTCGTAGGGTTCGAGCTCGTGCTTTCCGCGAAGCGCGCGAGCTGGCGGCGCAGCATCGCTGGACTCGGAGCGATCGCATTCGCCGCGTGCGCGGCGTTCCTGCCCGTGCTGTACCTCGCGACGCACGCCAACATCGTGGGGACCGAAGTGCAAGCACCGGCCGGCCGCGTCGAGATGGTCATGGGCGTGCTCGGGTTCTACATGCGGATGGGCTTTCTCGCCGGCAAGAACGCGATCGCGTATCCGCTCAGCTCGCACGGGCCCGCTGTCCTCGATGTCATCGTGGGAGCGTTCGCTTTGCTCGGTCTCGTCGTTCTCCTCATGCCGACGAAGCGTTTCGATCCACCTGCCGAGGCGCGCGCTGGTGCGGCCTTCTGGTTATTCACGTGGTTGCCGGTGAGCCACGTGATCCTGCCGCTGCAGATGATCTACGTCGCCGATCGTTACTTGCTGCTGCCGTCGCTCGGGCTCGCGTTGATCATCGCGTCGACGATCCTGGGTCTCCCGGTGAATCCACGAACCAAGCGGCTCCTCGCTGGTGTGCTGGTCATCGCCGCTGCGCTCCGCACACTCGACGCCCAAGCGAACTGGCGCGACAACCTCGCCTTGTGGGACCGCGCGGTCACGTCGGATCCCGACAACGGAGAGGCGTGGAGTAGGTACGTAGAGTCGCTCGACCGCGCGGGTGCCACCGACGCGGCTCTTGCTGCGCTCGAGGAAGGACTGGCGCGCAGCAATGCACCGCGCCTCGTGATGCGAAAGGCAAACATGCAACTCGCGCGAGGCGAACGAGGGGCGGGTGTCGCGACGATGCGCGCGGCCGCCGAGGCAGGCGAGCCGATCGCGATGGCGAACCTCGCGCTGCTCCTCGAGGAGGATGGAGAGCGCGCCGAGGCACTCGAGTGGGCTCGCCGTGCCGATGGAATTCCGTCGGCACACACGCATCGAGTTCACGGCAAGATCGCGCTCGCGGCCGGACTTCCCGTCGAAGCGATCACGGCATTCGAGGACGCCCATGCGCTGGAGCCCACAGGGGAGAACCAGTACAACCTCGCGCTCGCACTGATCGCGAGTCGCCGCCCGAACGAAGCGCTGCCACTCCTCATGAAGTGCGCGCGTGTTCGGCAGACGGCTGCTGCGTGTCAGGCGCAGCTTCGCAACTACAAGCGCTGAGTCACGGGCCGATCGCGCCGACGGGTGTGCACGGCCGACTCGCAGGACACCTCCACGTGGGGAACCGTGTCATGTCGTCCTTGCGCCGGAGCCACGTGCGCGTGCGGTGTCGCGCGAGGAGGTCATGGACCTCTGCGAGTTCCTTTGTTCGCGTCTCGTCGAGTGGCAGCGCCGTTCGCTCGTCGGGATCGGTCGAGAGATCGAAGTAGAACGACTGTCCGGTCTCGGGGACATGGACCACCTTCGTGGAACCCCTCACGTAGCCTCGGCACTTCGTGTCGTAGCTGCACGTGAACGGGGCGATGCGCTCGGGCGGCGCGAGCTCGACCGCGACCGCCGGCGTCTCGATCGACGACTGCATCGGCGCACCGAGGACGTGTAGAAGCGTCGGCGTGAGATCTGCGACCATGGTGTTCGTGTCGATCGTGCGATGCGGAACGCCCGGGCCCGCGATCACGAACGGGACGCGCAGTCCTTCCTCGTAGAAGTTCGCGCCGTGCTGCATCGTACCTTTGTCGCCGAACCCTTCGCCATGATCGCCGAGGACCGCGATGATCGTGTTGGCGAGCTGCCCGCGGTCGCGCAGCAGCTCGAGCACCGATGCGATCATTCGATCGGCACTCTCGATCTGTCGCGCGTACCTATCGATCTCGGTCTCCGCCCGTAGTCCCGCTTCGCGCGTGGCGCGCAGCTGCTCGTCGGAGAGCGCGTACGGATGATGCGTGGCCGAGGTGAGCACCGTGAGAAAGAACGGCTTGCCAGGTTCGCGATCGATCCATGCGGCGATCGGCGCGACGAGGGTAGCTTCGTCCGAGGACACGTAGCCGAGCAGCTTGCCGCTGATGTGGTTCATCGCGAGAAACTCGGCGAAGCCTGTATGAGCGACGAGGCGAGGCCGGTCCTCGAAGGTGCCTTCCGCGCTTTGCATGAACATCGTGCGCCAGCCAGACTCGGCGAGCAGCCGGGGCAGGCACTCGACATCGAGCGAGTTCGTGTTCTCGTACAGTTGATGCTGCATGAGCGGAAGCCGCCCGCACAGCATCGACGAGATCGACTTGGAGGTCAGCGTCATCACCGCACGCGCACGCGTCATGTCGAGACCGCGTCTGGCGATCTCTACCAGCATCGGTGTCTTGGCGATCGCGTCCGGGCCTTCGAGTGTCGTGACGTCTCGCCTTGTGGACTCGAGGATCACGACGACGATGTTCGGGTGCTCGCCCGTTCTCAATCTTGCTCGCGTGTCGGAGGACACGAGCTCGCGTGGCGTGTACCCGGCGAACAACCCGAGCTCGTCGCGTAGCGTACCTGAGCCCGTGAACATGCCCCAGTACGTACGAAGCACTGCATTGTGCTGGAGCTTGGCGATGCCGTACTCGTCGGGAGTCGGAATCACAAGCCACACGATCGCTCCCAGCAGGGTCGGAAGTGCCGCTGCACGCGCCCGAAGGCGCGCTGTATCTCGAAGCTTCGTCGAGTGGCCAAGCCTTCGCAGCACGAGCACCGTGGCGATCGGGATTGCCGCGCAAAACATCGCGACGAGCACGTGCGTAGGGCGGATCGGGATCGATGCGCCCAGGATCGACTGCACGTCGCCGAAGCGTTCGATTCCCAGCGACACGACAGCCCACGACAGTTGTTCACCCGTGATCGCGAGATAGCCGGCATCGAGGAGCCCTACTACCGAGACCAGGATCGAAATCGTCACGGTGACGATCGTGGTCCAGCTACGCCACGCTTCGAGCAGCGCGAACACGCACGCGAGACCGAGAAACACGACGACGTCCACATCACACACAGACAGCCACCGCGCGGCAACGAAGTCGATGTCCTGGATCCGGTGGAGCGCGACCCACTTCGCGGCCATGGTCGCGATCAGCGCGATCACGAGCAGGTAGCTCGACGGTGCGGCGAGCAAGCGCAGCCAGGAGCTCACCGTCGGAAGTGCCTCGCGCCAGCGCCCGAGCAAGTGCTTCATCGCGCGCGAGCCGTTGCCATTCGCGGTCATCGTAGCAGAGCCATGTATGATCGACGTAACGACTGATGAGGTACCTCCGGGACCCACGCGTGGGCTGGTGCATCTTCGCCGTGTGCGCGGTCGCGTACGTCATCGCGCACGTGGCCGCGACGTTTACCGAGAGCGTGAACTGGGACGAGTACGGCCTCTTGTGGCGCGCCGACAAAGCTGTTCGCACCGGCGCGATCGACGGCGCCGGTCGCCCCGGGCTCGCGGTGATTCTCCTCTACGGATTTGTCAACGGCTGCGCGTCCACCGAGAGCGTTCTCGATGCCGCGCGTCTCGTCTGGGCGGCATTCACAGTCGGGATCCTGACCGGCGTCTTCATGCTCGTAGCGTCTGCGAGGCGAGACTCAGCAGAGCGCTGGCGTGCTGCGATCCTCGCGACGGCATGCATCGCGCTCGTTCCGGTGTTCATGCGGTGGTCGCTGCAAGTGCGTACCGATCAGCCCGCGGTACTTGCGAGCCTTTGGGCAGGGGTCGCGCTGCTCGCGACGCGACGGCGAAACCTCTGGGCGTTGGTCGCCGGCATGCTCGTGGGAGTCGGATACTTGTTTTCGCAGAAAGCACTGTATGTCGCGGGCCTCGTCGCGGTCGTGACTCTCGGCGACCTCTGGAGACGCAACGCGCATTGTTTCGGAGACCTTCGGCGCGCGGGAATGTTCGTCGTCGGCGGGGTCGTGTCGCTCGTCGTCTACGCTGTCGTTGTACGCGTTGCGTTCCAAGGCGCGCGCAACCCGGTCTCCATCGACGCCGCTTTCGACCTGTTCGCCTGGTATCGCGAGGTGCTCGGGTTTCGCGTCTACAGGGGGATGTTCTCGACGCTAATCCCGCTCGTACTTCTCGTCGGTATGGCGTTTCTGGCACTCGCGCGAGCTCTGCGCCTTCGGGATGCCCACGCGCGACCGACAGTTGTCGCTATTGCCGTCCTCGGTGCCGGTGTTCTCGTCGGATTGTTCCACGCGGCCGCATTCCCCTACTTCTGGATCACGCTGGGACTGTTTCCCGCGGTCGCAGTCGGCCTTGCATGGCCCGCCGTTCGCGCGTACTTCCCGCGTGCTTCCCTCGTGGTCGCGGGTGGTGCGTTGTTGCTGTTCGCGGTGCGCGGCATCCCGTACCGCATGGAGACGCTGCGTGACACGCGCGCTATCCAACGCCAGACCCTCGAGTTTGCAGACCGCCTGCCGGCATCGCTACGCGGGTTTCATCCTGATGGCGCGCTCGTGTGCCGGCGCGACCCGGCGCCGTTCGGAATGCACATACGCGAGACGATCGCGCGAACGTTCACGGGCGCCCACGCCGAGAGAAACACCAACGCGCTTCTCGGGGAGCTTCGTTCACGTCCTGTCTCATTCATCGTGCGGACATTTCGCCTCGAGAAGTTTCCGCCCGCTGTCCGCGCGTTCTGGACAGAGCACTACGTGCCGTATCATGCGTGGGTCGAGCTGGCGGGCCAAGCGGTGCGTGCTGACGAAGCGGGAACTCGAACGATGGACGTCATCGCTCCGGGGCGCTACCGCTGGATTGCATCTCACGGTGAGCTCGAGGTCGGAGGTAGAACACTGCGAGCGAACGACACGATTGACGTGCTCTCCGACGTCGTCGAGCTGCGATGGGAAGGAGTCATCGATGGCATCTTCGTCCTCGATGTCGACGAGCCAATGCGTCCGGCGAGCGCTCCCTACCACGCCCCATATCCACAGCTCGAACTAGGTGGCCTCCGTCAACGCTGGTGACTAGTGCGCGCCGCGGCCAAACAACACCGTCGGCACCGTCTTGGCGAGGATGGTGAGGTCGAGGCGCAACGACCAATCGTCGACGTACTGCTGGTCGAGACGCATCCACTCCTCGAAGTCGATGTTGCTTCGTCCGCTGACCTGCCAGATGCCGGTGATGCCCGGCTTCATCGAGAGGCGCTTGCGGTGCCACCCTCTGATCGCTTGTTGCTCCTTGATCGGTAGTGGCCTCGGACCGACGAGGCTCATCGATCCGAGGAACACGTTGAGTAGCTGTGGGAGCTCGTCGATGCTGGTCTTGCGCAGGAAGGCGCCGAGTCGCGTGATGCGCGGATCGCGTGTGATCTTGAAGACCGGACCGGTCATCTCGTTCTGTGACGCGAGCGATGCCTTCTTCGCCTCCGCATCTTTCACCATCGTGCGGAACTTGATCATGCGGAAGGTTCGGCCGAACAAGCCCGCGCGCTCTTGCGAGAAGAAGATCGGGCGGCCCATCGTTACGAGGATCGCGATCGACACAATAACGAAGACCGGTGCGAGCACGATAAGGCCGAGCGCGGAGGCGACCCAGTCAAAGGCGTGCTTGAGCGCCAGTCGCTCGGGCGGCTTCGGAGAGGCGTCGAACGAGATGAACGGGCGACCGTAGAGATCTGCAACGATTGGTCGTGCTAGCGAATGCTGTTCCATCTCGATAGCAAGCTCGGCTGACACCCCGACGATCTCGCACGCTGCGAGGGAGGAGGCGACATCCGCCGCGTGGTGATACGGCGGGAAGAACAAGACACGATCGACTGTCTTGTCTTGCAATACGCGTGAGAGCTCGTCGAGCGATCCGAGGTGCGGGAGAGAAGGGATGGCGGCACTTCCAAGCGTTCCCACCACGATCGGTGGTCGTGGCGTTGCGGCGATGGTGCGAAGGAATGCTTCGAGGTCTGACGACTCGAGGCCCACGATCAACAAGTGCATCTGCGCCTGTCCCGTTCGGTGCTGGTAGCGCTGCCACATGCCAAGGGCGCTGCGCACTCCATAGAACAGGAGAAACGAGGAAACGTGAAAGAGGATCACGAGGGAGCGGTTGATCGTGGCCTGTACCAGGAAGCCCGCGCTAGCAACGGCGAGAAAGCCCAGCACGTGCAACTTCGCGAGGTCGATCGCGAGAGACAGTCGCGTCCACACACGTTCGAACACGCGATGTAGGCCGAGCATCGTGATCAGCACGAGCCAAAGGGGGACGCAGAGGTAGACGAGCAGCGCGTACTCTTCGAACCGCGGGGGCTGCTTGAACGCGTCGATCGAACCGCGCAGCGCGGTGTGGAGTCCAGCCGCGAGGGCCATTGCAGCGACGACCAGGATCGCGTCGAGAACGAGGATCAGGGCTCGCAATGGTCGTGCACGGGGCAGGAGCACCGCGTCTACGATATCACTGTGTCGTCGGCGCCGAGGGCGCGGTACTCCGGCTCGTTGCCCTCAACGGGTTAGTCGCTCATGTGCGACACGAAGCAGAAAGCGCGGGTTGCCGATCGCATATCGGCGAAAATGGCGAATGGGATGTCGGACGAATCGTGCAAACCATTCGAGGCCGTTGTCGGTCACCCAACGTGGTGCACGGCGTTCGACGTCCGTTCTCCAGTGAAACAGCGCCCCGACGGAGATCGCCGTCCGCACGGTAAGGCGCGCCGCGTTGCTAACGATCCAGTGCTCTTGCAGCGGCATACCGAAACCAACAAGGAGATGGGTTGCACCGGATGCGTTGATCTCTTCGATCACGTCTTCGTTGGGAGCGCCACTTTTCGCGAAGAAACCGTGATGGCTACCCGCGTCTTTGTAGCCAGGGTGCTTGCAGGCGATCAACGCTTGGAACCTTTCGGCCACGCCTTCGACGTCACCGAGCGCGAACACAGATTGACCTGCACGTGCTGTGGCTGCGGCGAAGTCGTCGATCCAGTCCGGCGGGGTCAGCCGGTGTGGAATCTCGATGCCCGCTAGCCGCGCACCCCACTTGACGCCATAGCCATCACAGAAGACGACGTCAGCATCACGCAGCGCAGCCGCAAACCCTTGGTCCTCGCACGCGAGGTTCATTGCGTGAACGTTGACGTTGAACACCTTCCGAAGCCGATCGGCGTCACCGTAAGCGATGAGCAAGTCGACGAGCGCTCGCTGATCGAGCGGGTGGATCGGTACACCGAGTAGGTGCACGGGAGACGCCGGCGTTGCTGCTCTACGATCCAGCATCCGATAGTCATACTGCGATGGCAGGGCAATGAAACTAGGCTAGGTTCCCCGCGTGCCGCCAGGGGTCGCATCACTTGTCGTCATCTCGCCATGCCGTGACGAGGAGAAGTACTGTCGGACAACGTTGGAATCGATGATCGCGCAGACCGTCAGGCCGGCGCGGTGGATCATCGTGGATGACGGATCGACCGATGGAACGCCGGAGATCCTCGCCGCGTATGCAGAGCGCTTTCCTTGGATCGAAGTGATCCGGCGTTCAGAGACCAAGACACGGTCGGTCGGCCCGGGGGTTGTGGATGCCTTCTACGCTGGCCTCGCCACGGTTACAGTCGATGACTACGAGTACGTCTCGAAGCTCGACTTAGATCTCGAACTTCCGCCTCGCTACTTCGAGATCCTACTCGACCGCATGGCCGCCGATCCGCGGCTTGGCACGTGCAGCGGCAAGCCCTACATCCGTGATACGTCGACCGGCAAGCTTTGTAGTGAGAGGATCGGTGACGAAGTCTCCGCCGGGATGACCAAGCTGTATCGGACCGCGTGCTTTCGAGACATTGACGGCATCGTTCGCGGGGTCATGTGGGACGTGATCGACTGTCATCGAGCGCGGCTTCGTGGCTGGGTTGCACGGAGCTGGGACGAGGCCGAGTTGCGCTTCGTCCATCTACGTCAGATGGGCAGCAGCCAGCATTCGTTGTGGACAGGGCGCACTCGGTGGGGACGCGGCAAGTGGTTCATGGGCTCGTCCGTCCCGTACGTAGCCGCTGCGGCGCTCTATCGCATGACAGAGCGTCCTTACCTGGTCGGGGGACTCGGAATTTTCGTTGGGTACATACAAGCAATGCTCGACCGCGATGCTCGGCTCGACGATCAAGAGCTTCGGAGGTTCATGCGCCGCTACGAGCGGCTATCGCTCGTGGTCGGAAAGCAGCGTGCGATGGAGCTGTACCACCGACGAATCTACGCTCGGTCGAAGCCCAAGAGGTGACATCGTCGTCGGGTTCGGAGAGTATTGACGTCGGTGCTGCATCGAGTTCGCTACGTGATCGACGTCGCGCGGGGCATGCTCGGGACACATCCGCGGACGTGTCCTGCGTGCGGCTTCGTGGGGCGCTTTCGTGCCCACGGACTGCCGCCACGGTTTGACGCGCGCTGCCCTCGCTGCAACGGTCTCGAGCGTCACCGACTTTTCGTTCTCGTCGATCAGCGACACCGGTTGGTCGGCGCCGGTAGTGCGCTGCTGCACATTGCGCCGGAACCCGTCCTGAGCGCGCATCTGACGCAGCGGGTTGCGACGTACACGACGCTCGATCTCTATCGTCCTGCCGACATCCGTGCGCCGCTGGAGCAGACAGGGATCGCGGATCAATCGTTCGATCATATTGTCTGTAGTCACGTGCTCGAGCACGTCGACGATAGGCGTGCGCTCGCCGAGATGTTCCGGATCCTTCGTCCTGGTGGGACGCTGCTCGCCATGATGCCGGTGATCGAGGGATGGACCACGACGTACGAAGCCTCGATCTCATCCGCGAGCGTGCGAGCGCAACACTTCGGTCAACACGATCACGTGCGCTACTACGGTAGCGACGTGCGCGAACGAATTCGTGCCGCGGGCTTTGCGCTCGACGAGAAGACCGCAGAGGGGGCCGACGTCGTTCGGTATGGACTGCTACGTGGAGAGAAAGTGTTCGTCGGGACTCGCCCTCCATGAGTAGAGGCGGGGGCGCCAGGTACTTCGACACCGCCACAGTTTCACGCGAGCTGAAACGCCGAACAGTCGTAGGGAGTGTCGTCTCGGTAACCGCCAGCGTGTTGAGGGTCGGCCTTCAACTCGGGCTCTCGCTCATCCTGGTGCGATTGCTCGCGCCTTCCGACCTGGGGTTGATCGCGATGGTCACCCCACTGACGACGCTGCTCGGGATGCTCAACACGGTCGGGTTGGCGACGTTCACCGTGCAACGACCGCAGATCTCGCATGAAGAAGTATCGACGTTGTTCTGGATCGGACTTGCTACGTCGGCCGCGACAACAGTCGCTTTCATGGCGTCAGCACCTCTGCTGGTGTGGATCTACGACGACGAGCGCGTTGCACAAGTCACAGTCGTTCTAGCGAGCGCGATCGTGTTGCAAGGGCTAGCGAACCAGCATCTCGCGTTGCTCTCCCGGCAGATGATGTTCGCGCGTATATCGATGATCGAGCTGGGCTCGCTCGCTGCGGGTGTTGTGGTTGCGATCGTCACGGCGCTCGGCGGAGCCGGATATTGGGCGATCGTCGCTTCGACCGTAGCGACGAGCGGTGTGCGTGCGGTGCTGGCGTGGCTGGTTGTCGGATGGTTTCCTTCGTGGCCTCGCCGGGAACGTGGACTAGGCTCCGCTCTGGTGTTCGGCGGTTACGTGTCGGGCTTTCAGCTCGTGAACTACTTTGGTCGAAATGCCGACAACATGCTCCTCGGATGGCGCGCGGGAAGTGTCGAGCTCGGCTTCTACGCCATGTCCTACCGTCTGCTCGTCGTTCCACTTCAGGCGTTCAACCAGCCCCTCGGTGCCGTCGCCATCCCCGCGCTCAGTCGCCTCGTTGCGCAGCCCGACGAGTATCGTGCTTATTTTCGCACGACGCTCGCGCTTATCTCGCTCGTGTCTTTTCCGCTCTCTGTTTTTACGCTCGTCATGTCACCAGATCTGGTCCACGTGTTCTTCGGAGATACGTGGCAGGCAGCCGCTCCCATCTTGTCGGTCTTGTCGATCGTTATGTTCCTGCACTCGACCTACACGACGATGGGATGGGTGTTTCTCTCGACAGGGCGCTCCGATCGAATGTTCGCGTGGGCCTGCATAGCGATTCCTTCGACCGTTGTAGCCTTCCTGCTCGGTCTCCCGTGGGGGGCTATGGGAGTCGCGGCGGCGTATGCAATTGCGAACGCGGTGCTGTTCTTGCCCGGTATCTGGTTCGCGACGATCGGAACGCCACTACGGGTTCGTGACGTCCTGGTACCCACGTGGCGTCCCGCGCTCGTGGCAGCCGCGATTGGAGGGTTGCTCGTCGGAATTTCGCACGTCGGGGCGACGCTCACTAGCCCGCTCCGCTTGTCGATCGCGATCGGAGGAACGATCGTTGTCGCTTCATTGATGGCGGCACTGCTGTATGGCTGGCGCGACGCACGCCGTCGGATCGTTGAGGTCCTTGGCATGTTCAGGAGGACTGCATGAGTGAAACGAACACTCGCGTGACGATGCTCGAACGCCTGAAAGGCCACCTTTCACCTCAGCAGAAACAGGTGATCAAGAGGTCGCTTCAACGTGGCCTCACGATGGGATCGAAGCTGTTGACGCCGTGGCGGTTGATGGAGAATCAAGGTCGCGTTCACCGCCGCCTGGAGATTGGGCCGGGCAATCACCGACTCGACGGATTCGAGACTCTAAGCGTCAACGGCGGACCTCACGTCGACTATGTGGTCGATGCATCGAAGCGTTTGCCGTTCGCAGACAACACATTCGAGATCATCTACGCGAGCCACGTGCTCGAGCATATCCCTTGGTATTCGAGCGCACAGACGCTTCGCGAATGGGTGCGAGTGATTGCGTCTGGGGGGCGTCTAGAGGTGTGGGTGCCGAATGGCACATTGATCGCGCGTACGTGGATCGAGGCGGAGGCTGATGCAGAAGCGAGGGGGCGAGAGCTCATCGCGCAGGACGGCTGGTACAAGTTCAACGAGGGCAGGGACCCGTGCCTGTGGGCCGCGGGCCGGATCTTCTCGTACGGTGACGGAGCTGGGACTCGCGGTGACCCCAACTGGCACCTTGCGATCTTTTCGCCGCGTCATCTCGCCGGGTTGATGGCCGGTGCCGGGCTCATCGACATCGTCGAGCTCGATCGCTCGCAGGTTCGTGGCCACGACCACGGTTGGATCAACCTCGGAATGGCGGGAAGGAAGCCGTGAATTTCCGGTCCGTCGCAGATCTTCAACGGACGATCACGCGAAACCTGCATCGAGTACCGCGGGACATCGACGTGATCGTCGGCATCCCACGTAGCGGGCTATTGGCTGCGAACATGCTTGCGCTCGCACTTAACCTACCGTTGGCGGATATCGACGGCTGGCTGGAGAGCCGGGTTCTCGCGTCGGGTCGGCGCGGCGTTGCGCGTCCGAGCAATCGCTCTCGTCGTGCGCTTCTCGTCGACGACAGCGTCTCGACCGGGCGTTCTCTCGAGGCGGTGCGACGAAAGATCAGCGCTGCTCACAAAGACTCGTATCTGACATGCGCGATCTACACGACGACTGACACGCGTGGACTCGTAGACCTTGCATTCGAGGTCTGTCCTCAGCCGCGGCTGTTTGGTTGGAACTATCTCCACCATCCCCTGCTGGAAATGGCTTGTGTCGATATCGACGGCGTTCTGTGCCGCGATCCAACCACCAAAGAGAACGACGACGGTCCAGAGTATCGACACTTCCTCGACGCCGTCGATCCAATGGTCGTGCCGACGTATCCGATCGGCTGCCTGGTCACGAGTCGACTCGAGAAGTATCGTGAACCGACAGAGAGGTGGCTCGTGGCGGCAGGAGTACGCTATCACGCGCTCGAGATGCTCGATGTGCCCAGTGCGGCAATCCGTCGTTCGATGGGAAACCACGCGAGTTTTAAAGCGAGCGTGTATCGACGAAGAAACGCGTTGCTCATGATCGAGAGCGACCATCGACAGGCTGTCGAGATCGCAAAGACGTCGGGGAAGCCGGTGTTATGCGTAGAAACGCAGGAGCTCATCCAGCCCAGTTCCTTGTCGCCGCTCGCGTGGGCACAACGCGTGCGCCGTGGACCTCGATACGCATTGCTTCACCTATGGCGGCTGCGCCATCGATTGGAGCGGCGGTAATCGGATGATCCAGATATCGATCATCATTCCAGTCTACAACGACACAGAGCGTCTCGCGCTGTGTCTAGCTAGGCTTGCAGCACAGTCAGTGCCACGTAGCTCGTACGAAGTGATCGTCGTCGATAACAATTCGACGACGGAGATTCGCTCGGTGTGCGCCGAGTATGGCGCTCGATACGAGTTCGAAGCTCGTCCAGGGTCCTACGCCGCGCGGATGCAAGGGGTGAGGGTGGCTAAGGGGGCCTACCTGGGCTTCACCGACTCCGACTGTGTACCAGCGCACGATTGGATCGAGCGCGCCACTGCTCACCTCGAGCGCATGCCGCCACGGAGCTTCCTTGGCGGTCGCATTGACTTGTTCGCAAGGTGTCCTGATGGACCGACGGCCGTCGAGTTGTACGAGCTCGAGTTCGGATTTCCACAACGTCGCTACGTGGGGGAAGGCTGGGCCGCTACAGCCAACATGTGGACGCGCGCCTCGATGTTCGCCCAGGAAGGCGGCTTCTCCATCGCGCTCCAGTCTGGCGGTGATCGCGACTGGGGGCAGCGCATGACTGCGCGTGGCGCGACCGGCGTGTACGCCGACGACGTCATCGTCGCCCATCCAGCACGCGCTACATACGCCGAGCTTCGCGCGAAGGTACGCCGCATTGCACGAGGCTTTGCGGCTGCGTCTGATGTGCGCGTCCGGACGCGCTTTGTCGTGGGGCATCTTCTGCCCCCAGTGACTCGGTTCGCACGTATCGCGATTCGCCCCGGTTTAGACGCACGACAGAAGCTAGCTGTCGCAAGCATCGTTCTGTTGCATCGCGCGTGGACCTTGACGGACTACGTGCGGGCGCTGCGGGACGTGTGACGTCTCGATGGGGTGACGCCGCTGCTCGCGAGGTGAACGGATCGGCGGTTCGAAGCGGCGAGCACTCACGAGCTCGTCGCGTTCGTCCGTCGCGCGAGAGGGGCGCCGAGCTCGCGAAGTTCTCGCGCTAACAACGCGCTGACTACCGACGCTGACAGCAGGCGACGAGGAAGCCACCCACGTCGCGCGCGCCGGGAAGATCTGCGAGGCGATGTTCGGCCCAGCGGATCGCGGAGCCGAGGACGGGTACCTCGAGGACCTTGGCCACCGGCGTGATCACGCGGATGCCGCGCGTCGCGGTCCACACGAGCTCGGGCGGCAAGTAGCTGCGGATCGCGTTCGCGTCGTCGTAACGCGTGTACACGTGCTCGTCGTTGGTCTTTTCGCTCACCGCCGTGGGTGGCTTGAGCGCCTTCACGAGACGGCGGATCGAGCGTGCATTGTAGAACTCGGCGATCACCCAGCCGCCCGGGCGGACGACGCGGGCCATCTCGCGCATCGCGCCGGCGATATCGGGGATGTGCGCGAGCACCTTGAACGAGTAGGCGACGTCGACGGAGGCGGTCGCGAAGGGCAGCTCGGTGGCGGAGGCTTGCACCACGCGGAGGCCGCGCTCGGCGGCTTTGGCGAGCATGCCGCCCGAGAGGTCGATGCCCTGGGCCGAGCGCGCGAACTTGGCGGCGCGGTGGAGGATGAGCCCCGTGCCACAGCCGACCTCGAGGACGTCCTTGTTGGCGCCGTAGCGCTCGACGATCTCGACCTCTAGATCGTCGAGCATCCGGTGGTAGGGAAGGTGGCGTTCCTTCTCGTACCAGCCGGCGAAGTCGTCGTAGTAGGCGCGGTTGTCGAGCCGCTTGTTGTTGTCGTCGTCGTTGTTGTCGTCGATACGGCTCGCGGCGCTCACGGAGCGGCGTTGTACTACAGCTTCGCGAGCAGCTCTTTCTTCTTCGACTCGAACTCGGCGTCGGTCAGGATGCCGGCCGCCTTGAGCTCGCCGAGCTGCTTGAGCGTGGACATGATCTGCTCGCGGCTCTCGACGGGCTTCTGCGCGTTCTGCGCGTTGGCGTTGCCCATCATGCCGGCCATCTGGCCCGCCATCGCGAAGCCCATTCCGATGCCCGCGCCCTGGAAGGCGCCGCCACCGTCGCCGCCGCGCTTCATGCCCTCGGCCGCACCCATCATCATCTCGGCCTGGGCGAGCTGCTGGTAGCCGGCCATGCCGCCCGAGGCGTTCACGTACGCCATGCGCTCGACGAGCTTGTCGAGGCGATCGCGATCGGCCTGGTCCATGGTGATCGAGAAGTCGCCGAAGCGGATGATCTCGACGCCGTACGGCTCGATGTGCTTGCGCACGCCCTCGAGCGTGGAGGCCTCGATCTCGTCGGTGTAGGCGCCCGACGTGACCTTCATCATCGGCCAGTTCTGTTTGACGATGAGCTCGGCGATGCCGTCCTTCATCACCTTCTGGACTTGGCTCTTGAACCAGCCGACGAAGCCTTCGTTGCTGGTGGCGCGCTGACCGACGAGCCCGATGACGAGCTTGGCGGGATCGATCACCTTCGCGCTGAACTCGCCGTGCACCATGATGCGGACGCGAAGCTGCGTCTGCGGATCTTGAACGTCACCGATGGAGGTGCCGAACTTGATCGACGCCAGCTCGCGCGTGGTGACGAAGAAGACTTCACAGATGAAGACGTTGCCGCCGGTGAACTTGTCGATCAGCTGACCGAGGAACGGAATGTTGGAGGCATCGAGCGTGTGCCGTCCGGCGGAGAAGCTGCCGACGAACTTGCCGTCCTTGAAGAACAGCGCGACCTCGTCGGAGTCGACGGTCAGCTGCGCCTTCATCGGGATCGTTTGATCGGGATGCTTGTAGACCCACTGATCCTTTGCCGAGTCGGGGCGCGCGATCGCGAGCTCCGCTACACCACCCTTGATGAAACTGATGATTCCCATCTGTGCCTCCTAGCAGCAGCTACGTTAGCATGGGGATCATGCGGTCGTGGGTGTTCCTCGTCGGCGCGTTCGTGGCAGTCAGCGCGGTCAGCGCGGTCGGATGCGGCGACGACGGTGGTTCGTCCGACGCTGGCCCGTCGACGGCGGTGATTAGCGGACGCGTGTTCGCACCAAACCAAGGTCCGGCGCAGGCCCTGCTCGGGCAGGAGGTGCCGGTCAGCGGCGCGCTCGTGTACGTGTCTCCGACGAGACCGGCGCCGATTCCGAGCGGTGTGTACTGCGAGCGATGCGTCGCGGTGCCGGAGACCGGCGTGCTCACGGGGGCGGATGGCAGCTTCCGGCTCGAGGTGGCGCCGGGGCGGTACTGGCTCGTCGTGCAGAAGGGCCAGTTTCGCGTCGAGGCCGAGTACGACCTCGCGGGCGTGATGGAGCTGCCGTTCGAGCAGACGACGCTTCCCTCCGTGAATGATCCGGAGATGGGCAAGACGATGCCGCGCATCGCGATGGCGCAGGGCAGCCACGATCGCATCGACGACGTGCTCGCGAAGCTCGGCATCAAGAACGGGACAGACGACGGTCCCGAGATCAGCGTGTTCACGTGGGAGGGCGCCGCGACCGATACGTTCACCGTCGCGTACCTGCTCTCGAACATCGAGGAGCTGCGCCGCTATCACATCGTGTTCTTCCCGTGTCAGACGGAGATTCCCGCCGAGCTCAGCGCGATGCTGCGCGATCAGGACGTGCTCGCGAACATTCGTCGCTACGTGAACGAGGGCGGAAAGCTGTACGTGACGGACTGGTCGGGCGAGGTCGCGGATCACGCGTTCCCGCAGCAGATCGAGCTCGGTGATGACGGCGCCGACAGCGACGGAACGTACGACGCGACGACGTTCACCGGCACGCTCGCGATCGACGGCAACGCCGACGGCGACTTCTACAACGCGACCGAGGTGAAGGTCGCCGATCCAGACATGTCCGCGTGGCTCGGTCTCCAGGCGGGGCCCGACGACGATGGCATGGTCACCACGTATGACCCGTCGAGCCTCGAGATCCCCGACGTATGGAACTGGATCAAGAAGGCCAACCCCGTGGCGATCGGTGTCGATGGCAGTGGCTTGCCGGTCTACGACACGCCGAAGGTCTGGATGACGGGCACGCGTCCCAACACGAGCGGCGGATCGGCCCGACCACTCGCGGTCACGTACGCACCGACCGGCTGCGGAAAAGTGATGTACACCCCATTTCAGACGACAACACGCGATCACCCGGGCCTGACGGCGAAGGAGCGCATCCTCCTTTATCTGATCTTGGAGATCGGTACCTGCACGCCTGATCCGTTCGAGTAGCAAGGTGCACAATCGGACGATTCGGTGCGCGAGCGTGCTCACCGAATAATTCGGAAGTGCGGACAAAAGACGTCACCTCTCCGTCGGTTGCGAAACATTGTCTGCGCGCGTTTCTTCTTGATTGAAACGGCCAGCCCTCTACTATTCGCGGCCATGAGGATGAGGTCTGTCGCATTTGCCGTCCTGTTTGTAGGCGCCGCTGCGTGTGGTCCATCTGGCCGCCCTGGCGTTGGTGATGATGATGGCAGCGGCGACGGGCCGGATGCAGCGATCATCACGGGACAAGAGGTCTGCACCGACGGCGTCGACAACGATGGCGACGGTCGTGCGGATTGCTCGGACGTGGATTGCTCGGGCATCGATGGGTGCCCGGTGTGCGGCTCCGTCGACAACCCCGAAGCGCAGCCGCTCGCGCTGCCGGATGGTGTGTCGAGCGGAACGACGTGCTCCACGGATGCGGACTGCACCTCCGCGGCTGCACCGAACTGCGTCGCGAAGGAGTGCCACGCGTCGTACACGTCCACGCTCGACTTCATCGGCTTCCCGCAGAGCTCGACGCTCAACGATCCGAACCAGCTGCTCAGCGTCTGCGTGAAGATCGAGCACTCGTGGCTTCGCGATCTTCAGATGGAGCTGATCACGCCGTCGGGTGTGATCCTGATCCTCCACAAGTTCATCGCGCGCAGCGGCGGCGAGATCTATCTCGGCCTCGCGAACGACGGCGACTCGGCGGCGAACCCCGTCCCGGGCACGGGCTACGACTATTGCTGGACGGCGACGGCGCCGACGGACATGTTGAACTCGCCGACGACCTCGCAGGGCGGCCACCAGATCCTCCCCGCGGGTGACTACAAGTCCGTCTCTCCGTGGACCGCACTGACGGGCACGCAGCTCAACGGCACGTGGACGATGCGCGTGACGGATCTGTGGGGCGCGGACAACGGCTTCCTCTTCGAGTGGTCGATCAAGTTCGACCCGTCGCTCGTCAGCGACTGCGCCGGACCGATCATCCTGTAGTTCTCTAGTACGCTGCGCCGGTGACCCAGACGGCGCGCGCGATCATCGGGCTCGTCGCGATCAACGTGGCGCTCGTGATCGCAGGCTTCGTGGCGATGCCCGAGGCCACTCGTCGCGCGGGGACCGGCATCCGCGTCGGACTCGTGTTCGATGTCGGCGGTAAGAACGACAAGTCGTTCAACGAGGCTGCATGGCGCGGGCTCGAGAGAGCTCGCAGCGAGCTCGGCGTGGACGTGCAGTACATCGAGCCAACGGAGGGCGCGGATCGCGAGAGTGCGCTTCGCTCGCTCGCAGCGCGCGGGGTGGATCTCGTCATCGGCGTTGGCTTCATCTTCGGCCCCGATCTCGAGCGACTCGCTGCGCAGTTTCCGGACGTGAAGTTCGCGGGCATCGACTACTCGCCATCGCCCGACGCGAAGGCGCTGCCAAACCTCGCGGGCCTCGCGTTTCGCGAACACGAGGGCAGCTTCGTCGTCGGTGCGATCGCGGGCCTCATCACGAACACGAAGGTCGTAGGCTTTGTCGGCGGGATGAAGATCCCGCTGATCCGCAAGTTCGAGGCGGGCTACGAAGCCGGCGTTCGCTACGTGTGCCCCACGTGCCGCGTGCTCGGTGCATACGCGGGGACCGAGCCCAAGGCGTTCGCAGATCCGTCGCTCGGTGAAGAGCTGGCATCCGCGCAGTTCGCGAGTGGTGCCGACGTGATCTTTCACGCGGCGGGCAAGACCGGCGATGGCGTGTTCGCCGCAGCGAAGAATCACAAGGGTCGCGCGATCGGCGTCGATAGCGACCAGTACGAAGCGATGCCCTGCTGCGTGGTGACCTCGATGGTCAAGGCAGTCGACGTCGCCGTGGTCGACATCACCAAGGACGTCATCGCCGGCGAGTTCCGCGGCGGCGTCCACGAGCTCGGCCTCGCCGAGAACGGCGTCGCCTTCGTCGCCGACGAGCGAAATCGTCACCTGCTGCCGCCCGAGGTTGTCCAACGCGCGCGCGCGATCGCGGAGCAGATCGTGGCCGGCACGATCGAGGTGCCAACGCGATGACACTCGAGACGACACCCGAGACGACGCCCGAGACGACGCCCGAGAC
>JAEYYV010000057.1 GCA_023428295.1 Pseudomonadota bacterium
TCTGCCAGGGGTTCTGGTGGGTGCGGGGGGCGCCTAACTCCCCGCGGCTCGTGAGGCGCACGCCGACGCCGACGGTGACCGTGTAGCGTCGCTCGCCGATCCCGAGCGTGTGATAGCGAAGCGCGTCGTAGCCCTCGAGGTGGTCCTCGGATGGTGGTAGGCGCGCCTCGAAGCCGATGCGCAGGCGCTCGCTCGTGCGCCACAGATAGGAGATCACGCCACCCGGCGAGACCGTCGTGTCGGAGATGTTCACGCCCGCCCCCTGGATCGACGTGTGTGTCATCGTCGACGTGAGCGCGACGTACAGCTCGTTCGACAAGGCGAGGGCCAATGCGGCGGGCGACAGCGTCACGGACGTCGCGTGCTCCGCGGTCGCCCCCGTGAACACCGCACGGCCGCTCGTCGGATCCGTACGCGGAGACGCGTCCGCGTACGAGATCAGTGCGCCGAATATGGCCAGCGTGAGGATGCGCCGTGCGGCCATCGCGCCGAACCTATCACCACGTTAAGCTCGCGCCATGGTGCGCCGTGACGACAACGCCGGATCGCAAGATCTGACCGAGTCACGCTGCGCTTCTCCTGCGGGTGCAAGTCCCGTCTCGGTAAGCGTCGGAGCGCCGAGTAGCAGGTCGCCGGAGCCGGGAGAGATCCTGGAGGCCGAAGCGCGACGTCAGGAGCCCGTGAACAACGGGAGGCAAGGCCGCGGGCCGCAACATGAAGTGAAGCTTGCAGCCTCGACAGAGAATCAATCGGGAAGCCGAGCCGCTCATGTCACGGCGAAGGCAACATCGTCGACGAGACGATCCGAAACGATCGTCGCCGATTCCCGCGGGGTATGGAGAGCAGCACGCGTCCACGGAGAAGCACGGAACGCGGGAGATCCGTCTGCACGGTCTCGAGTCAGGGACACGCGAAGCGAACAGGCTGATGGCCAAGCGCGAGCGGTGCAGCGGAAGTCCGAGGGGATCATAGTACCGAGGAGGACGGCGACGCAGAACGCCGTCGGAGGGAAGGGTCCATGGGGTGGTCATGACGACGGAAACCGCAACGACAAGGGCATGGTCGCAACACGTGGTGTAGGCAACCCCTCCCACCGACGACCCAACTCCCCCGGCCGGCGAAAATCGGTCGACAACGTCGAGCAGTTACAACGGAGTCTAGGGGCAGCGGCGAAGCGAAGTACGGGAAGGCGATTCCACGCGCTGTTTGATCGCATCGCGAGGCGTGACGTCCTCGCGAAGGCGTGGGATCGAGTGAAGCGGAACCAGGGTGCTGCGGGCGTCGATGCCGAGACGATCGACAGCATCCGAGCGTTAGGCGAAGAGTCGTTCTTGGACGATCTCTCGAAGACGCTCCGCGCAGGAACGTACCGACCGCAGGCGGTGCGGCGGCACTGGATACCGAAATCAAATGGAGGACGGCGAGCGCTGGGAATTCCGACGGTACGTGATCGCGTGGTGCAGACGGCAGCGAAGCTCATTCTGGAGCCGATCTTCGAGATCGACTTCAAGGACTGCTCCTATGGCTTCCGGCCCGGTCGCTCTGCGACGCAGGCGCTGGAAGCAATCCGTCTGCGTGGCTCGGGGCGCAAAGGCAACTTCGTGCTGGACGCGGACATTCGCGATTTCTTCGGGAGCCTCGACCGCGAGATCCTGATGGAACGAGTGCAGAGGCGCGTGAGCGATCGTCGGGTGCTGAGCTTGATCCGGATGTGGCTCGAGGCAGCAGTGATGGAAGACGGACGCGAGATGAAGCTGCTGAGCGGGACACCGCAAGGCGGCGTGATCTCTCCACTACTTTCGAACATCTACCTGTCGTTTCTCGACGAGCGGTGGACGAAACAGTGCTCGCAGTTTGGAACACTGGTGCGGTACGCCGACGACTTCGTGATCGTGTGCAACACGAGAGGCTTCGACTTCCTCGGCTGTCACTTGCACAAACGTATGTCCGGCAAGATCTGGGAGGATGAACGTAAACGCGTTTACTTCCTCCAGCGCTGGCCATCGACGAATAGTGTGAAGCGAGTGAAGCAGCGTGTGCGGCAGTTGACCCCTGGTGCCGCGTATCATCGTGATCTGCGCGAGACGATCGCGAAGATCAATCCGGTGATCCGAGGCTGGGGCGGCTACTTCGCGACCGGCAATGCAGCGCGCAAATTCAACCAGCTCGACGGCTACGTCTGGATGCGACTTCGCAAACTGATGCGTAGGCGCAAAGGACGAAACCTACGAGCTGGCGAAATGAATCGCTGGACACGCGCCGCCTTTCATAAGCTCGGACTTCATCGCCTGCGCGGAACTGTCCGCTATCCCGATCACGCGCGTATGTCGCGCTCTGAACGACCACCGGTAAGCCGTGTGCGGGAAATCCGCACGCACGGTTTGAACGGGGGGCTTACTCACAACCGCCGCAAGACGGAAGAAGGTTAAATCTACCAATGATCCCGCGCGCGTTGCTGATCATCTCGCTGGTGCTGGGCGTCGGCTGCGAGAAGACCGATCACGAGAGCATCGATAAATGGACACGGACCGAAAAGGGGCCCGGAAAGCTCGAGAAGGCGCTCAAAGATGAGGGCCTCGACGCAGATCTCTCGGCGCACGCCGCCGCGAACATGATCCGCATGGGCAACGACCCGGTCGTACGCACGGCGTTCGAGCAGATGTCGGACGCGCGGCGACTCGCGGTGCTCCAGAAGCTGGCGCCGAGGCTGTGGGAGCTCGCGCGCATCGATAAAGAAGATGCGCTGCCGGCGAGCCAGCAGATCGTGGCGAAGGACGCGCTCATCAACCTGCGCAAGCACGGCGATGCGGCGATGAAGCAGCAGATCGATAACTACCTCATCGATTGGTACGCGGTGATGTCCTACGAGGGCCGCGCCAGGGTTGGCTCCACGCTCGGCTCGACGGCGATCCGCATGATCGGGCCCGCTGCCGGCAAGAAGCTCATCAGCGTCTTGAACGGCGTGATCGCCGCGCCCGGCCAGGAGACGACGAAGATCCGCATCGGCGACGAGCTCCTATTGGGGCTCGCCGCGTCGGCCGATCCCGAGGCCGTGAAGTACGTGATCGACGTAGCCGGCATGGATCGCGGCGATCCCACGCTGGCCTCGCGCGCGATGAACGCACTCCGTGTCGCGTACGTGGATCCGGGCGGCCGCTTCGACACCGCGGATCCGGCGGGTCTGCGCCCGAACCTCGACGCGCTCGTGAAGGTCGCGAAGGACGAGCGGATGCTCGGCCAGCCCGGTAACGATGCGATGGAGCTCATCCGTGTCGTCGGTCCGCCGGGATGTCTCGAGCCGCTCGTCAGCCTGATCGCGCTGCCGCATCCCGAGAAGAACTTCCGCTACGCGGTCGCCTACAACGCGCTCGGCTGCGGAGGTGTGGACGCCATCGTGCCGACGGTTCGCGCGCTGCCGGACGCGCCCTACGGACAAAAAGAGCTGGACGGTGCCGTGATCTCGGAGATCGTCAAGCTGTCCCCTAAGGACAAGGTCCAGGCCGCCCTCCGCGAGCTGCTCGGTGACAAGGCGCGGGTGTCCAAGTGGGTCGCGATCGAGGGGCTCGCGAAGCTCAAGTCCGTCGAGGATGCGCCCAAAATCGCGGCTCTATCGAGCTCCAAAGACAAGCTCGTCGGCTACCACGGGGACCAGAGCAACGTGGATCCTAAGGAGCGCAAAGACGATCCGACCCTCGGTCAGCGCGCCAAAGAGCTGGCGAATGGGCTAGGCGGCAGCTCCAAATAGTTGGGGTTAGTCGCGAACGGAAGTCGGATGTAGTATCGTCCACATAGCCGGGAGAGAGGGAGACGGGTTCGTCCGCACGGAACCCGCGGTGCTGTACGTAGGAGACGTTTCGCGCAATGGACCAAAGCAAGAAGACGATGCGCCATTTCTACTGCCGGGACGTCCTATGGGAGACGTTCGAGCAGATGGCGAACGACTTCGATTGTTCCATCGACTACCTCGTTAACGAGGCGATGCGGTACTACGCGCGGTCGAAGAACTATCAGTCGCCAGGCGCCCCCGCGATGACCGCCGGTCAACCCAACGTGGGTGGCCCCGCCGCCAACAGTGGCCCCACCTCGTATCCGGGGGCCAAGCCCACGGGGCCCGGAGCGCGTCCGCAACCCGGAACGCAACCGCCGCCCCAACCGCAGATGGGGATGGGGGGAGCCGGGGCCGCCGCGCGCCGCCCCGCACCGCCCACCCCGGGCTACGCCCCGACGGCCACCGCCAATGCGCGCGGGGCAAACGGCGGCATGCACTCGCCGGCTCCGCAGTCGGCGCCGCCGGTCGCGCCGAGCATGGGCTCGGGCGGGCCGACGCTCTTCCTCATCTATAACGGTCAGCGGTATCCGGTGACCAAGGACCAGTTCATCATCGGGCGCGGCAGCAAGACGTCGGACTTGCCGATCAAGGACGGCAACATCTCGCGCAAGCACGCCGCCGTCATCCGTCGCAACGGGACCTTCTACATCAAGGATCTCGGGTCGACGAACGGGATCGACTACAAGGGCATGCGCATCGATAACAAGCGCATCGACGAGGGGGACGTGTTCCACCTCTGTGACTACGAGCTGCGGTTTACGTATCGCGCGGACTAGCCGTCGCGCGGCTAGGCAGGTTGTCGCGCGAGGGCGGCGATCGCCTCGGGTGTCTCGGCGGCGAACGCGTCGCGCATCGACGGGCGTGCCTTCACGCGCTTGCGATAGGCGGCGAGCGCAGGGCGATCGGCGATCGCGTCGAGCCCCGCGTGTCGCGCGAGCTCGAGGGCCCAGCCGAGATACGCGTCCGCGATCGTGAACGCGCCGCCGACGAGGAACTCGCGCCCGACGAGCGCGCGCTCGAGGTGATCGAACACGGGAGGCGCCAGCTCGAACGCTCGCGCGCGCGCGGCCTCGGGCATCTGCCGCGAGTAATGGACCCAGAGGACCTTCTTGTGCAGCTCGGTGCCGATAAAGCTCGTCCACTCGATCACGCGATAGCGATCCATGGTGCCCCACGGCGGAGCGAGCCGCTTCTCGGGCGCCCGATCCGCCAGGTACTGCATCACGGCGCTGATCTCGGTGAGCAGCGAGCCATCGGGGAGCCGCAAGACGGGCACGCGGCCCTGCGGCGCGATGTCCGTGTAGCTCGTGCCGTCGGCGGTCACCGTCTTCGCGTACAGCTCGATCTGCCGCAGCTCTACCGCAACGCCGGCCTCCGCGGCGATGGCACGTGCAGCGAGCGAGCAGGAGAGAGGCGCATAGAACAGCTCCATCCGCGCACGCTCGCACCCGCGCCGCACTCGCGGTAGTGGCGAAATCGACATAGAACGGGCCGAATTCGCCAGCTATGCTCGCGCGGCATGACGCGCACCGTCGCCATCGTCGCGCTCGACGGCTACACGGACTCGGGGCTCGCGGTGCTGCTCGACGTGATTCGTGCGTCGAGCTCGATCGCAGCGCTCGCCGGGCGCACGCCGCCGCTTCGCGTCCGTATCGCGTCTCCGTCGGGGCCACGCGTGCGCTCCGCGTCGGGCGCCACACGCGATGACGTCCGCTCGCTGCGCTCGCTCGATCGCTCGCTCGAGCGCGCCGACATCGTGATCGTGCCGGGCATCTGGCTCGACGACCCGCGCGACCTCGATCGCACGCTCGCGCGCCCCGACATCGCTGCCACCGCCGCGGCCCTTCGCCGCGCGCACGCCGCCGGCTCCCTCGTGGCCGCCACGTGCATGAGTGTGTTCGTCCTCGCGCGCGCGAAGCTCGCCCGCCGCGTGACCACCACGTGGTGGCTCGCGTCCGAGCTCCGCGAGCGCCACCCCGAGCTCGATGTCTCCCTCGACGAGGCGCTCGTCGTCGACGACCGCATCGTCACTGCAGGCGCGGTCTTCGCGGTCGCCGACCTCGCGCTCTACCTCGTCTCGCGCTTCGGCGGCCCCGCACTCGCGCGCGAGACCGCCCGCGTGCTCCTCCTCGATCGCCACACGTCGCAAGCGCGCTACATGGCCAAGCACCACCTGCGGACGAGCGACGCCATCGTCCGCCGCGCGGAGTCCTGGGCGCGCACGCATCTCGCCGAGAGCTTCGATATCGCCACGCTCGCCAGGCACGCGCACACCACGCCGCGCACGCTCGCGCGCCGCCTCGACGCCGCGCTCGGCACGAGCCCGATCGCCTTCGTGCAACAGCTGCGCGTCGAGCACGCGATCACCCTCCTCGAGACGTCCTCGCTCTCGATGGCCGAGATCGCCACGCGCGTCGGCTACGAAGACGCCAACACGCTGCGCCGCCTGATCCGTCGCGAGACACGCACGACGCCGCGCGAGCTCCGCAAGCGCATCGCCTGACGCCGACGCTGGAGGTCCCGCGCGTGATGAGCGTGATGAGCGTGATGAGCGTGATGAGCGTGGGTCGCGCTACCTCGCCATCGCGCCACACGGCAGGCTCCTCGATTCCACCGTCCACGCGACCACCGCCGCCACCGCCCGCATCCTGATCGATGGCAGCGCCGGAACCACTTCGCCTCGACCCGCCGAAGACGTGGCGCACGCTCCCTGCGCGCACCCACGCGCTGAACCACATGCAGCCGGACGGTACGCGCGACCACAGCGAGTTGCCAAACGCGCACCTTGCCGTGCTCGTGTGCGATCGCGTGCGCGCACGCAGCTGCGTCAACGCCGTCGATCAGATGGAGCGCGTCATCGAACGCGTCGTCGCTCATGCCGTCGAACGTGTCTGCGCTCACGCCGTCGAGCGCATCGCATCGCATCGCATCCGCGCGACGCCTCACAACGCCGGTGTTGTTTGGAGGCGCCGCTGGTTCGTGCGCTCGTTTGTGGCAGAGTCGCGAGCCCGCGCGCTTCTCTCACGTGAGCGGCGCGCTCGGTCGGCGCTCGGTTGTCGCTCGGTCGTCGCTCGGTCGTCGCGCGGCCCGTCCTCGACGTCGGCGGCTCGTCGCCGTCGTCGGCCGAGGTTCCTTAGCTGGGCAGTTGCTAGCCCTCGAGCACGACGAGCGGTGTCGCCCTCGTCTGCCCATGCGCCGTTGCCTTCGTACGGGCTCGTGATCGCGATCTCGCACCACCGTCCTTGGGCACCTCGCGCCAGTCGATGAGCCCGTGTCTTCGCCATCCGTCGCGCAACAGCCACGAGCGCGGCTCCCACACGATCAGCGGCTCGTGGTCATCCCACGCGACGAAGTCCGGCTCGCGCGTCCAGCCCGCGAACAGCACGCCCGACGAGTACGGATCCACGTGCCAGTTGCTCGTGATCGCCCCGTCATCCTCGCGGTGCTTGCGCCAGTTGTTCAATACGTACGCGAGCGCGTGGCGCGCCTGGCGCGGGCTCGAGATGACCTCGGCGAAGTAGCGATCCGCGAACACCTTGCCGCGACGCTTGGTGC
>JAEYYV010000067.1 GCA_023428295.1 Pseudomonadota bacterium
CGCGATGAAGGACGAGGCGATCCTCGCCAACATCGGCCACTTCGACAGCGAGATCCAAGTCGCGTGGCTCGAGAACAACAAGGAGATCAAGGAAGAGAACATCAAGCCGCAGGTCGATCAGTTCATCTTCCCGAACGGCAAGCGCATCACGCTGCTCGCGCGTGGTCGCCTCGTCAACCTCGGCTGCGCGACGGGTCACCCGTCGTTCGTGATGTCGAACTCGTTCACCAACCAGACCATCGCGCAGATGGCGCTGTGGGCGAACGCGCAGACGGGCGCGGATCCGATGACCGGCATGTCGTTCAAGGCGGGCACGGTCTCCGTGCTGCCGAAGAAGCTCGACGAGAAGGTCGCGCGTCTTCACCTCGGCAAGGTCGGCGTGAAGCTGACGCAGCTGTCGAAGGTGCAGGCCGAGTACCTCGGCGTTTCGGTCGACGGCCCGTACAAGCCGGACCACTACCGCTACTAAGCGGCGCTGCTCGCGAGAAGCAGCTAGACTGCGACCACCATGTGGTTCACCTGGTGGTCGCTGTTCTGGGCATTGGTCGGTGCGTTCGGCACCGCGTTCATGCACCAGCACACCGGACGCGACACGCGAACGGGCGGACTCATCGGCCTCGCCGTCGGCGGGATCCTCGGTCCGCTGTATCTCGTCGCGTTCTGGGTGTGGCTCTATTACACGCGGCTCTACGTGTACGTGTACAAGAAGAGCCGGCGGTGGTTCGAGTGGTGGCGGCCGTGACTACTTGCCCGTCTCTGGCTTGACCGCGCCGACGATCGACGCGACGAGGCCGACGAGCGCGGCGAGGAACAGCAGCTTGCCGCCGATCGCGGTGCTCATGCCTTCGACGCCCGCGAGACCTTTGCGCACGCCTTCGGTGGCGAACGCGAAGAGACCACCGACGGCGCCGGCGATGCCGGCCCATCGCGCGAAGCGACCGTTCACGATCGCGTGCACGGCGACCGCGCCCATGAGCAAGAAGCCGACGAGCGCCACGTAGACCTGCTTGGGACCGTTGAGCAGGCCGGTGGTCAGGCCTTCGGGCATCGAGCGGAAGTCCCAGAACTTCATCGAGAGGCCCTCGACGGAAATGTACGGGAGGGCGAAGGTGGCGAGGATTCCGAGAACGGCCGCGACGGCCACGATGATCTTGATGGGCTTCATGGTGTTGTGGGCCCATGCAGCAACGCGCGCGCCACGTGTAACTCGCTGATCGCGCGTCGCGCTCCGACGGATCACGGGTCGGCGTGGACCCGAATCGACGGCGCGGTGGGTCTAGATGCAGCCGTCGAGCGAGCCGCACGTGCCGGTGTCGTAGTGGCAGATGGTGCTCTCGCACTGGCTGGCGTGAGAGCACGGCTCGCCAGCGGCGCGCGGCAGGATGCATCCCTGGTCGAAGGTGCAGACCGCGCCGGGTGTGGCGCAGTCGTAATCCCACGAGCAGCTCTCGCCGAGCTCGGAGCGCGAGAACGCGCACTGCTGGTCGTGGCACCTGTACATCGCGCCGCAGTCGTCATCGGACATGCACGGTGTGCCCGTGAAGTTCGTGGGCTCGCAACGACGCGTGATCGAGGAGCAGCGATCGCCGATGTTGCGGCACTCGTCCGTCACAACCGGGAGCGGCTCGCACGGCTCCCCCGTGTCGGGCAACGCGCGGCACGTACCGCGCAGACACGAGAGCCCGTACGCGCATTCGCCGAGCAACTGGCAACCGCCGCTCTCCTCGACGAACGGAACGCACACGCTGCCGTCGCAGTACCCTTCGAGGCAGTACGTCGTGCGGCACTGCCCGCCGATCGCGCTCGGCGTCGGTGCGATCGATCCCGCACACGTTCCGGCGCAGCACGCCTCGGTGCACAGCTCGTTGAAGCACTCGTTCGAGATGCACTCGCTCGAGAGCATGCAGGTCTCACCGTCGGTGAGGCGCCCGCGCGTGAAGTCGCAGAGGCCTTGGCGATAGTCCTCGCTCGTTCGATCGCAGCCCGCGTCGAGGCTCGCTTCGAGACATGCGGCAGCGGCTTCGCCGTCCCACGCGATGCGTCCGTCGCGAACGGCGTCGATGAAGATCGGAGACAGCTCGCACTCGGCCACGTTGGGCAGATCGCACTCGGCGCGACTCGCCACGGTTCCGCACGCCAGCGCGCGTTTGCACGCGGCCTCGTGACAAGCGGCTGCGTACTCGTCGACCGAGATCGACGCCGCGCCACCGCAGGATGCACACCCTAGAATCACCACGAAGGCCCACTTCATCCATTCGTCATACCGTGCGGCGGTCCGACGTTTTCGGTCACGAGGTGGCATGCGAGTAACGGCTGCTCACGCTGTGCGAGGTTGCGCTGCGTTTGGTGTCGCAGGCCCTGGAAGCTCCGTTACCAAAATCTTCGTCGAGACGTTTGTGCAGATCACACGCGGTGATCGACGAGCGCTTGGCTATGCTGGTCCTATGAGCCACGCGATCTGTGCGCTGGTGGTCGTCGGCAAGTACGATCACGACATCGCGGGAAAGGTCGATCTGCGTGCGATCGCCGCGTACGAGGACGTGTCGGTCATGCCGATCGACCACTACTACTCGACGTTCTGGGCGGCGGAGTCTGCGGTCGGTGGGGAGCTCGATGTTCCGATGACGTTCCCTGCCACGTTTCCGCGCGACATGATCCTGTTCCAGTTCGTGCGCGACATGACCCAGCGAGCGGATGCGAAGTTCGCGATCATCCAGACCGGTTACGAGAGCGGACAGAGCCACCTGAACGGCGCGCAGTGGGCCGCGGCGTTTTGCGGACAGCGGCGCCTCAGCGGCGATCACGCATCGATCAACGACGCGCTGCGCGCGATCGGCGTGGGCCGTCGCTATCCCAAGGACGAGTTCGACACGATCGGACTCGGCGCGTATTGGACCAACCCGCGCCACCTCGAGAAGTATCGCTCGTGGTGCACGGAGCACGAGGCGCAGGGCGTCGTGCAAGCAGCGGTCGTCGAGAGTCTGAGCGAGCGCGTCCACGCGATGTGGCCGCACCTCCGTACGTAAGCAGCACGCGCTACGTCGCGATTGTTCTACTCACCGCGATCGTTTGTCGTACGACGGCACCGAAGCGCGGCGTCTCACGCTGACGAACCCCGCCATGTCGCACTACTCGCGCGCTACTCGCCGCGGAAGCTGCGGTTCGCTTTCTTCTCGCTGTTCATCCGCTTCGCGGCGACGCGACGGCGCTTGGCCCCCTTGGACATCTTCGTGGGCTTGCGGGTCTTCGGGCGATCCATCGCCGCGCGAACGATCAACGTGAGCTTGGACTCGGCGTCCGCGCGGTTCTTGATCTGATCACGCGTGAGCGTGCTGGTGACGATCAACGTGCCGTCGTTGGACAGACGCGAGGCGAGGCGCTGCAGGAGCCACGCGCGATCCTCGTCGCCGAGCGCGGCGGACGACGCCACGTTCCAGCGCAGATCGACCTTGCTGGACACCTTGTTCACGTTCTGCCCACCCGAGCCGCCCGAGCGCGCGAACGCGATCGAGAGCTCGCCCGACGGGATCGTCAGACGCGGGGTGATCACCAGGTCCTGCATGGCCGAAATCCAAGGACGAGCAGGGTAGCCGACGCGCACGAATCGTCGAGGACGAAGTTACGTCCGCGGCGAACGGCAGCTCGAAGGCTCAGCCCTGCGGGGCCGAGGACTTCTTCGAGCGCTTCTTGGTGGGGCCCTTCTGGGCCTCGTCGTACACGCGCATCTCGGTCTCGGCGGTGGTCTGCACGGCCTCGAGGTACAGCGAGGTCAGGCCGATGTGATCGCCGCGGAGCGACTCGTAGTACCGCTGGCGATCGATCGAGTGAACGATCGCGATCGGGTAGCCACCTTCTTGGAGCAATAGGTTCGACGCGACGCGAATGGTCCGGCCGCTCTCCTTGGCCCACGGGAAGATCGCCATGAACTTCGAGTGGAGCGTGGCGACCTTCTCGATCACGTGGAGGTGCTTGTTCGCCGGGTCGTCGATCCACTCCCCGAGCTTGCGCATCGCCGGGAGGATTTTCTCGGGCGCTGCGATGTCGTGGTAGTAGAGCCGGTGGAGCGGGTTCTCCTTGCGGAACGGGAGACCCTTCGCTTTCTCGTCGGGCGCGAGGATCGAATAGATCTCGCGGACGGTATCGAGCTTGAACGGCTTCTTCTTGTTCGCGGCCTGCTCGGCGGCGAAGTTGCACGCGTCATCGAAGCGACGGATCTCTTCGTACGACGGGATCAGCGATGGATCGCTGATGATGCTCGGATCGACAGCGGCTTTGATCTCGCTGTACGAGAGCACCTCGCCTTCGAGCGCTGCATCGTGGTGGATGAGCGAGATGCGAAGGCGGTTGTTGAACTCTTGGCGAGCAACAGGGTTCGACGTGGCAACGCGCGCGCGCCACGCCGTGACGATGCGCTCGACCTCGCTGAAGCGCGCATCGATGTCTTCGGTTTCTTTGTACCTAAGCACCTGTTATCTCGCTGGGTTTAGTCGATGGGTTATACGAGACACCATCCGGATCGTCAACTGACGTCGGAGAGCTGCTTACATCTATTTGCACATGGATTGCGACTAGACCGCAAGATTTCTGCAACCTTGCGCAGGATTGGTGGTAACGAACGCGCGTGACCGCCTTCGAGCATGCGTCGGTGCTTCCGGCCGAGGTGCTCGAGTACCTAGCTCCGCGAGATCACGGGGTTTACGTCGATGGAACCCTCGGCGGCGCGGGCCACGCAGCGGCCCTCTTGAAGCGCGCTCCGCTCGCATCCTTGATCGGGATCGACCGCGACCCGTCAGCGCTCGAAGCAGCGCGCCTCCGGCTCGCGCCGTTCGGTGACCGAGCCCGCCTGGTTCACGCCGACTATGTGGATATTCCTCGGGTTCTGGCGGACCTCGAGGTCCCGAAGGTCGACGGCATCCTGCTCGACCTCGGGGTCAGCTCGCCGCAGCTCGACCACGCCGAGCGAGGCTTCTCGTTCACCAAGCCCGGTCCACTCGACATGCGCATGGACCCGACCCGAGGGCAGACGGTCCTCGAGCTCCTGCACGAGCTGGACGAGCGGGAGCTCTCGCGCGTGATCAGCGACTACGGCGAGGAGCGCTACGCGAAGCGGATCGCGCGCCTCATCAAAGAGGCGCTGCTCGACGACCGGATCGCCACCACGATCGATCTCGCCCAGGT
>JAEYYV010000362.1 GCA_023428295.1 Pseudomonadota bacterium
CCCCCCGCCCCCGCCCCGCTCGGGGCCGCGCCCCTGCAAACTCATGCACGATGTAGGACATCCAGACTTTCGTCCGCGAACTATTTGGAATCCAAGGACTCTCGCAAACGGGATCGGACTGTCAACCACGGCATACAAGCTGCTCTAAGGACGCAAACCATGTTCGTTGTTCGCTCCAGCAAGCCGACTGCAGGACTCCCGTCCCGCAAGACGATGCTCGAGACCCTCATCCGACGCCTCGATCTCGTCCGCCTCACGGTGGCCGCGATGGCGGTTCTGATGGCGGCGGGCTGTACGGGCCTGATCGATGACACGGTCCTGCCGACCGATCTCGAGAAGGATGAAGCCAATGCTCGTCGCCTCTGGGACGAGAAGGCGTGGCCGGTGCTCGAGCTCCAGTGCGCGGGCTGTCACATGACCATGCCGATGATCGACTTCCTGAACACGAACGGCGCGGACCTGGCGGTCAGCCCGTACGCGATCCGCGAAGCGCTCATCGGCTACACGCCGGCCGTCGTCAACCTCGAGACACCACCGTCGTCGCGGCTGTTGACGAAGGGCTTCCACAACGGTCCCGAGCTCACGCCGGCCGAGTCGTCCGACCTCCTCGAGTGGATCCGCGCCGAGCAGGACGCTCGTCCGCAGCCGGGTGAAGTCGGCGGTGCTCCGCTCCTCAAGACCAACGCGATCATGCCGCAGGTCTGCCCCGCAGGAACGCCGCTTCCGCAGTGCCCGGTCAACACGCTCGATCTGTCCACGCTCGGTCTGACCGGCGCGGCGATCACGTTCACCGCGATCCAGTTCCCGTCGCAGCTCTACATCAACCAGCTGAAGCTCGTCGGTGGAACGTCGGGCGCGTACATCGAGCACCCGCTGTTCGTCTCGCGCCCGCCCCCGCCCGGTCCCAACGAGCCGGCGAAGGAGCCGATCGCGGATCCGATCGATCGCTTCTTCAACCTGAAGATGAACCTCGAGATGGCGGCTGAAGAGATGATCGATGGCGGCACGGCGTCGTTCGTCGGCTTCCCCGTCGAGAACACCCTCGAAGTCCACTTCCGCGTCATCACGCCCTACAAGATGGAAGAGGGTCCGGGCAACGGCGGCACGGGTACGACCGGCGGCTGCAAGGCGCTCCCCGCCTTCAAGACCAATGCGGCCGCCGTCCTCCAGCAGAACTGCGGTAGCTGCCACAACGCGAACAACAACGACGCGAAGGGCGCCCTCGACATGACGGGCATCAACAGCGCCGACGACGCTCAGATCATGCTCGCCTGCAATCAGGTGAAGACGCGCATCAACCTGACCACTCCTGCACAGAGCGGTCTCTATCTGGCCCCGGCTCCTGGAAACACGAACCACCCGATCCAGTTGCCGGCCGCCACTCACACCAATCTCATGAATATGGTCGGAATCTGGGTTACGGCGGAGCAAGCAGCACCGTGAGGAGAACTATGAAGAACATCTCAGCACTCCTGTTCGCAGCAACCACCTTGGTTGCCTGCGTCGGTCAACCGGATGACCCCGGCACCGGCGGTGGCGATGATGATCCGATGGGGAGCGGCTCCGGCTCGAATCCCGTCGACGAATGGGACAAGCTGCTCGGCGAGCGCGTCGTCGACTATCCCGCAGCACTGCGCATCGCGGCGCTTCGCCTGACCGGCGATCTGCCCTCGATGGACGAGACGATGTCGGTCGCCAACGCGGCGGACGACGCGGCCAAGAAGACGGCGTACGAGACGCTCATTCGTGCGTACATGGAGCGTCCGACGTTCGCTCGTCAGATGTTCCACTTCTGGCGCGACACCCTGAAGATGGGTGGCGGCACGAACGGCGAGTACGACACCGCGCCCGCCTTCGCGGCGCAGCTCGCGGCCGAGAACCGCTCGTACATGGAGCTGTTCACGGCGTCGACGAACAACTGCCCCACGTTCGACGAAGGTACCGGCGCGTTCACGCCCGCGACCTGCGCCGGCAACGGTCCGCAGGTCGGCGTCCTCGGTAACCCGGGCGCGATGAAGCTCTACTACGGCAACTTCGCGTTCCGCCGCGTTCGCTGGGTGCAAGAGGCCTTCGACTGCACGAAGTTCCCGGCGGAAGTCGGTGCTCCGCAGAACGTCGGTGGCGCTGCTCCGTACAACGGCGTGTGGCCGTTCAACAGCATCTCCGGCCTCGACACGGGCCGCGTCGACTTCAAGGACGTCTCGGCGGTTGTCTGCGCGAACTGCCACCAGACGCTGAACCACTCGGCGCCGCTGTTCGCGAACTTCGACGACGACGGTGTCTATCAGAACACCATCTCCGTCTCGACGCCGCTCGACGGCGCCCCGATGGCGCAGCTCACGGACTACCTCCCGGCGGGCGAGACCACGGCGTGGCGCTTCGGCACGCCCACCGCGACGCTCGTCGAGTACGGCGCGGCGATGGCCGCTGACCCCAGCATCGCGAAGTGCGGTGTTGCTCGCGTGTGGAACTGGGCCCTCGGCAAGACGGACATCGTCGACACCCTGATGGAAGTCCCGGTCGCGACCATCCAGACGCAGCTCGACGCGTTCACCGCGAGCGGCTTCAAGATGAAAGACATGATCTACTCGGTCTACACCGCCGACGACTTCGTGAAGTTCTAGGAGGAGGATCCACTATGAAGAAGCTCAACTACATCCTTCTCGCTTCCTCCTTCGTGCTCGCGGGCGCATGCGTCCAGAACGAGCTCGAGGACGGAGAAATCATCAACCCGCCCCCGTCCGGTGGCACCTCGTCCGGTGACGAAGAGAACACCTTCGATCACATGAACGATGGCATCTCGCCGTGGGAGCTCGTCGACCGCCTCTCGAAGGAGGGGCCGCCACGCTACACGTCGCACGTGCACTCGTGCTCGAAGGTTCGCTACGCCACGCTCGGCAACATTCTTCGCTCGGTCGGTGTGAACACCGCCGCGACGCAGAACCTGTCGGCTGGCCAGCTCTACACGAGCGGCTTCTCGGCGATGGGTGGCGCGAACTTCGAGAACCGCATCCGCGAGAACATCGGCATCTCCACGTCGGGTGCCTCGCGCGAGTTCGACATCTTCGCGGCCGCGGCCCCCGAGGTCATCGCCGCGATCCCGAACCTCGCCCGGTGCCAGACGGGCGGCACTCCGGCGGTCCTGTTCGACGCGAACGACACCTGCCAAGCAAGTGGCATCACCTGCTTGATCGGCCGCCCCGCGACCCAAGCTCACATCGACATCTGCAACGCCAGTGTCACCGGCGCGACGACGCCTGACATCGGTAAGCGCCTAGCCGTCGCGGTCATCCTCGCCGCGGCCCACACCTGCGAGTAACGGAGAAACCAACCACTATGGCGAAGCATCCCCTCTCCAAGCGTGAAGACGAGCGGCAGCTGACGCGCCGCGCGCTCATCAAGTGGTCGGTCGCCGCCGGTGCGGCGCTCGGCGTGTCTCGCAGCAAGGTCTTCGAGATCCTCGAAGGCAGCGCGGGCAAAGAAGTCGCGCACGCAGCCGCGGCCAACCCGGTCTGCCGCTCGATCCACGTTGTCGCCGGCAACGGCGGTCTCGCGTGGTTCGGTCTGCTCTGGCCGCAGCCCGAAGTCGCGCTCGCGAACAACAACAACTTCTCGTGGCACAAGCCCGGTATGGCGACGGAAGTCGCGGGTACCGACAAGCGCCTCGTCATCGGACCGGACACTCCGTTCCAGACGCTGACGCCGGATCGCCAGGTGACGTTGTTCACGTGCGGCGCGAACGAGACGCACACGAACCAGCCGGGCTCGGTGACGGGCCTCAACGGCTCGAACATCTTCTCGGTCGCGAGTGCGCTGCAGTCCAGCAACCCCTCGGTCATCCCGTTCGTCACCCTCGGTGACGTCGAGGTCGGCACGGCCCCCGGTGGCGCGCGCCCCGCGAACGTGAACAACGCCGACGGCATCGTCGGTCTGTTCAACTCGGCGGCGTCTCGTGCGGGCGGCTTGCTCGCACAGACCACCGACGCGCAGTTGTACAAGGCGCACTACGACGCGCTCATCCAGCTGAACCGCGCGGCGAACCGCTCGACGACCAAGACGGCGTACCTCACGGCGCAAGGCGCTGCGAAGTTCCTCGGCACCAACCTGTCGAGCAAGCTCGCTGTCACGCCGGAAGACCTCGCGCGCTACGGCATCAACGGCAACACGCGCGCGAACGTCGCGGCCATCGGCCGTACGTTCATCGTCGCGGTGAAGGCCTTCAAGATGGGCCTCACGAACTCGGTGGTGCTCCCCGCGATGCGCGACGATCCACACGGCGCGTTCGACGGCGGCGACGTCAACACCGTCCCCGCATCGCTCAAGGGTGTGTTCGATGGTCTCATGGGAGATCTCAAGAACACTGTCGACGACAACACGATGCAGGCGCTCGATACCGACACCGTCATCACCGTGTGCGGCGACACGACCAAGAGCTGGCTCAACCGTGGTGGTTGGCCGGACGGCTCCACGCAGAACACGAACCGTGTCTACGTGTGGAGCGCGGGTCACCTCATGAGCGGCAACTTCGGTCAGGTCCGCGCCAACAACACCGCCGAAGGCTTCGACGCGAACGGCGCGCCGGCGACGTACAACGGTGCGAACACCGCGCGCTTCGCGATGGCCTCCATCGCGTACGCACTGGCCAAGCGCGACGAGCGCGCCATCAGCGCCTTCGCGAACGGCATCACGATCTCCGGCAAGTTCGGTCGTCCGAAGGAGATCTAGATCAAGCTCCCACACATCACGAAACGAAACGTGAATGTGTGGTCAATGTGTGGCGCGAGACGTGCGTGCTAGATTAGCCGCGATGTCTCGCGCCGCTGTCATTTTCGGGCTGTGCCTCGCGCTCGCGAGCTGCAGTAAGAGTGGCGCGTCCGAGAGCGGGAGCTCCGGCTCGTCGGGCTCTGCGCCCAAGGCATCCGAGGACAACACCGCTCGCGAGCAAGCGCGCTTCGATTCGGAGCGCCGCCCCGAGAAGGTGGTCGAAGCACTCGGGATCAAGCCGGGTTCGCGCGTCGCGGACGTCGGCGCCGGCACGGGACTCTTGACCGTGCATCTCGCACGCGCGGTGGCTCCGAACGGGACCGTCGTCGCGACAGATATCGATGGCGCGGTTCTCGAGCTCTTGCTCTCGCGCCTCGAGACGGCGGGCCTCGCGGAGGTCGTCGAGCGCCGCGTGGTCGGTGCGGAGACGCCAGGGCTCGAGGCCGGCGCGTACGACGCGATCCTTCTCGCCGAGGTCGATCACTTCTTCCAGGATCCGGTCGCGTGGCTCGCGGCCGCGCAGCTCGCGCTCAAGCCCGAGGGCCGCATCGTGATCTCGAATCGGATCCACCACCGCGCGAAGTCCATGGCCGCCGGTCAGAAGGCGGGCCTCGTGTTGCTCGGCGAGTCCACGCCGGTGCCGACGCACTTCATCGCGATCTTCACGCCACCGCCGCCTGCCAAGGAGAAGACCAAATGAAGCACTCTGCCCTGCTCGTCGCTGTTGCGTTGGTCGGCTGTCCGGGTCCCGACGAAGGAAATCCAGACGTGCTGTGGCTCGCGCTCGATGGACGCGAGACCGAGGTGAAGCTGTCGGATCGACAGCCATCACCCTTTTGAGCCCCTGGCGTGGGGTCCGGTGGATCCCAAGAAGCTGAATATTCGCTGAAGGCCGACGTCGCCGCCGGGACGTACAAGCTCGTCTGCGACGGCATCATCATTCGCGCCGTCGACGTGACGTTCGATCTCGTGCTGCGTCGCGATGGTGTCGACACGACGCTCGCGACGGCGATGCAGCACTTCGAGCCGCTCCCCGAGGGGCGGTTCACGGCGCAGGCGTGCGATATCGACATGGACGCGCCCGCGATCGATTTCGAAGCCGGCGATCAGTTCATCTTCCGCTACACCGGTGCGAACACGACGAGCACCAACGGCTACATCCCGAACGGCGATGGTCACCTCGCCGAGGGGCGCATCCCCAACATCACGCTGCCGAAGTAGCCCGCGCGGCGCTCGGACTGCGAACAGCATCGCGAGGGTGTCCTCGCGCGCTGAGGCCGATCACGCGAACTAGACGCGTTATAAGGATGCCTATGAGGCCCCTGTTGGTGGTGCTGGCACTGCTGTTCGTCCCCGCGCGCGCGTTTGCCGGGGAGCAGCGAGCGTGGGTCCGCGAGATCAAGAGCGCCAGTGACTGGAAGGACTACTCGAAGACCATCTCGTCCGACGAGCTCGGCAAGTTCATCATCGATCTGAAGACGAACGACATCTACTTCATCGACGTCAATCTGTTCAACATCCACGCCGACTTCGTCCTCGGCGTGCTGCTCAAGAAGGCGTGGACCGCCGACAACATCCGCGAGTACAACAAGAACTACGAGCGCGTGAAGCCGAAGTTCATCCTCGGCTACCTCACGCACCACGTGAAGATCGACAAGTGGTCGTTCGCGTTCTGGGAAGGCGACAAGATCGGCCCCGACGACGTGATCCGCGCTCGCAAACGCCTCGAGCAGTCGTTCTTCCACAAGGGCTTGCCGTTCCGTCCCGACTCGCCGGCACAGCTGAAGGTCGCGAGCGAGCTGAAGACGAGAGGCGTGCCGATCCTCACGAACGACGAGGTCTACAAGTCCGCCGACTTCCAAGCGTTCAACAACGGCCGCGCCGTCGGCAAGCTGCGCGTGGTTCCGATCGGCACGCCGTTCGAGACGCTCACGTTCGATCGGAACGACATCGTGCTGCTGCAAGAGTCGTATCCGGACATCACCCCGGTCGCCGGCATCCTCGCGACGCAGTTCTCCACGCCGCTCTCGCACGTGAACCTGCGCGCGACCGCGTGGAAGATTCCGAACGCGGGCGACAAGAAGGCGCGCGACAAGTTCGGCGCGCTCGACGGAAAGACCGTCTACTACGAGGTCACGGACACGACGATCGTGGTGCGCGAAGCCACGCAGCAGGAGATCAAGGCGCACGAGCTCCGCAAGTCCGAGGCAAAGACGGTCCGGCTGCCGAAGGCAAACACGACGGAGCCGCGCCTCGCGATGCTCACGCGCATCCGTGCGAAGGACGTGATCACGTACGGCACGAAGACGTCGAACCTCGGCGAGATCGTGACGGCGAACCTCCCGGGCGTGAGCGTGCCGAGCGGCTTTGGCGTCGGCTTCTATTATTACGTGCAGCACATGGCCAGGAACGGGCTCGATCGAAAGGTCGACGCGATGCTGAAGGATCCGAAGTTCAAGGACGCCGCGTGGCGCAAGAGCGCGCTCGAGGACCTGCGCAAGCAGATCGCGGAAGCGCCGATCGACCACGCCTCGCTCGATGCGATCTACAAGCGCGTGCGCCTCGACCTCGGAGGGCGCGGCGTGTTCGTGCGCAGCTCGACGAACGCGGAGGACTTGCCCGGCTTCAACGGCGCCGGGCTCTACGACACGGTGCCAAACGTCGTCGGCAAGAAGGCGCTCGGCGATGCGCTGCGCGTGGTGTGGGCGTCCGTGTGGACGCTGCGCGCTGTCGAGGAGCGCGAGGCGTTCGGCATCGATCATCGCCAGGTCTTCGGCGCCGTCCTCGTGCAGGTCGGCGTCAATGCGACTGCTGCGGGTGTGCTCGTCACGAAGAACCTGTGGGACGTGGCCGACGATCGCAGCTACACGATCAACGCGAAGTTCGGGCTGGGCATGCGAGTGGTCGAGGGTCAGAAGGTTCCGGAGCAGATCATCTTCGACCCCGCCAACGACGGCACGAAGATCATCTCGCGCTCCGACGATCCCGTGATGCTCCGGTTCGACGCGAACGGAGGCATCGTCGCGGTCCCCGTGCCGCCCGGCGAAGGTGTGATTCTCACCGAGCAGCGCGCCAAGACTCTCGCCACGCAGGTGCAGCAGGTGATCACCGTGTTCGACCACGGGCTGCCGCTCGACATCGAGTGGGTGCTCGAGGGCGACAAGGTGTGGATCGTCCAAGCGCGACCGTACGTGGGCGCGTAGTAGACTGGCGTGGTGCGAATTCTGCTCCTGCTCGTGATGGCGCTCGGTGCATGCGATCTGCGGCCACCGCCGCCCAAGACGTCTGCGCCGCCGACCACGGCGACACCGACGGCATTGCCCCCTCCCCCGCCCTCGCTGTCCGACGCAGGCATGGACGAGCCCGCGTCGACACCGGATGCGATGGAGACGTCGCTCCCGTGCAACGAGGTCGGCACGAAGATCGCCGCGTCGATCATCGAGGGCGCGCAAGACCCGCAGCAGAAGTCGCAGCTCCAACAGGAGCGCGATCGCATCGTGCGACGAGTCGCCGAGGCATGCACGCGCGATCAGTGGACCGCGCCGCAACGCGAGTGCTTCTTGAAGGCAACGACGCCCGAAACGATGCAGGAGTGCGGGCGTGACCTCGCAGCTCCGCGCGACGACTGACTAGCGCTGCGACGTGAGCGGCGATCGATACGCCTGATCGCGCGCCTTGCGCGCTCGCTCGCCGAGTCCGCGGCAGACCGCCGCTGCGAGACCGGGAACGTCGTCGACGAGCTCCTCGAAGTCAACGCGCTCCAGGCGGACGAGCCGCGACGCGCGTCGCGCACGCAGGTCGCTCGCGATCGGTGCGGGTGCAAAGGGTGCGAGCTCGTCGACGACGTCGCCCTTGCCGATCGCGCGATCACCGAGCACGAGCTCGCCATCATCGACGAGGATCAGCGCGTCGATCGCGTCGCCCGCCGTGACGACCACGCTGCCCTCGCGCACGTTCGACCAGTGCGCACGCTCCGCGACGTCCGCGAGCTGCCTCGTAGACAGCGACGCGAGGAGCGGCACTTTGCCCAGGGCGATCAGGGTCTCTACGCGACTCGGCATATCGTCTCCTTCATTCTGCGCGACGGGCTCGGACGCCGTCTCGGTGAGGGCTTCGGTGACGCGGCGGAGCAGATCCGCCGGGCTCGCCGCGAGCGCTTCGGCGCGTGCAGCGCTCGTGATC
>JAEYYV010000151.1 GCA_023428295.1 Pseudomonadota bacterium
CCACGACCACGAAGCCCGCGGCCGCGACGAAGCCTGTCGAGACCAAGACCAAGCCCGTCGAGACCACGCCGAAGCCGGCCGCGACGAAGGTCGAGACGAAGACCAAGCCCGTCGAGACGAAGCCCAAGTGCCAGGGCGCGCACTGTCAGTTCGACGGCAACTTCTGAGCGCCGGCGATCGTGCGGGTGGGATGTTCGCGGCGATGATCCTCAGAGCGGTCAGAAAATCGACTACGCTGGGATCGTGCTTCGACGGATCCTGCTAGCCACCCTTCTGTTCGCGCCGTCGCTGGCGAGCGCCGCTGACGAGTGCGAAGGCAAACCCGACGCCGCGCAGTGCTACGTGCTCGCGGGACGCACGGCGCTCGACACGAACCCGGGCGAAGCCGCTCGCATGTTCCTCGCGAGCTACAAGATCGAGCCCAAGATCGATCCACTCGCGAGCTATGGCCTCGCGCTCGCCGCGGATCAGCAGTACGCGGCCGCCGCCGAAGCACTCGAGAAGGCCGTGGAGGAGTACGACAAGATCACGGCCGACAAGCCGGAGGTCGACGCGCAGACGACGTTCGCGATCATCCATCGCATCAAGGCGGTGAAGGACGAGCTCGCGCGCATGACGCCGCAGATCGGTTGGGTGCGAATCAACACCGTCGAGAAGCAGACGCTGCCTGCGGGCTACACGATCGTGCGCAAAGGCGGGAGCACGGACCTGCGCTCGTCGGATCCCACGCGCCTCGTCGTGAAAGCGAAGGGCGACACCCTCGTCATCACGTATCCGAGCGGCAAGGCGCACGAGTTCCCGGTCAACGTCGCGGGTGGCGCGCTCACGTCGTTCGATATTCCCGCGGAGCCAGCCGAGGTCGTCGAACCACCGCCCGAGGAGCCCGAGGTCGTCGAGGATCCAGCGGTCAAGCTGCGACAGAAGGCGTACATCGCCGGTGGCGCGGGTGGCGCGCTGTTCGTCGGCGGCATCGTGTACACGCTCGCGGCGAACGATCCGATCTATCCGATCTCGGTCGTGCTGATCGGGGCGGGGCTCGCGGGCCTCGGCCTCGGCGGCTACTGGTACTACGAGGCCGACAACATGGCCACGACGGACACGACGACCGCGCTCGTGCCGACGTTCACGCACGAGTCGATCGGCGCCGCCCTCGTCGGCCGGTTCTAGTTACCCAGTGGTATCGGGCACTTACGGAACACAAAAAATAGTTCGCAACTTCGACAGGTGGCCTCCGACCAGGCCGCTTCACATGTCGACGGCGCACTATCAAAAGCTCCCGCAAGCCCACAAGTTCATGATCGGCAACATCGGTGAGCCCGGCGAGGAAGCCATCACCGTGGAGGCGCAGTTCAATCCGAAGGAGCTGCAGATCGAGTCTCCGATCCAGTGGACCGAGCACAAAGTGATCGGCGCGCAGTCGGTCGCTACCAAGCCGATGGAGTTCACGGCGATGGGTGCGGAGACCGTGAAGGTCGAGCTCGTGTTCGACGCATTCGAAGAGAACAGCGACTTCGTCGTGAACGCGATCGCCGCGCTCAAGAGCCTCGCGAGCGTTCGCGATCCGTACAGCGACAAGAAGAAGGGCAAGAAGCAGCGGCCCAGCTTCTGCGTTGCCACGTGGGGAACGCAGGCGCCGTTTCGCTGCGTGATCGAATCGATCAATGTGAAGTACACGATGTTCGCCGCGGATGGCACACCGGTCCGCGCGACCGTGGTGCTCGGTCTCAAGAGCGGTACGCGCTCGATCGAACAGAAAGAGAACGAGTTCGAGAGTGCATCGCGCCGTCGTCTCGCGGTCCAGCGCAAGCGCTACGCCGAGCAGCGTAACGAACACGAAGCGGCGCGCGAACAGCGCGAGGTCGAGCGCCGACTGGCGCTGCGCGAGCAGCGCAAGAAGGACTTCGATCTCGAGTGAGCTACCAGATGCGGACGCGCTTCTCGGGCGGCAGGTACAGCGTGTCGCCCGTCGCCGGCTTGAACGCCTCGTACCAGGTGTCGAGGTTGCGCACCACGGACGTGCGGTACTCCGACGGGCTGTGAACGTCGGTGTACAAGCGGTTCTTGAGCTCCTGCTCGCGATAGAGGCGGCGCCACACCTGCGCCCAGCCGAGGAAGAAGCGCTGGTCGCCGGTCATGCCGTCGATCACCGGCGCGGGCTTTCCGCCGAGCGATAGCTTGTACGCCTGATAGGCGACGGTGAGCCCCGCGAGGTCCGCGATGTTCTCGCCGAGCGTCAGCTTGCCTTGCACGCACTGCGCGGGCTTGCCGTCGGCGGGCGGGAACGGGCAGTACGCGTCGTACTGTGCGACGAGCGCGTCGGTGGCCGTCTTGAACTTGTCCTTGTCCTCTTTGGTCCACCAGTCGACGAGCGCGCCCTTCGCGTCGTACTTCGATCCTTCGTCGTCGAAGCCGTGGCTGATCTCGTGACCGATCACGGCGCCGATGCCGCCGTAGTTGACCGCCGCGTCGGCGTTGGCGTCGAAGAACGGCGGCTGGAGGATCGCGGCTGGGAACACGATCTCGTTGAGGCCCGAGTTGTAGTAAGCGTTGACGGTCATCGGCGTCATGCCCCACTCGTCGCGATCGACGGGTTGGCCGAGCTTGGCGAGGCGGCGATCGTATTCGAACGCACCCGCGCGCCAGTCGTTGCCGACGGGATCACCCGCGACGACCTCGAGCGCGGAGTAATCGCGCCACACCTTCGGATAGCCGATCTTCGGGTTGTACGTGGCGAGCTTCTCCTTGGCCTTTGCCTTGGTCTCGGGGCCCATCCACGTGAGGCCGTCGAGGCGCTGGCCCATCGCGACGAGCAGGTTCTTCACGAGCTCGTCGGCGGCGGCCTTGGTGGCCGGCGTGAAGTACTTCGCGACGTAGAGCTTGCCGACCGCCTCGCCGAGCGCGCCCGTGACCTCGTCGACGCCGCGCTTCCAGCGCTCCTTGAGCTGTGGTGTGCCCGAGAGCGTCTTGCCGTACATCTCGAACTGCGCGTCGACGTACTGCTTGGCGAGGTACGGCGCGGAGCCCGTCAGGTGGTTCACGGTCAGCCAATCGCGCCACACTTGCACCGGCTGCGACTTGACGAGCTTCGCGATGCCCGCGATCGCGCTCGGCTGGGTCACGTTGACCGCGGCTTCTTTGCCGAGGCCGGTCGCGTCGAGCCACGACTTCCAATCGAAGTCCGGCGCGAGCTTCTTCAGCTCGGCGACGGTGAGCTTGTTGTACGTCTTGTTCGAGTCGCGGTTCTGCGTCTTGGTCCAGTGAACCGCAGCGATCTTCTCCTCGAGCGCGTACACGGCGGCCGCGCGCTTCGCGTCGGTGATCCCCGCGAAGCCGAGCATCGTGGCGATGTACTTCTTGTAGCCGTCACGGATCGCCGCGAACTGCTCCTTCTTCGCGTCGTACATGTCGCGATCCGGAAGCCCGAGGCCGCTCTGCGCGATGATCGCGATGTGACCTTCGGGGTTCTTGTCGTCCTGCACGACGAGCGTGAAGAACGGCGACTTGCGCAGGTGACGCGCGTTGTTCGCGAACGCAGCGACGAGGCCCTTCTGATCTTTGATCGCGGCGATCTTGTCGAGGTCCGCTTTGATCGGCTCGAGGCCCTTCGCTTCGATCGCGGCTTCATCCATGAAGCTCGCGTAGTAGTCCGCCACCTTCTTGGCCTCGGGACCATCCGCGGCCTTTGCACCGAGGATGATCTCCTTGGTGCGATCGTCGCTGCGATCGCCGAGCGCGGTGAACATGCCGTAGTTCGACTTGTCGTCGGGGATCTTGGTGGTCTCGAGCCACGTGCCGTTCGCGAACTCGTAGAAGCTCGAGCCGGGCGCGACCTTGGTGTTCATGCCCTTCGTGTCGAAGCCCCACGTCCCGATCTCCGGCTTGTGTTGGTTCGACGTCGTCGGTTGGCCATCCGTGGTCTGCGCCGGATCGGTCGTCTCGCCACCACCGGTCGTCGTGGTGCTCGGCGCGGGCTTTCCACCGCACGCCATGACAAACAGCGTCGCTGCGATCAGCTTCTTCATGCCCGCGGTGCTACCGCGCATCGACGAGGATTGCTAGTGCGACGCCCCGCGACACACGAGGGTCGCCTATAGTGTGCGCGTGGCAAAATGGAACACGGAGTGGAAGGTCGGTCCGCACGGTCCGATCGAGAAGTTGAGTGAGCGCGTGTGGCGTGTCGAAGCCGGTATCCCGCGCATGCCGATGAAGCGCGTGATGACGATCGCGAAGCGCGCCAGCGGCGGAATCGTGATTCATAACGGCATCGCGCTCGGGGATGCGGAGATGTCGGAGCTCGAAGCGCTCGGGCCGATCGAAGCGATCGTGGTGCCGAACGGCTATCACCGGCTCGACGCGAAGATCTTTCACGATCGCTATCCGAGCGCGCAGGTCCTCTGCCCCGACGGCGCCACGAAGGCGGTCTCGCAAGCCGTGCCCGTGAGCAGCGGCTACGGGCAGTTCGCGCCCGACGGTGCGGTCGAGCTCGTGATCCTCGACGGGACCAAGGAGCGCGAGGGCGTGATGATCGTGCGAGACAAGGACGGCACGACGCTCGTGTTCAACGACGCCGTGTTCAACATGCCGCACATCTCCGGCGTCTCGGGCTTCGTGCTCAAGCACATCACGCAGTCGACCGGCGGACCGCGCGTGAGCCGCCTCATGAGGTTGTTCGTCGTCGCCGACAAGAAGGCGTTTCGCTCGCACCTCGAGCGGCTCGCGGACCTCCCCGATCTGCGGCGCATCGTCGTGTCGCATCACCACGTGATCGACACGGACGCGAGCGCGACGCTGCGTGCCGTCGCTGCCAAGGTCTAGCGAAGCCACTCGAACATGCACACGCCGAGGTTGTGACACGCGTGCGCGAACACGCTGGGCCACAAGCTGTTCGACTTGTGCCGCAGCCACACGAAGTAGAGCCCGAGCGGGAAGTGCGTCACGAGCGACGGAATCGACAGGTGCAGGATCGCAAACGCGAACGACGACACGATGAACGTCTCGGCCACGGTGAAGCTCTTGCGAAGCCCGCCGTAGATGAGGCCGCGGAACATGAGCTCTTCCTCGAGCGGCGGCAGGATCACGATCAGGAGGATCGGCCACAGCACGCTCTTGCCCTGGAACTCGGCGAGCTCGCTCGGCATCTTGATCCCGAACCAGCTGTTCACCACCTCGACGTAGCCGGCGACGAGGAGCACGATCGGCACCGCCGCGACGAGGATCAGTAGATAGCCGAGCGGACCGAAGCCGGTGCGACGCGCGGGCTCGCTGATCAGGCCGCGATTGGTGAGCGCGAAGATCACCGTGAGCCCGCCGAGCGTGGCGGTGCTACCCACGAACGTGTTGAAGCCGTGCCCGGTGACGCGCGCGTAGATCATCCACACGGCCGCCGCGGCGAGCGACAGACAGAAGTACCAGATGACCATCTTCACGTCGCCACCGCGCAGGCGCATCGCCATCGACGCGGACGGCGGCTGCTCCGGTGCAGCGGCGACGCGCGCACCGCACTGACCGCAGAACGTCGCGCCCGGCTTCAGGCGAAACCAGCAGCTGGGACAACGTAGATCGACCGGCGCGAGCGCCGGTGCCGACGGTGGCTGATCGTCGATCACGCGACGGCGCCGAGGATCCGGCGTTCTTCACGTCCTGCGGTCACGGCTTTCACGAGCGCGACGATGAACAGGATCTTGATCAAGATGCCCTGATACAGGGTCTGCGGTTCCCAGACGGCACTCGCGACGATCACGGTCAGGAACAAGAGCAACGCGACGAGTGACGCCGCGTATGCGTTCTTCTTTGCCCACAACCAGAGGCCCGCGTAGATGACGGACAGCGCGATGTTCACCACGAGCAGCATGTTCACGAGGCCCTTGTCGTGCGCGACGACCTCGTCCCACGTCATGCCGACGGTTTGCTTCAGCGCTTCGTCGCGCTCCTGCGGAGTCATATGCGAGAGCTGGATCTCTGCGTCGCGCAGCTGCTTCTCCATCTCGCCCTTGTTGATCGCGTAGAACACGAAGCCGCTGACGAGCGTGATGATGGAGATCGCGAGCAGCCACTTGCGCGCCGTGCCGAGATGTCCCCTCACATCGGTGATCGGCGTTGGCGCGACACGGTCATAGAGGATCGCGCTGCCGTCCGAACCGACCGCGATTCCGGCGCCGCAACCGCTGCAGAACTTCTCGTCAGCAGTCACCACCACTCCACACTTCGGGCAATTCATGGGGCGACACTCTACATGGACTTAGAAATCTGCGATTGACTTTCTCGTCGGTAAGCCCCATTAGATCCGGTCAGCACATGTTCCGCTCGTCGTCGTCATCGATCGATTCGCAGCTCGGTCCGAGCTGCTCGATGCACGTGCGTCCGAGCACCGTCTAGCTACCTGGCTACCTGGCCACTTGGTAGCGACCTAGCCCCGCGATGCCGCGGGGCTTTTTTCGTTTCGGGCGTTTATTTCACCGCGAGCCGCCCACTCGCAAAGGACAACTGCAATGAGAACGAAGGAGATCATCAACGTCGGAACGATCGGTCACGTCGATCACGGCAAGACCACGCTCACGGCTGCACTCACGCAAGTGATGGCTACCCGGAATGGGGGTGTCGCGCGGCAGTTCGACCAGATCGACAGCGCTCCCGAGGAGCGGCGCAAGGGGATCACGATCAACCTCGCTCACGTCGAGTACGAGAGCGCGACGCGTCGCTATGCCCACGTCGACTGCCCGGGCCACGCCGACTACATCAAGAACATGATCACGGGCGCGTCCCAGATGGACGGCGCCATCCTCCTCGTCGATGCGACGCAGGGCGGACAGTCCCAGACTCGCGAGCACGTGCTGCTCGCGCGTCAGGTCGGCGTTCCGCACCTCGTCGTGTTCATGAACAAGATGGACGTCGCCGATCCGGAGCTCGTCGAGCTGGTCATGCTCGAGGTCGGCGAGCTACTCGCGCAACACGGCTATCACGACGTTCCGATCGTGAAGGGCTCGGCGCTCGGTGCACTGCAAGCGATCACCCAGGGCAACCTCGGTGACGCGTGGGTGCATGCGATCGACGAGCTCGTCGCGACGATGGATCGCGCGATCCCCGCGCCTGCACGCGACCTCGCGGCGCCGTTCATGATGCCGGTCGAGACGGTTCACACCATCGACGGCATCGGCACGGTCGTCACCGGTCGCGTCACCCGCGGCACGCTCACCGTCGGCGCCACGCTCGACATCGTGGGTCGTCGCGACGGCGAGGTGCGTCCGGTGGTCGTGACGGGTATCGAGTCGTTCCATCGCGAGCAGACGGTGGCCAAGGCCGGCGAGAACGTCGGTCTGCGTCTTCGCTCTACGTCGCGTGACGACATCGCGCGCGGACACGTCCTCGCGGCGCCCGGCTCGGTCCATCCGCATCGTCGCTGCCGCGCGGAGCTCTACCTCCTCACTGCCAAGGAGGGCGGGCGCGCGACGCCGATCCGCGCGGGCTACCGGCCGCAGCTGTTCGTCGGTGCGATCGACGTGACCGCCACGCTGGACCAGCTCGAGATCGGCGATGTCGCTCCGGGGGCGCACGCGGAGGTGAACCTGTTGCTCGATCGCGCGGTCGCGCTCGAGCCGGGTGTTCGCTTCGCGCTGCGTGAAGGCGGCAAGACCATCGGCGCAGGTGTAGTCACCACGGTCATGTGACTCGAGAGGCCCAGGAGCGATCCGGGCCTTTCGTTTTTTCAGCCGGCGCGCTCCATCGGCGCGCACATCGCGCGGAGACGAGAGAGGCCCTTGGTGTGCAGCTGGATCACGCGACGCTCGGGCACGCCGAGAGCGGCTGCGATCTGCGTGAGCGATTCGCCCACGTCGTAGTGGCGGCGGATCACCTCGGCCTCTTCGGGCGCGAGGCCCTGGCGCGCTTGCGAGAGCTGCGCTTTCTGGCGCGCGGATTCGATCACCTCCTGCATCTCGGGCGTCTCGCTCGGCAGGCTGCGCATCTCTTGCGTCGGCAGACGAATCCACGACGCCCGGACCTTCTGCAGATCGTCGACGGCGATGCCGACCATGGCGGCGACATCGGCGTCCGTTACCTCGTGGACGCCGTCGGCCGCGATCGCACGGCGTGCCGCGGAGACGCGACGCGCGCGCGCGTAGTCGGTGCGCGACTTCGTGCCCACCTTACGAACCTCGTCGAGCACCGCGCCGCGAATGCGCGTCGCGGCGTACGCGATGAACAGGCCGTTCTTCGACGCGTCGTAGCGCGCGGCCGCTTCGCACAAGCCGAGCAGTGCGAGGCCATCGATGTCCTCGGCGGACAGAAAGCCGTTGTAGCGACGCGCGAGCGAGCCCGCGATGTTGCGCGCCATCTCGATGTGATCGTTGCTGAGGAGCTCGACGGCGTTGGCACCGTGCGAGAGCTCGACATCGCGTTGCGCGAGGAGCGCGGGCAAGTCGTACGGCTTTGCGACCGCGCGATCCGCACCGATCTCGGCGACCGCTTCGCGTGCGTCGGCGGACATGTGCGCGGACGCGATCGCGACCCACATCGACGGCGTGCGCTCCTTGATCTGCTTGCACGCTTGTAGCCCGTCGAGGCCCGGCATGCGGAGATCGAGGACGACGACGTCGGCGTCGTTGGTTGCGAGGTAGGCGACCGCGTCATCCCCACGGACGAAGGTCACCAGCTCCACCGGCGTCGAGCGCCGCAGGAGCGCGCGCTTCAAACCACGCAGGTACAGCAAGTCGTCATCGACGACGACGACCCGCGCAAGGTGCTCGCTCATGACTACGAAGTCGACCACCCGCCAAAAGCGTTGAGATTTCGGCGGCCTGTTTCTGAGAAACCCTTGTTATCACAGCCACATGCGCCACGCGAACCGGGCGATCACGCGTTCTTCGCGCGCCACTCTGCCGGTGTCGTCTCCGTCCAGCGGCGGAACGCGCGATAGAAGCTCTTCAGATCCGCGTAGCCGAGCTCGAAGGCGACGTCGACGATCGATCGGGACTTCTCGCGCAAGAGAGAGCGCGCCATCCCCGAGCGAACGCCATCGACGACGTCTTGATAGCTCGTCCCCGCCTCCTCGAGGCGGCGCTGGAGCGTGCGCGTCGACATCGCCATGCGCTTCGCGACACGCGCGAGCTCGCCGCCACTCGTGGCGAGCTCGACCGCGATCGCTTCGCGGATCTGCGCGACGAGCGGAGGCGGTGCCGCGTCGAGCGCTACGAGCATGCGCTCCGCGTACGCTTCGAAGTATCTGCGCGCTACCGGATCGCGACTCGCGAGTGGTTGCTCGAGGCGATCGCGATGAATCCACACCGCGGACTCGTCGGCCTCGAAGCGCACCGGCACGCCGTACAGCGCTTCGTACGCGGCGACGGGATAGCCCGGTGCGTGCGCGAACGTGACCTCGCGCGCGAACGGCTCGGCACCGGCGGCGGAGAGCAGGCGCCAGCCGGTGGTGATCATCAGCTCGATCGGAAAGCGCATCCCGATCACTTCGGGCCGGTGCGTGAGCGCGTAGCCGACGAGGTCCCCGCGCTCCACGCGACGCGAGCCGAGGCTCGTATCGGTGAGCCGCAAGAAGCGCTCGATCAACTGCTGCCCGTGCAGCAGCGAATCCGCGCGCGGCACGATCTGTCCGATCACGCCGAGCGCGGCGAGATCGAGCGACTTCGCGAGCTCGATCGGCACCGCCACGTCGCGCAGCTCGGTGAGCAAGATCCGCCACAACGCGATGTACGCGAACGTCGAGCAGCGCGCATCCGGCTCCGCGCGCATGGCCTCCGTCAGCCTCGACTCCTGCATCAAGCGCTCGCGCGAAAGGCCGCGCGCCACCCCGAAGTCCACGTAGGCGAGCGCGGGCGCCGCGAGCGCAGTCTCCGCTGGATGTTCGGCTGCTTCGTCCACCGCGCCCCGAGCCTATCCAGTTTGGCGCGAGATGCCCATCGCTCGGCGTGACCCGCCAATGCCGGTTCGGGCGCATCTGACTACCGTCACGTCATGAGCACGACGACGACCATGAGTGAAGCCCGGGCCGAGTACTACAAGGTCAACGGGTTTGGCGACGATGGCGGCGACTCTCTCGACTGGGTCCCGCTCCAGATCTGGCGCTTCACGATCAAGATCCCCAACTCCAACGCGCGTCGCAAGGCGCTCAAGATCCACGACCTCCATCACGTGGTGACGGGCTACGCGACCAACCTGCGCGGCGAGTCCGAGATCGCAGCGTGGGAGCTCGCGAGCGGATGCCGGCGCATGCCCGCGGCGTTCGTGCTGAACCTGTTCGCGCTCGCGATCGGCGCCATCATCGCGCCGCGCCTCGTGCTGCGTGCGTGGGCCCGCGGTCGCGCGACGAAGAACCTCTATCCGCACGACACCGTCGACGCGCTGTTGCCGCAGCCGGTTGCCACCGTGCGCGAGAGCCTCGGCCTCGATGCACCCGCACCCGCGCCGCGCTTTGCGGACCTCGTGACGTTCGCGCCCACGGCGCTTCTCGGCGCGATCCTCCTCGTCGCGATCGTCGTCGGTCCGCTCGTCGGACTCTTCGTCGGCATCAGCGCGACCGCCAACGCGCTCGCTTAGCTCGGTCTGACGAGCGTGCGATTGCCACACTCGGTGCACTGCGGGTTCTCGCCACCGCGCGCTTCGTTCTCCGCGAGCACGCGCGCGCCGTCCGCGGTCAGCCGCCACGGGTGTGCCGGCGGCTTTCGCATGTCGAGCTCTTGCCGCGTGATGTAGCTCTTGCAGTTCGCGCAGCGAAACGGCGTCGGCATTGCCACATCATGCCGGTTCCCACGGACGGCGGGTCGCGTGTCTTCCGCACATGCGCACGCTGATCCTCGCGACCCTCGCCCTCACGGCATGCACCACACTCGGTCCTACACCGGCAACGACGGGCGTCTCCGCGGTCCCGGTGGGGCGCCCCGGCGTGGAGCTACAAGCCGGCATCATGCCCGCGTTCTACTTGAGCGATGCCGCGCACGACGGTGACGGCGATCAGCACGGGACCGCGCAGGTCCACGCGATCATCGAGCCGGATCGCCTCCTCGGCACGAAGGGCCTCATCCTCGGCGCGCGCAAGTGGGGCGAGGGTGGCGACGCTCCGCTCGAGCCGATGATCGGCTATCGCCGCAAGCTCGATAGCGCGTTCTCCATCGCCGGCGTCGCGTACGGCGGCTACGCGTACGGCGAGTCCTCGGGCGCGAGCTACGAGGCAACGCGCTTCGGCGGCGAGCTCGCCCTCGATGCGGGACTTCCATCGCGGTGGAGCTGGCTGAGCGCTCACCTCATGGCATCACTCTCCGCGACCTACTTGAACGCGACCGGCCAGTACTGCGTGAACAGCATGGGCGTCGCGATCGATTGCGACGATGGAACACGACGCGTCGACGGTGCCGTCGAGGGCATCTACACCGCAGCGACCGCGGGTGCAGCGATCGACGTCGCGCGCCGCCCGCACGGAGCCGTGCAGAGCGTTCGCGTGTTCATGCTCGGATCGATCGGCGTGATGCCGAGCCTGCGCGACGGTATGCAGATGCCGTCGCGCAACGGCTATTACTCGATCGGCCTCGGCCTCTCCGTGGGCTTTGGCAGCCCGGACTGACCTATCGCGCGACGCGATGAAACAGCAGACGGAACGTCGTACCGCGGCCGACCTTGGAGCTGACATCGATCGCACCACCGTGCCGGCGAATGCAGCTGTGGATCATCGCGAGCCCGAGGCCCGTGCCTTTGCCGCGCGCCTTGGTCGTGAAGAACGGCTCGAACGCACGAGACAGCGTGGCTTCATCCATGCCCGTGCCGGTGTCGGTCACGCTGATCTCGACGTAGTCGCCGGGGGACGGCAGATCGCGCGCGATCGCCTGCTGCGTGTCGCAGTGAATCGCGCGCCCCTCCACGCGGATCGATCCGCCGTCGGGCATCGCGTCGCGCGCGTTGATGAGCAGGTTCACGAGCACCTGGTGCAGCTCTTCGTAGGAGCCGAGCACCGCGAGGTCCTTCTCGAAGGTCGTCGCGATCGAGACTCTGTCACCGAACTGGCGACGAGACATCGCGACCGTTTGCTCGACGAGGCTCGAGAGTGGAACGAGCGCGAACGTCAGCGGATCCGTGCTGCCGAGGCGCGTGATGCGCTTCGCGAGCGCCGCGCCCGAGAGCGCCGCGTTGCGGATCGAGTCGAGCGCATCGCGCGCCTCGTCGGCGTCATCCGGTAGCGACTCCTCGATGAAGTCGAGGTTCGCCACGATGACCGATAGCGTGTTGTTGAAGTCGTGTGCGAGGCCGCCTGCGAGTTGGCCCATCGCTTCGAGCCGCTGCACGCGTTGCATGCGCTCCTCGAGCTCGTCGCGCTGCGCGAACACGAGGACCGCGTTGCCGAACTGCAGGTGATCGCCGACGCGAATCGGCGTCGCGCTCGTGATGCGCATGCCGTTCAAGAACGTGCCGTTGGCGCTGCCGAGGTCCTCGATCTGAAAGCCGTGCTCGCCGATCGAGATGCGCGCGTGCCGGCGCGAAACGTCGGTGGTGGTGAGCTCGATGTCGACACCGCCGCGACCGATGGTCGCCGCACCGGTGCCAACGCTGAAGCGACGTCCGAGATCAGCGCCGGTGACACAGACCAAGGAGAAGCGAACAGCATCGCGGCCCGTGGGGGTGTCGAGGACGATGACCGAGTGGACGCCTGTCTTGTCCAAGTCGTCGGCCATCTCCGGTACTGCCATCGTCCCCAACGTATCGGCACGAAGTCAAAAAAATCGGGTAGCGATGGGCGAGCGCTGCGCGTGTAACGGGCTAACGCAGCAGCAGTGCGAGGACGGTCAGGAACGCACCGATCACGACGAACGCGGTGAAGAACGTCGAGCCCTTCATGTTCCACTCGGTGGGCTCACCCCAGCTGCGCTGGATCGCGAGGCGATCTGCGTCGGCCAGATCGCGGGTCTCGGACTTTGCGAAGCGGATCATCGAGGAGGCCATAGAGAGATCGTTGCCACCGAGGTGGGTGAATGCCAGTTTCTGACGGTGGCAGAGTTTGGACACTTCTAGAAGAGTCCGAGTTGCCTGGGCGCGCTCGGCCACGCGGGTAACTCGCCCACATCGATGTGCTCGCTCAGCATGCGATGAAACGCGTAGGCGTTGTCGGGGGCAAACGTGTCATCGGGCGCGTGCATGAAGAAGTACGGACGCTTTCCGTCCGAGATCCAGCGCGCGAGCTGTGCGGGCCAGACCTCGAGAAACGGCAGGGTCTCCGCGAACACCTCGTGCGGCACGCAGCGCACGATCGGTTGCGAGGCCGTGGCGCGCATGATGATCGGTAGCGCCGGCTTGCGTCCGCGGACGTCGGCAAACTCGAGGCTCTTGCTCGCGTGGATACCGCGCGTGTCCATGATCACGAGATCCGCGTTGCGTTCGCGCAAGAGCTCGGCGGCCTCGTCCTCTTCGGGGCCCGACGCGAAGAAGACTTCGTGTCGAAACTCCACGGCGTAGTGCAGCTCGCGGGGCAGCGACAACAGGAACGCGCGCAGCCTGGGCAGATCGCAGAAGCGCGGAGGCAGCTGCAACATGATCGTGCCGAGCTTGTGCTCGAGCGGCGCGATGCGCGCGAGAAATGTGGCGACGTCGTCGGTGCAATCGACGAGCTGCTTGTCGTGCGAGATGGTCCGCGGGAACTTGAAGCAGAAGCGAAAGTCGTCGGGCACGGAGTCGCGCCAGCGCAGCACGCTATCGGGCGAGGGCAGCGCGTAGAACGTGGTGTTCCCTTCGACCGTGTTGAACACCTCGGCGTAGCGAGCGAGGAAGTCGCGGTCCTTGGTTCCCGACGGAAACAGCCGTCCTATCCAGCTCTTCATGCCCCAGCCGGGACAGCCCAGGTAATAGCCCTTGATCGGCATGACTCGGTCACGCCTCGACGACACGGAAGCGATCGGTGAGCTCTGCGATGAAGATCGAGCCGTTCTTGATCAGCGGCACCGTCCGGTCCATCACCTCCATCAGCCACAGGCGCATCACGCCGCCGTGCGACACGACGAGCGTGGTGTCGTCACTCGCGATCCGGCGCAGCGCACGATCCATGCGCGCGACCGCCTCCTCGCGCGGCTCGCCTCCCGGCGGCGCGGTGGTGTGCTCGAGCCACGCGCGCCAGGCGGCCGGATGCTGGGACGCGCACTCGTCGCGCGTGAGTCCCTCGAACACACCGAACCGCCGCTCGCGAAGCTCCGGCTCCACGCGCGGTGCGGCGAGGCCCAGCGCGGCAGCGATGATCTCGCCGGTCTGCCGCGCGCGAAGCAGGTCGCTCGTCCACACGTGCGCGATGGTGTGCGCACGCGTCAGGAGGGTCGCTAGCTCGCGCGCTTGCCCGCGGCCGATGTCGTCGAGCTCGATGTCGGTGTGGCCCTGGAGCTTGCCGAGCGCATTCCACGCCGTCTGCCCGTGCCGAGCGATGACGATGCGTCGAACCATCGCGGCGATGCTATCCTGTGAACGTGCGCGTTGCCCTGGTGCTGTACGTGGCGAGCGTCGCTGCGTGTTACGCGCCCACGGTTCCGACGGGGATCGCGTGTCCCGACGGTGCGTGCCCGAATGGGCAGACGTGCATCGCGGGGTACTGCGACGGGCAGGCGTCCGATGCCACGCCGGTCGACGACACGATGGAGATCGATGCGCCGATCGACGAGGCGCCGCTCGGAGCGTGGGCGGTGCCGACGATCATTCCCGAGCTGTCGGGCTCGTCGAACGACTGGGGCCCATCGATCAGCAGCGACGAGCTGACCATCTACTTGAACACCGACCGGTTCACGCCAGCCGAGTTCACGATCTACTACGCGTCTCGCGCGACGAAGTCGTCGACGTGGGGAACGCTCACGCCCATCCCGGGAATCGATCTCTTCGGCGGTGACGAGTTTCACGCCGAGGTCTCGCTCGACGGCAAAGAGCTCATCTTCGTGAGCGACTTCCCGCCGGAGGGCCTGCGAAAGATGACGCGACTCGACGCGACTCAGGCGTGGACGGGTCCCGCGTACGTTCCGATCAACGAGAAGGAGTCTCCGAGCCTGTTCGCGAGCGATCTGCGCTTGATCGTCTCGGACAATAACGTTTCGGAGTACGCGCGCACGGACGCGAGCGCGCCCTGGTCGTTCCAGCGCAACCACCCGACCCTGAACCAGCACCGCTTGCCGACGGTGAGCGCCGACGGTCTCGAGATCTACACGATCCGACTCGACAAGCTGTACCGCGCGACGCGAAGCGACGTGTCCCAACCGTTCGGCACGCCGACGCGCGTGTCGTTCGGCGAGCCCTTCGATTCCTACGAGTACTTCGATCCCGAGCTGTCTGCCGACGGGCGAACGATGTACGTGTCGATCGATACCGGGTCGGCATCCGACGCCGACATCTACGTGACCACGCGCTAGGCTTCTCGCATGCGGTTCGTCGCGCTCTCGGTCCTCGTCGCATGCTCGCGTGCGCCAGCGCCGATCGCGCCCCCACCTGCTCCGCCACCACCGGCGCCCGTGCGTGTCGTCGACGAGAAACCGCCAGCGCCAGCGTCCACGGCAAAGACTCGCGAGGCGTGGGCCGGCGTGCGCTTCGATGCAGGTACGCCACTCGTCAAGCGCGTGATCCGCGCGAGCCCCGCCGAGCGAGCGGGCCTCCTCGCCGGCGACACCGTGGTGTCACTCGACGGCATCCAGGCGACCGGCGCGAGCGAGCTCGTCGCGTACATCAAGCGGCAACCGCCGGGGAGCAAGCTCGTGCTCGTGGTGCAGCGAGGCGGCGCGCAGAAGACGCTCACCATCGAGCTGACGGTGCGTCCCGAGATCAGCGAGCTCGTCGCCGCCGAGCTGAAGGACCGGCCCGCTCCCGACTTCGCCGCGCAGCAGATCACGGGTACGTACTCGACGAAGCTCGCCGATCTGCGCGGCAACGTCGTCATCGTCGATTTCTGGGCCACGTGGTGCGGGCCGTGCGCCATCACGATGCCGTACCTCGACAAGTGGCAGCAGCTCTATGGAGCCAAGGGGCTGCGCATCGTGGGGCTGTCGAGCGAGCCGATCGCAGATGTCACCGCGTACCTCGGCGATCGCTGGCTCTCGTACGCGATCGGGCTCGATGCCGGCGAGGAGATCTCGCAGGAGTACATGGTGCCGGCGATGCCCATGCTCGTCGTCATCGATCGAACGGGCATCGTCCGCGAAGTTCGCGTCGGTGCCGACGACATCTGGACGATCGAGTCGACGATCCAGAAGCTCCTGTGAGCTAGGATGCCCCCATGAACCGTGCGCTCGTCCTCGGAGTCCCGCCCGATCGCAAGACGCTCGACGCGGAGCTCACCACGTTGATGATCGCGCTGTCCGTACACGTCGAGGGCACGAAGTGACAGAAGCTCCGGCGAAGAAGCCGCCGCTCAAGGTCCGCCTGACGAAGCTGATGGAGCAGTACGGCAAGGTCGCGCTGTACACCTATCTCACGCTTTCGCTGTCGGCGATTGCCGGGTTCTCGATCGCGATCGGCCTCGGCATGAAAGCGGACTCCACGGGCGGCGTGCTCGGCGCGATCGGCGGTGGATGGGTCGCCGCAAAGGCCACGATGCCGCTGCGCATTCTCGCCACACTCGGTCTCACGCCGGTCATCGCGGGTCTTCTCGCTCGGCGTCGCAAGGCCCGCGGCATCGAGGACGACGACGGTGACGAGGACGACGACGACGACGACGCGATCGAGCACCAAGCGTCGTGAGCGTCCGCGCCACACGCGCACGGTGAGAGCGCACGGCGCGCGAGCGATCCAACGCTGCCCTCACTCGAACGGGGATCGACCTTCGCGCAAAGGTTGTCTAGGGTGTCCGAGATGAAAGGCCTCGTTCTAGTCGTCGACGACGACGATGACATCCGCGACGCGACGCGCGACGCGATGGAACGCAAAGGCTTCGAGGTGGTCGCCGTCGGCGGAGGGGCCGAAGCGCTCGCGTTCTTGAACTTCGAGACGCCAGCGCTGGTGCTGCTCGATCTCCAGATGGACGACATGAACGGCTGGGAAGTGCTCGGCGCGATCCGCGACAACCCGCGGTTCGCGAAGACCAAGGTCGTCGTCGTCACCGGATCCGACGCGCGCGTGTCGCCGCCGACAAGAGTACTCAGGAAGCCGTTCAAGATCGGCGAGCTCATGTCGATCCTCGACCCGAGCACCGCCGCCGTCGCGTCGTGATCATCTAAGCTCCGCGGCATGACTGCAGGAGCTGTCACCACCGAGCGTCGTGGTCACGTGTTTGTCGTCGGGCTCGACCGCGCCGCGAAGCGCAACGCGTTCGATCTGCCGATGTGGAACGCGCTCAGCCACGCGTGGGCCGCGTTCGATCGCGACGACGAGCTTCGCGTCTGCGTGCTCTTTGCGCATGGCGACCACTTCACCGGCGGTCTCGATCTCCCGCAGTGGGGCAACGTGTTCGGCTCCGGCGAGTGGTACGTCGCCGAGGGAGGCATCGATCCACTCGGGCTTCGCGGAGCACGCACGAAGAAGCCCGTGATCGTCGCGGTGCAGGGCACCTGCCTCACCATCGGCATCGAGCTCATGCTCGCGATGGACATCCGCATCGCGAGCTCCACGGCGCGCTTTGGCCAGATCGAAGTGAAGCGCGGCATCTATCCCGTCGGCGGGGCCACGCTTCGCTTTCCGCGCGAAGTGGGATGGGGCAACGCGATGCGCTGGCTGCTCACCGGCGACGAGTTCGACGCCGCCGAGGCGCTGCGCATCGGACTCGTGCAAGAGGTGGTCGCGCCGGGCACGCAGCTCGAGCGTGCGCTCGCGCTCGCCGACGTGATCGCCGCGCAAGCGCCGCTCGGCGTGTACGCCACGCTCGCGTCGTCGAGGATGGCGCTCCCCACCGCGGAGGCAACGGCGACGGCGCGGCTGCTCCCGGATCTGCAACCGATCATGAAGTCGGACGACGTCGCAGAAGGTCTACGCGCGTTCCTCGAGCGTCGCCCCGGTCGCTTCTCCGGACGCTAAGGTGACGCCGTGACGACGATCCGCCTGACCTCCGGTGCTTCGATCCCTCAGCTCGGTCTCGGCGTGTGGCAATCGCCGCAAGGTGCGCCGACGCGCGACGCGGTCACGGCCGCGCTTCGCCTCGGCTATCGCCACATCGATACCGCGCGCGTGTATCGCAACGAGATGGATGTCGGCGCGGCGGTCCGCGACTCGGGCATTCCGCGCGCGGACGTCTTCGTCACGACGAAGCTGTGGAATGACGACCAGGGCTACGATCAAACGCTGCGCGCGTTCGACAAGAGCCTCGAGCGATTGAACCTCGAGTACATCGATCTGTATCTCCTGCACTGGCCCGTCGCGGGAAAGCGACTCGATAGCTGGCGCGCGCTCGAGAAGCTGCACGCGGAGGGACGGGCTCGCTCGATCGGCGTGAGCAACTTCTTGGTGCCGCATCTCCGCGAGCTGCTCGCTACCGCGAACACGCCGCCGCACGCGAACCAGATCGAGCTGTCGCCGTTTCTGCAGCGCCGCCCCACCGTCGAGCTGTGCACGCAGCACGGCATCGCGATCGAGGCGTACAGCCCGCTCACCCGCGGGCAGAAGCTCGACGATCCCACGGTCCGCGCGATCGCGAGCGAGGTCGGCAAGTCCGCCGCGCAAGTGCTCCTGCGCTGGGGCGTGCAGCACGGCTTCATCGTGCTGCCGAAGTCGGTGCACGCGGAGCGCATCGAGGAGAATGGCGCGATCTTCGACTTCACGCTGTCCGAGCAGCAGATGGAGAAGCTCGACGCGCTCGAGGAGAACCACGTGACCGGCTGGGATCCTGCCGGGCAGGACTAGCGGAACTCGATCGCGAGCGTCTCTTTCGTCGTCCGCTTCGGCACCTTCAGCGTCAACGTCGTCAGCTCCTTCGCGAGGCATTTGCGCAGCGCTTTGGGCGCCGACTCGTCGAGCATGATCGAGTACGAGATGATCCCGCCGCTCGCATCGAACTTCAGGCGCACGTGGCCCTCCATCTCGGCGCCCGAGCTCGCGCGACATGCACGAGCCAACGCGCGCGATGTCTCCGCGAGCAGCTTCTGATACGCGACGAGCTCGTCGTCGACCTCGGGCGTGCTCGGTGCGCGGCGCTGCGCTTGCGCGATCATGCGATCGACGAGCTCGTCGGCCTTCGAGAGGCGAGCCCAGAGGTCCTTCGTGCGCGTCTTGATCCGCACGACCTCGTCGGCGTCGCCGGAGCCTGCATCGAAGCGAACGCGGTTCTTCTCGAGGCTCTTCTTCGACGCCGCGTCGGCGAGCGCGAGCGCTTCGTCGGCGATGGCGAGCGCCTTGGCCTTGTCGCCGCTCTTGAACAGCGCTTCGGCGTACGTGTCGAGGAGCTCGGCCGTGCGCTTGTTCTTCACCATGCGTTCGCCGGCGCGGACGGCCTCGTCGTAGAGGCCCGCCGCGATCGCGACATAGACGAGATCGTTTAGCTCCGCGGGATCCGTACGTGCGTCGAGCGCTGACTTGATCGCCGCGCGCACCGACTTCGCATCGACGCCCGAGCCAACGGTCGCGATCGCGAGCTCGTCCGCCGTGACATGCGCGGGGTCGCTCGCGATCGCCGCGAACGTGTCCGCGAGCAGCGTTTGCTTCCATTGCTCGACACGACGCACGTGGCGCGCCGTTCGCGCAGCTTCCGCCCGCTGCGTGGGGGTGGCGGTCGCGAGCTTCGCGAGCCTGTCGTACTCGCCGAGCGCTTCACGCGTTCGCGAGCGCAGCGCATACCACCGCGCCGCCGAGATCGCGACGCTCGGATCGCTTGGCTTGTTTGCGAGCGACGCGCGCATCGATGCTTCACTCTCGCTCGCCGCGCGCGCGTTGCGGATCCATTGCACGAACGACGACGCGCCGAGCGCTCCCTCGACGCGCAGGACCGCGATGCCCTGGTCGTCGAGCGCGATGAACGTCGGATACACGTGCACGTCGTACTTGCGTGCGACCTCGATACCCGGCGTCGCCTCCCCGTCGTAGCGGACGAACATCACATCGCCGAGTGCGATCTGCACGTTGGCGTCGGGGAGCGTGCGCTTCTCGAAGACTTTGCACGCGGAGCACCAGTCGGTGGAGAGCTCGATGACGAGCGGCTTGCCGGCGCTTGCCGCTTGCTTGATCGCGTCGTCGATCGTCGGCGTCGGCGCGGTCACCGTGGTGGGACCGGGTGCGCTCTGCGCCGCCACCGATGCGACGACTGCGACGGTTAGTCCAATGCCGCTACCCCAACACAAGACGCGCTCTCTCATGTGTCCTGAAGGTACAGCTTGTTGTGAGACGCGGGTCGTGGTGGACTATTGGTCCAGGGTGAATGGCGGGTATTGGACCTGAAGAGGCAATAGGCGTGGAACTTCATCGCACCATCCGGAGCGTACTCGTCATCGACGATGATCCGCGTGTCCTTGCGGCGCTGGCCCGTTCGTTCGGAGTTCAGCGGAGAGTGTTTACTGCGACATCTTCGGAAGAAGCGGCAGCGGTGGCTCGTCGAGAGAAGCCGGATCTCGCTGTCGTGGACATGCGCCTCGGATCGATCAGCGGCATCGACGTCGTGCGCATGCTCAAGGCGGAGATGCCGTCGACCACGTTCGCGATCATCAGCGGCTACTTGACGGTCGACACCACGGTCGCCGCCGTTCACGCGGGTGCAGACATCGTCGCGACCAAGCCGATCCGCGGCAGCGAGATCCTGCGCCGCGCGGAGCATGGCGAGCACGACACCCTGCCCGCCGATGACGAGACCTACACGCCCACGCTCGCGGAAGCCGAGGCCGAGCACATCGCTCGCGTGATGACCGACTGCAAGGGCAACATCTCCGAGGCCGCGCGCCGGCTCGGAATTTATCGGAGCTCGCTGCAGCGCAAGCTCCGCAAGCAGACGACGCGCAGCTGACCCATTGGTTCCGTGGTCGGTGTGGCCGTCGCTTCGGGGTTGCGATCTGTCTCCCGCGAGCAGCGGATCGCGGAGGCGTTGCGCCTGAAGTCAGGCACTTCGGCGTGGCATGACGGCTGCTCTATGACCCGCCAGGAGTCACCACCCATGCAGCCCCAACCCCTCGAAGCCCTCCCCTCCGTCGACCTCGAAGATGTCCGCGGCGGATTCATCGGCGCCCTCCTCGGCGCCGCGCCCGGCATTCTGCAAGGCGTGTCCGGCATCATCGCCGCGTCCAAGGCCGGCAAAGGTGGCGGTGCACCGCAAGGTGGCCCCGGCCCCGCCGCTGGTCCCGCGCCTGGCCCCGTCGGTGGCGAGACGGCTGCCGCCGTCGGTGGCGCAGCGACGGGCGGGATGTCCGGTGCGATGCCGCCCTCGGACTCCGGCGTGTCCGTCTCGATCTCGATCAACGGCCAACAGGTCCGCTAGCCCGAGTCGTTTCCGACGACGGGTCGCGTTAGCATGGGCCCGTGGTAACTGTCCCGGTCCAGCTCGGCATCCTCGCGATCGCGAAGGACCCCGCGCACCCGAATCAGGCGGACGTCGGGATCGTGACCGATCGCGCCACCGCCGCTGGCCATCGTGTCCTACAGGAACGCGTCGTTAGCGACAGCGAAGATGCGATTCGCGAGGTGTTGCAGGAGTGGATCGCAGATCCGGCCCTCGACGTGATCATCGTGCTCGGAGGCGCCGACTCCGACGCAGTCTCGAACGCGATGCGTCCGCTCGTCGCGCACGTGCTGCCCGGGTTCACGGACCTGTTCCGCTATCTGTTCTTTCAGGAAGCGGGAGCGTCCGCGATGCTCTCGGCCGCCGAGGCCGCGCGCTGCTCGGACACGTTCGTGTTCGTGCTGCCAGGCGCCGTCGCTGCGGCGATGGAGAAGCTGATCCTGCCGCAGTTCGATCCGGCGACCACGCCGAAGAACCTCGTCGGGCAGATGCCGCGACTGCGCGCCGAACGCGACAACGCGCCGGTTGCCCCGATCGCGGCGAGCGACGACGAGAGCGCGGGCCACGGAGTTCCGCGCGAAGTGAAGCCCGAGAAGACGCAGGGTGGCTCTGGCGTTTCGGCGCGCTTGCCCGCGCTGCCCGCGCCGAAGGCTGAAGTGAAGGACGTGAAGCGCGAGGCGAAGCGCACGGGCGCCAACGTGATCGCGCGCAATGCATCGTCGCTCGAGCCGTCGTCGTTCGACCCGGTGACCAAGCCGATCGATCTCGAGCGGCTCGAGCAAGAGATCGCCGCGAGCCAGCAGAAGGACGACGTCACGCGGCGCACCGATCTGCAGAAGCTCCTGCCCAAGGTTCCGCCCGGCGCCGACGATCTCGACGACGACGAGGGCGACGACGGGGGCGACGATCTCACGCACGCGGATCTCATCGCGCCACCACCCGCGAAGTCGCCGTTCACGATCCCCGCGATCGGAAAGCCGGCCGCCGTCGCGCGCATCACGCCGGTGTCGATTCCTGCATCGCAGGCAAAGCCCGCGGAGCGCCCGACGCCGGTGCCGTCGGGGAAGACGCCGCTGCCCTCCCTGCAGACGCCCGAGCCCGCGAAGTCCGAGCCCGCGAAGCCCGAGCCTGTGAAGCCCGAGCCCGCGAAGCCCGAGCCCGCGAAGCCCGAGCGCGCGTTCGCGAGATCCGAGTCGACGATGGCCGGCCCCGGTGTCGGCGATACGAAGAAGCCGGCGGTGGCCGACGAGCCGATGCCATCGCCCGTGACGATCCAGCCGCGCAAGCGCGATGCGGATGCCAAGAGCAACGGCACCGCGAAGCCCGCGTCCGAGGCGGCGAAGACCGCGCCGCGCGCACTGCCCGACGACGATCCGTCGGTGATCGCGAAGCGCGCCGACGACGCCGCGGCCGCACGACGCATCGAGGAAGAGAAGCGCGCCCAAGCCAAGCGCGACAACGATGCCGCTGCACGAAGCAATGCAGCGCGCGATGCCGCTACACGAAGCAATGCAGCGCGCGACGCCGCTGCGGCCACGCGCGTGGACGAGGCCGCCGCGAAACGCGTCGAGCTCGCGAAGCGCATCGCCAATGAAGCTGCGAAGCCGACCGCGGAGAACCTCGACGTGACGGTGCCAGCATCGCGCGTGAGCGGCACGTTCGGCGTGCTGAGCGATGCCGACCTCGAGCCGGTCGAAGGCGACGCCGACGACCTCGATGCGATTCGCGCCGCCGCGACCGCGGAGAGCGACGAAGCACCGACGGTGACGCGCGCCGAGCCCGTGCGCGTGAAGCAGCCCACACCACCGCCACCTGCGCCGCGCACGCGTCCGCCGTCGGCGCCTCCCGCGAGCACGCGCCCACCGACGTCACCGCCTGCGGGCAAGCGCACGCCGACCTCGCCGCCTGCGCGCACGCCGACGTCACCGCCCGCGAGCACGCGCACACCGACGACGCCTCCAAGCACGCGCACGCCGACGACACCGCCGACGCCGCGCAAGTCGAGCGAGTTGCCGAGTGGCACGTTCAACTATCCGGTGCAGCAGAAAGGCATGCACTGGGCGGTGAAGCTCTTGCTCGTCCTCGTCGTGCTCGGCGCGGGCTTTGGCGGCTTCGTGTTCTTCTTCCGCGACAAGCTCACCGGCGGGAGCTCGCAGGCCGCGACGCCGAACCATGCAGCCAATGATGCAGCCAACGATGCAGCGGTCGTGGCGAGCGCAGAGGTCGACGTCGCCGTCGCGGACATCGCGGATGACGAGCCCGAGATCGAGATGACCGAGACCACCACCGCGCGCCCCGCGAAGTCGCGTGGCGAGCGCCCGCGAGGCTCGTCGCCCGACAAGAGGACCGACAAGCCGGTCACGACGCCCGACAAGACGCCCGACAAGACGCCCGGCAAGACGCCCGGCAAGACGACCGACAAGACTGACGCGAGCAACACGCCACCGACAGGGCCGAGCAACACGCCGCCTGGCGCTGGAGACGACGATTGCGACGAGACAGCGTGCGTGCTGTCGAAGTACGACAAGCCGTGCTGCGCGAAGTACAAGCCAGCCGACTCGGCAGATCTCACCGTGCGCACCGGGGGCGTTCCGGACACGCTCGATAAAGCGATGGTTCGCTCGGGCGTCAACGGCGTGAAGCCGAAGGTGCAGAAGTGCGGCGAGAAGAACCCCGCGAAGGGCACCGTGAAGGTGTCGATGACCGTGTCGCCCGACGGAGTGGTCACCGATGCGTCGCTCGCGGACTCGCCGGATACCACGCTCGGCGAGTGCGTCGTGGCGGCGATGAAGCTCGCGAAGTTCGGCAAGAGCGTGAACGGCGCGCAGTTCACGTATCCGTTCGTGTTCTAAGCGCCGAGCCGTCGGTTGGTCGGATCGACACAACCAGCTCTGGGGTTAGACGCGGCGGTTCACGTAGCCGCCCATGCGAACGCACGCGATACCGAACTCGCGATGGAGCGGCCCGAGGACCTCGCGCACGAGCTGCCCGAACAGGACGTGGCTCCCTCCATAGAACGGGCGGATGCGGCCCGCTGACGGCGTGATCAGCGCCGGACGCGTCTCGACGCGCACGATGTTGTCGTCGATCCACGTGATGTCTTCGACCCACTTCACCGACTGCTGGAGCTCGCCGGAGAACGCCTCGATCGTACGAAGGCGCATCGCGACGAACGCGCGGTCGGCGACGCCGCGAAACTCGATGTCGAACAGCGGGCGGCCGCTGAGCAACCACGAGTCGTAGTCCTCGATCGGAAACTCGGCGCGCAGCTCGGAGTCCGCGCGATGTGCGTTGCGGCGGTTGTTCGCGACGACAATGCTCGTTCCGGTGATGAGGCCGATGCCGCCGGCGACTAGCCAGCCGATGGGGCCGTAGGCGACACCCGTGAGCGCGATGCCGAGCGTGACGCCGATCACCGAGCCCACACCATGCGGTGTGCGGCCCGTCGCGAACAGGACCCGCTCGTTGCGGTAGCGCAGCGAGCGCGTGTCCTGCGCGAGGGCGAGCGCGCCCGTGTGCACGAGCGCTTGCAGCGCTGGTGGTGCGGCCATCGCCTGATCGCGAAACGCGCCCATTCCCTCGACGACCGGCGGCTCGTCGCCGTCGGCGACAGGCTCCGACGGTCGCGCTTCGAGCGTGGCGCGCTCGCCCATGCGAATGCGCGCGATGCCGACGTCGGAGTGCAGCGGCGCGAGGATGCGGTCCCACAGCTCGAACAAGAGGCGGCGATCACCGATGTACGTGGGCGGCTCGCCGTCTTTGAGGCCGGGCAACGCGACCTGCCTCGTCACGAAGCGCACTTCGCGCTCGCCGATGCGACGCACGCGAAGGCCCGGATCGACCGCGCGCGCCGACGTGGAGATGACCTGCGCGTCCACCACGTGGCGAAGCTCGATGTCGAACGTGGGCTCGCTCGCGAGGAGAAACTCGCGATAGCCGTCGATCGGAATACCCCACTCGTCGAGCTCGGCGAGTCCCTTGCGGATCGCGCGACGGTCCGTGATCTCGAAGATGCCGAGGCCACCGAGGAGCGCGGCGGCGGGCACGATCGCGATGGACGCACCGAGCGCGCCGATGATCGTGAAGCCACCGCCGAGGAGGAGGCTCGCCTTCTTGCTCGTCGGGGGGACCTTGAACGCCCGCAACAAGCGCTGCGTATCGCTCGGCCCCTTGCTCACGGGGTCAGTGTGTCATGATCTGGTTCATGCGAGTTCTTTTCGCGATCCTCGCGCTCTGTGGAGTCGCCCTCGCCGGTCCGGCGAGAGTCGTCACCTACGACGCGGATCACCTCGATCTCGACAAGCGAACACTGCAGTTCAAGGTGGCACTCCCAGCGACCGAGGCGACGATCGTGGCCATCGGCGAGGACGGTAGCGAGCTCGGCACGGGCACCGCGACGTTCACCAGGACCACACCGACGGAGTGGCAGACGATCACGTGGACACAACCCGAGAACACGCGCGTGATGAAGTTGAAGCTGCGCGTGGTGCTCGTCGATCAGAAGCAAGCCGCGGCGAACGTCGAGCTGATCCCGTGGTCCGTCTCGATCGATCACGAGGACGTGAACTTCCCGACGGACAGCGCGGTGATCGACGCGACCGAGAGTGCCAAGCTCGACGCGAGCTACGCGAAGATCGTCGACGTGGTGAAGCGCTCCGAGAAGTTCATGAAGATGCGCCTCTACGTCGCGGGCCACACGGATACGGTCGGATCGAACGAGAAGAACATGAAGCTCTCGCTCGATCGCGCGCGTGCGATCGCCACGTACTTTCGCAAGAAGGGCTTGAAGCTCCCGATCGCGTTCGCCGGCTTCGGCGAGGAAGTGCTGAAAGTCAAAACGCCAGACTCTACCGACGAGCGTGCGAATCGTCGCGCCGATTACGTGATCGGACCTGCAGCCGGAGAGCCGCCGTTCAAAGGTCCGTACCTGAAGGTGAAGGCGAGCTGGAAGGCGCTCCCCTGATCGCGCTACGAATGGCGACATGCATGTTCGCCTCGCTTCTGTGCTCGTTCTCGCGCTCGCTGGTTGTCCCAAGTCATCCAGCCCTGCGGCCCAGCTGCAGCAAGCGCCACCCACGGTGGCGAGCGCGGATGGAAGCGCGAAGCTCGCATCGATCGAGCCGTGCACCACGCCCGCGCGCGCGGACTTGATGGTCGTCGATTGGACACCTGAAGCGCGCGGTGATCTCGAGGTCGCGATGAAGGAGGGCCTCGCGCTCCTCGCGTACGACTGCAAGAGCGCGACGCTCGTCCCGAGTTGCTCGCTCGCCGGTGCGTACGGATACATCGGCACCACGAAGCGCGAGAAGAAGATCGAGATGGCGACGAGCGACGCGGTCGCCGCCAACCTGCCCGTGTCCGGCATCAGCTGGCTCACCGAGATCGGCGGCAAGTTCGGCCGCGAGACCGCGCTGCTCGCGCAGATGGTGATGATCGGCAAGCGCTCGTCGGCGAAGAAGGTCGCGCAGCGCGGCGAGCTCGAGGGTACCTGCACCGAGGCCACGCACTTCGTCCGCGCAGCGACGGTCGGCGCGTTCGCGGTGGCGTCCGGATCCAAGGCCGAGATCGGTGCCACGGCGACGCTGATGGGCAAGGGTGGCAGCGCGGACTCGAAGAGCTCGACGAAGCTCGAGTCGCAAGATGGCGACATGGCCGCGTGCGATTCGTCGACGCCCGATTCGACGCAGCCGCCCGCGCAGTGCGGCGCGATCGTGCGCATCGAGCTCGAGCCCATCGGCGCCGCGTTGCCGGAGAAGCCCGAGCTCGCCGTGGCGTCGTGCGCGCCGGGCTTCGTGATCAGCGATGGCGAGTGCGTGCGCCCCGACAAGCCACATCAGTGCTCGCCCGACGACGCGGCCGCGTGCCAGGCGCAGTGCGATGCCGGCAACCTCGGCAGCTGCGCCACCGCGGCCGCCCTCGGCAAGAACATCGACCTCGCGAAGAAAGCGTGCGACGGCAACGTGCCGCTCGGCTGTCGCGTGCAAGCCGAGCTGACGAAGGCGCCCAAGGAGAAGCTCGCGATCCTCGAGCGCGCGTGCGCCGCGGGTGATGGCGCGGGCTGCGTCGACCTGGGCCTCGTGAAGCTCGCCGACAAGAAGCTCGCCGGCGACGCGCAGTACGCGTTCCGTCGCGCCTGCTTCGGCGGCGGCGAGTTCGAGGGATGCACGCAGCTCGGCCTCCTCTACGTCGAGGGCAAAGGCGGCATGACCAAGAATCCAAAGCTCGCCACGCGGTTCCTCGCGAAGGCGTGCCAAGAGGGATCGCAGAAGGGCTGCGACGCGCTGAAGAAGCTCAAGAAGTAGGGAGCACGTAGCGCGCGAGCAGCGCGTGCAGCGCCGCGCGCGGATCGTCGTCGATGCCCGAGTGCACCGGCGAGGTCTGGATCACCGCGCTGCGCGGAGCGACGAGCCAGTGAAAGCGCTCGCCGCGCGGCAGCTTGGCGACGGGCCCACCGCGCTCGTCGCCCGCGGCGATCCACGGGATCACGGCGAGCGCTGCCTCGATCTCCGCGACGTCCACCGTCGGATCGAGCGCGCGGAGCCGCGCAGCATCGAGCGCCACGGCAGCCTCGAGAAAGCGCTGCGTCGCGCACGAGACGATGACGCCCGCGTTGATGCGCTCGCCTCGCTCCACGCGCGGCACCACGCGGATCACCGCGTAGTCATACGACGCGGGCACGCTCGGCCTCCTCGACGAATGCGCGCGGTCCGCTCACGCGCCGCCACAAGTGCCCCACGTACGCCGCGCGTGTCTCCTCCGGCGTTGCCTCTTGCGTGAGCCACGCATCGGGCACGTGCGCCAGCACCGAGCGCAGCACGTCCTCGGTGACGAGCGGCGCGAGCGCGGCGTCCGCGACGCGAATGTCGCTGGCCTTCGGCAACAGCACGTGCTGCCTCACCGGCGAGAACGGCGATTGCGCGCGCGCGAGGTGATCGGGCCAGTCGTGCTGCCAGTACAGCGACGCGCCGTGGTCGATCAGATAGACCTGCTTGTGCCAGCGCAGCATGTTCGGGTTGCGCACCGTGCGATCCACGTTGGAGACGAACGCGTCGAACCACACGATCCTCGCGGCCAGCTCTGCATCCGGCGGCGGCGATAGCGCGGGCTCCCAGTTCAGCGCACCGGGCAGATAATCGAGCGCGACGTTCATGCCGGCGCTCTCGCGCAGCTGACGCTGGATCTCGGGATGCGGCTCCGAACGCGCGAGCACGGGATCCAAGTCGATCAGCACCAACCCCGGCACTGGCAAACCGAGGACGCGCCCGATCTCGCCCGCGACGATCTCCGCGATCGACGCCCGCTCGCCTTGCGCTGCCCCGCGAAACTTCACGACATACGTGCCCTCGTCGTCGGCCTCGATGACAGCAGGTACCGATCCGCCCTCGCGCAGCGGCGTCACGTAGCGCGTCGCGCGCACCGTACGCATTTGCAGCAGGATAGCTCGAACAATCCTCGTGGGGACCGCGTTACGATCCCGACGTGCGTCGGGTGGTGGCAGCTCTCGTCCTGCTCTCGACAGGATAGGAGCGAGGCATGTCGATTCCCGTCTACACGCCACCCGCGGTGGTCTCCGAACCACCGCGCGAGAAGGTCGAGCCGCCGCCGCCAGGCCCCATGGTGTGCCGCATCCACCCGATGACCGTGTGCCCCGAGGGTGAGTCGTGCGTGCTGACGAACGGTGAGAGCGGCATCTGCCGGCCCGACTCCGAAACATCACTTCCCCGCGCGGACCCGCGCTGACTCGGGGGCGCCGCGGTGCTCCCGCGACGTCCGAGAGTTGCTCGTGACAAGAGGACGCCCCGAGCTACCGCGACGTGTTCGCGCGCAGCGCCGGCGACACCGCCGTATCCGTCAGCGTCTCCATGAACGCGACGAGATCCTTCTGCTGCTCGAGCGTCAGCCCGAGCTTCTTCATCTCGGGCGACTTCACGATGCCTTCGACGCTGCCACCGCCCGCGTTGTAGAAGGCCATCACCGCATCGAGGGTCTTGAACTGCCCGGCGTGCATGTACGGCGCGGTCACCGCCACGTTGCGCAACGTGGGCGTGCGGAACTGGCCGCGCATCTCGGGCGTGCGCTCGGCCTCGGGCACGTCGCCGAACCGGCCGAGATCCTCGTCGGGCACGCCCTTGCCGAACTGCGCGGCGGCCAGCGCGTGAAACTTGTTGTCCGTGAAGTGCGGACCGTCGTGGCAGCTCTTGCAGTGCGCGACGAACAGCTTCGCGCCGCGCTTCGCTTGGTCGGAGATGGCGGCTTCATCGCCGGCGATCCAGCGATCGAACGGCGCGTCGCGCGCGACGAGCAGGCGCATGTACGCGGCGACCGTCTTGGCGATGTCCGCGTACGCGTCGTCGATGCTGCGCGCATCGATCGGACCGAACAGCGCCTCGTACTCTGCGCGGTACTGCGTCTTCACGACCTCGACGACGTTCTCGCGCTTCGCTGCCATGACGTCGTGCTTCTCGAGCGCCCCCATCGTGAGCGCCCACTGCGTGGGGAACTTGCCGCCCCAGTTCTGGCGCTCGTAGAACACCGCGTTGATCACGGGCGGCGAGTTGCGCGTGCCCACCTTCACGCCGCGCGAGACGTGCTTGCCCGCGTCGTCCATGGCCGGTCCCGAGTGGCAGGTGCTGCACGAGATACCGGGCTCACTCGCGAGATCCTCGTCGAAAAACAGCATCTGGCCGAGCGCCGCGGCGCGCGGATCCTCGGCGACGGCGTTGGTCGGATCGGCGGGCACCACGGGGAGCGGAGACATCGTGGCCAGCGCCGCTCGGTCCTCCTTGGTTAGCGCAGATGGGTCGACTGGCGCCGACCCGCGCCCACACGCGACCAACATCAGGAGCAGACCGGCGCGGTGCACGAGCACATGTTAGCCTCGATGCCGTGAAGAACCTCAAGACCGGAACGCTCATCGCAATGGCTGCTGGTGGCCTCTTCTTCTCGGCGTGCAAGAAGGAAGAGAAGACCGGCTCCACCACCGAAACCAAGCCCGCCGTCACCGAGACCAAGCCGGCCGAGCAGCCCGCCGAGAAGACCGCAAAGGTCGACTGCGGCGGCGTGAACGAGTGCAAGGGCCAGGGCACCTGCAAGGGTGAGACGCACGGCTGCGGCGGTCAGAACGAGTGCAAAGGTAAAGGCGTTCTGGCGATGTCCGAAGAAGAGTGCAAGGCCAAGGGTGGCACTGTCGCGAACAAGTGAGCTGGGCTTCGGCCTCGGTCTACGACGCGATCACTACGTAGCGGCGACCACGGGTGGTGCCGCCATCGATGGCATCGACTGGTTCGAGGTCATCACCGAGAACTTCCTCGTCGAGGGTGGCAACCCACGCCGCGTGCTCCGTGCCGTGCGCGAGCATCGGCCGATCGTGCTGCATGGTGTGTCGCTCTCGATCGGCTCGCTCGATCCGCTCGCCACCGACTACCTCGACAGCGTCGCCGCGCTCGCGCGCGAAGTGTCACCCGCGTACGTCTCGGATCACCTGTGTTGGACCACGCTCGGCGGCCACAACACGCACGATCTCTTGCCGCTGCCGTACACCGAGGAAGCGCTCGCGCACGTCGCAGCGCGCGTGATCGAGGTACAGGAGCGCCTCGGCCGGCAGATCCTGCTCGAGAATCCGTCGACGTATACGGTGTTCAGAGGAGCCGAGCTCTCCGAAGCCGCGTTCCTCGCCGAGCTCGCGCGCCGCGCCGACTGCGGCCTCTTGCTCGACATCAACAACGTGTTCGTCTCCTGCTCGAATCACGGGTGGTCGACGTCCGCGTACCTCGACGCGCTCCCCGGTGATCGCGTCGGCTACGTGCACCTCGCCGGACACACGATGAACGGCCCGCTGATCATCGACACGCACGACATGCCGGTGCGTGACGAGGTGTGGTCGCTCTACGCCGACGCGGTCCGCCGGTTCGGTCCGCTCGCCACGTGCATCGAGCGCGATGACAACATCCCGTCGCTCGACGAGCTTCGCGCCGAGCTCGCGAACGCACGAGCACTCGCAGCGGAGGCAACGTGACCCTGCGCGATCAGCTCGCGCGGTTTCACGCGGCGATCACCGGCGCGGCGCCGCTCGATAGCGCGCGCGATCTCGTCGAAGCCGGCGCGATCTCCAGCGAGCTCGAACGGCTGCATGTCTACGAGCACGCGTACACGGCGCGGATCGCGAGCGTGCTGGTGCACGACTATCCAAAGCTCGCGCGCCTCGTCGGCGAGTGCGTGCTGCGATCGTGGACCGCGAGCTACCTGCGCGCGTACCCACCGTCGAGCTTCACGCTTCGCGAGGCCGGCGCGAACCTCGCGCGATGGCTCGAGGCCGATCACGCGGCATCGGCGTCGAGCGAGCTGCGTGCAGATCTCGCGCGGATCGAGCGCGCGCGCCACGAGGTGTTCGACGGTCCCGACGCCACGCCGCTGACGCGCGACGATCTCGCCACGCTCGCCCCGGCCGAGTTTCCGTCGCTGAAGCTGCGCCTCGTGCCCTCGAGCCGCGTCGTGACGATCACGACGAACGCCGACGACATCTGGGATGCGATCGAGAACGAGAACGGAAACGAGAACGTGATCGGAAACGAGAACACCGCGACCGAGAACGTCGCGACGGGCGGCGCGATCATCCCGAGCGTCGTCGACCCGAAGCGCACCATCCTCGTATGGCGACGCGAGCTGACGGTGATCCACCGAACGCTCGAGCCCGACGAGGGGCCGATCGTCGAGACGATGATCGCGGGCACCACGTTCGGCGCGGCGTGCGAGCTGCTCGAGTCTGCCGAGCGCGCCGTCGAGCTGCTCGTGCGCTGGCTGGACGCGGCGATCGTTCGCGCGTAGCTCGCACTACCTCGCGCGGACGTCGCACATCGTCGCGGCGAGCTACGCGACGCCGAACACCGACGACACCAGCACCTCGCCCATGCCGTCGGGAGCGAGCTCCACCCGCTCCACGTCGTACCAGCCGCCCGTAGGGCCGAGGTCGATCGACTCGAGCTTCTCGCCGGTGGCCGGATCGTACGTGACGATGCCGTAGCGGTGGTTCGTGCGATCGACCCACGCGTCGACGACCGCGCGCGACGTCATCGCGATGTTGCCGCGCGACGTGGTGGGCTGCGTCCATCGCACGCGGCCGGTGGCGCGCTCGATCGCGACGAGGTCCGCCGCGGTCTTCACGTGGAGGTCGCTGCGCGTCGTGCGGCTGATCGCTTGAATGCCTTGCCCGGCGAGCGGCGCGGTCCCGACGGTGTTCCCCGTCAAGGCGTCGATGATGTCGAGCTGTCCCGCGCGCTCGACGGCGACGAGGTCATCGGCGAGCGCGACCGCGAACAGCGAGTCGGCCTTGCGGCGCCACTCCATGCGTCCCGTCGTGTGATCGATGGACACGATGCGATCGGCGTGACCACCCGGCGTGGCGGCGTGGCCGAGGACCAGGTGGTCGCCGATGGTGACGCTCCACCAGAGGTCGCCGATCGCGTGGCGAACCGTGTGCCCGTTGGCCCGAACGGTGACGCGCTCGTCCGTAATCTCGACGCTGGCCGGCAGATTCGCGGGGCGCGGGAGCAGCGACCGAGCGGGGACCGTTGTCGTCGAGGTCACCTTGCGAGTCGAGGCGTCGACGCGGAGGTCCGCGGCGCCAGCCATTTCGGGCATCACGACGACGGCGAGGGCGAGGGCAACGAGCCAGCGGCGCATCCCTCCTCTATAGGACTGCCGTCGGGACCTGGCACCTGTCCGAACGCCCTGGGTGAACGAGACCTCTATTCCATGAAAGTTCGACGAAGATCGGCCGTTGATCGCGCGCCGTCTGATATAGGGTGCGCCGCATGTCGACCAGTCGCTTCTCTTCTGTCATCGCATTCACGTTGTTCACCTCGCTCGCCGCCTGCGGTTCCGAAGGACCGATGGGCGAGATGGGCAACCCGGGCGCCATGGGCGAGAAAGGCGACAAGGGCGACATGGGCGACATGGGCACCCCCGGAACGCCGGGCGCCCCCGGTGAAGACGGTGAGCCCGGTCAGAATGGAAGCAACGGTCAGAACGGCTCGGCCGGCGTCTCGTGCTGGGACCTCAACGCGAACCTGACCTGCGACCTCGCCACCGAGGACAAGAACGGCGACAACATGTGCTCCGCCCTCGACTGCCAAGGCAGCGTCACCAACCTCGGGCAGGGTGCCGGCGCCGTGTTCGGTACGGCGGCTCTGACGCTCGCGCCCGACGAGGCGGCAGCGCTTCCTGGTCTGACGCTCCAGGTCAGCGTTCCAGCGACGGGCGTGTACCGTGCGTACATCGCGTCGAACGGCTCGGCGGCGCTCGTCGGAACCGATCTCGACGCCTACGCCGCGGTGACGGTCGCGCTGACGATCGACGGCCAGGTCCCGACGTCGGGCGGCTTCCAGAACATGGTGCTCTACAACGCGGCGACGGGCATCGATCACTGGAGCTTCTCGACGACGACGCTGCCGCTCTCCGCGGGCAACCATACGATCGCCGTCAACGCGGCGAACTTCGACATCTCGACCGACAGCGTCCAGGTCAGCGGCGGCAGCACGAGCGGCTTCCAGGGCTCGCTCAATGTCCTCCTGCTGAAGATGTAGTCGCGCGCGAGCGCTATGCTCGCCGCGTGCGATTTCCCGACAAGGTCTTCCTCGTCACCGGCGGTGGCAGCGGCATCGGGCGCGCGATCACGAAGCGCCTCGCCGATGAAGGCGCCCGCGTCTGCATCGCAGAGCACGACGCTGCGGCCGGCAAGGACGCCGTTGCCGAGTACGGCGACCGCGTGATGTTCCAGCGCACCGACGTCGCCCGCGAAGCCGACGTGAAGCGCGCCGTCGCGGCGACCATCAAGTGGGCCGGTCGGCTCGACGGTGCCGTCAACAACGCGGGCATCGCGTCACCCGACATCGGCCCCGTCGAGAATGTCGCGCTCTCCGTGTGGCAGCGCTTCATCGCCACGAACCTCACGGGCGCATTCCTCGTCGCGAAGCACGCGATTCCGCACTTGCGCGCCGCGCGTGGATCGATCGTCAACATCGGGTCGACCCGCTCGACGATGTCGGAGCCGAACACGATCGCGTACTCGGCGACCAAGGGCGGCATCGCGTCCCTCACGCATTCGCTCGCGCTCAGTCTCGGCCCCGAGATTCGCGTCAATTGCATCGAGCCCGGGTGGATCGCCACCGACGCGTTTGCAGCGCGCTCCAAGCGCAAGCAGCCCAAGCTCTCGAACAAGGATCACGAACAGCACCCCGCGGGTCGTGTCGGTACGCCCGAGGACATCGCGAGCCTGTGCGCGTGGCTGCTCTCCGACGAGGCGGGCTTCGTCACCGCAGCGACCTACGTCGCCGATGGCGGCATGACCCGTAAGATGATCTACGCCTGAGCGCGCCGCGCTCGTCGGGCGGTGGCGCACCCGCGTTTCTCGTCGAGCTTCTCTCGCGCTTAGAGCAGGATCGCGAGGATGATCGCGACGCCCACGATTCCGCCGATCACGCTCGCCGCGATGGCGCGCTTGGACTGCTCGTCATCGTTGGGCAGATGTTCGCCGACAGAGTTGTACGCATCGTCATCCATGACGACTTCATGCACGTGCTGAGCGCCGTGTTCGGATTCGGTTCGCATGCACCGAATCGCTGCATCGTTCGGGCCTACCGACGCAGTCTCGCTGACGCGCTGCGCGAGCGAGGATCGCGTACGATGCGCGGATGGCGATGAACCTGGGCGACGCGTTCAACCGTCGCAAGAAGCTGTCACAGGATCTGACCGCGTGGACGAACCGGCTCAAGTCGAGCGGGGTCACGCGGCGCACGTATCGAGCGAAGTCGATCGAGGGCGATGGTGCGTTCACGCCGGAGCCTGGCTCCGAGAAGACGACGCAGCGGCACTACACCGTCGAGGAGTGCCGCGCGAAGATGAAGGAGATCATCGCGGAGGATCGCGAGCTCGCGCTGCGGATCTCGCTGACGAACCAGGCCGCGCGCGCGGAGGTGGAAGACCTCGACGGCAGCGTGCGCTCGTACACGATCCCCGAGCTGCTCGTGCTCAAGGACAGCATCATCCCCAAGATGGAAGAAGCGGCGCGGGCTGTCCCGCTGCGCGCGGATGGCGTGAACACGATCGAGTCCGGCGACAACCACGTTCGCTATCGGACGGTGAACAAGGTCGAGCGCAAGAAGGAGACGTTTAGCGACAAGGGCCTCAAGGCCGAGGAGATGGAGCTCCTCGGCTACGACGTGGTGGAGGTGACCGACTACGGGCTTCCGTCGCGCGAGATGTGGAACGAGATCGATCGCATTCAAGAGTTCCAGCAGCGCGTGAAGCAGGCGATCAACCGCGCGAACAAGACGGATCTCGTCGAGCTGTGAGCGTGAGGGAGGCGCGGCCCACGCCCGGGCGTCTGGTGCCCGTTTGTTTGAGAAGTGCCTTCTGCAAGTGACTCGGTACCTAGTGCGCTTGCCTTCGGCCAACGCCGAGGCGGTGCCACATACCCTTTGCAACGACAAACCTGCTGAGTGTTGTGGTCGGCGGATAGGCAAACAGACGATCTACATCGGACGTACATGCGGTCAGCCTTTGGCAGGGCCGCGCCCACGCAGAGAGTAGCACCACCCGGCGGAAAACTCGCTTGCCTCGTGACGCCGGTGCGGGTGCATACTGCCGCGCGATGAAGCACTTCCTCCTCGCGACAGCGCTGCTCGCGGCCTGCGGTCCGAGCGCTCGCAGTGGTGGCGGCGACGATGTGGAGCCCGGCAGCGACGCCACGGTCACAGGCGATGCGGGCGAGTGCCACGACGTGATCGACGTGGTGTTTGTCCTCGATACCTCGAGCTCGATGGGCTTCGTGCTGCAACAGCTCGAGCAGCAGATCGCGCAGGTCGTGACGGCGAGCAACACGCTCGCGGCCAACGCGCACTTCGGGCTCATCGTGTTCCAGGACAATCACTTCCTCGACAACACGGGCCCTCTCGAGGGCGGCAAGGTACACACCGACGCGTCGACGCTACAGACGCGCTTCAGCCACTACCGCACCGTGTACACGAACAACAATCGCAACCCGGGCGATGGTCCGTCGGGACCGACCACGCAGAACCCGATCTGCGAGGAGAACTCGCTCGACGCGCTGTACGCGGCGGCCAAGGACTTCCCGTGGCGGCCCAACGCGACGCGCGTGGTGATCGTCGCCACCGACGACACGTTCCTCGAGACGCCCGACAACTACGGCGATCGCGACAACGACGGCCTCACCAACAAGACCGACTATCCGCGCGAGGGCGACTATCCCGCGATGCGCAACCTCGGCGAGACCATCACGGCGCTGCGCGACGAGAAGATCCGGGTGTTCTCGTTCTCGCGCATCACGCAGCCCGGCCTCCTCGATCGCTGCGGCACGGGGCGCCGCTTGCCGTGGACCGACATCACCGACGGCTGGTCCACGCCGTACGGCACCACGCCACCGATCCCGATGCAGACCGACGGCGGCAACTTCGATCTCGATCAGGTGCGGTCGGGCGCGATCAACTTGTCGACGACGATCAACAACGTCGTGCTCGACAGCTACTGCAACCCGATCATCCTCTAGCGGCAGCTCGCCGAGAGCTCCGGCCAGCGGCCGGGACGATCTTCGCGCGGCGCCCGGTAGGCGCTCGTGTTACTTCCATGTGCATGACCTTGCGCGATCCGGCCGTCGACGCTGTCCTCACCGCCGAGACCATCTTCGACCAGTTCAAAGCGCTGTTGCCCGAGCTGCAGTCGATGATGGCGGGTGACGCGACCGAGGCCATCGGCCAAGCGCAAGCCCTCTATCCCGAGCTGTGGTCCGCGATGGATCGCGCACGCGCCACGCTCCGCGACCGCGGCGTCGACATGCCCGACTACGACGAGCTCCGCGCCCGCCAACCCGCGTCGATGCTCGGCGTGGACGTCAATCTGCGCGAGCGCAGCAACGCCACCGAGATGGCGAGCACCATCGCGTACCTCTTCGGCGGCGTGACGGGTGTTGTCGTGAGCAGCGCGCTCGATGTCGCGGGCTCCCTTGGCGCGAAGCAAGGCGAGGCCAATCGCAGCGGGCTCGCCGACGCGCGCGCCGCGCTGAATGCGTTGCGCAAGGCAATGCCCGACGTGCAGTGGGCCAAGCTGCGCAGCCAAGAGGCACACGCCGCCGCCGACGCGCTCGAGGATCTCGCGATCGCCAAGGGCCGCAAGCTCGTCCTCTCCCTCGTGGTCCTCGCCGTGTTGGGCCTCATCGGCTTCGGCATCATCAAGCT
>JAEYYV010000222.1 GCA_023428295.1 Pseudomonadota bacterium
AGCGATCGTGGCGGCGGGTCATCAGCACGCCGACGAGCTTGCGTTCTCGCCACGCGACTGTGGTCCGGCGCTTTCCATGGTCACGTGTCGCATCGCCCGAACCTCGAGGCGCCGGGGCACAGGAGCGAGTCGGCGCCACGACCTCCGAGTGGATGATGCCGCTCTGTGGAGAAGCACGCGGTATGGCGCAGGACATGGGGCCCGCCCCCATTCGTTGCACGTCGTGCGCAGACAAGCCGCTCGAGCTCACGAGCTCATGAACGATGATGCGGTGACGCTACTGCCGACGAAGTTCCTGACGCGACGCGATCCCGACGAGCGGAGGCACGGCCAAGTGTTCCAGGCGATCAAAGGCGAGAGCTTCGACGCGTGCGAGTACGACAAGGCGCGCGACGAGCGGTGCGCGAAGCGCGAAGGCTCCTACTGATCTCGCGGCGTCGCGATGGCGCTCTTGTCGCTCGCGCTCTTGTCGCTCGCGCTCTTGTCGCGATCGCTCTTGGCCTTGCGGATCAAGAGCAGCATGCCGGCGCCGGTCACCGCCAGGAGGCCCACGCCGATGCCGAGCAGGCGCCAGCGATACGCGCCGCCCTTGGCAGGCGCGCGGTTGGTCCAGAAGCCCGAGCGGCCGCCCTGCTCTTCCTCCGCCTGGATCCGATAGCCAGCACCTTGTGCGTGCGCGATCGCGGGCGACGCCACCGACACGCCGATGGCGAGGAGGATCGCGATGCAGAGCGTGCGCACGAGCCGCGTATAGCACGCTCGACGGTGGCCGAGCGCGCGCGGATTGTCGCAGCTACGTCTTGTCCTTGTGCGACTTGGCCTCGGCGTCGCGGCGATCCTTGGGCGCGTCCTTCTTCTTCTTCTTGTCGTCGGGTTTCCGCGGCGCGAGCGGGTTGGTCGGACGCGCGTTCTTGATCGCCTTCTTCACGCGATCCATGCACTCCTTCTCGGTCTCGCTGTCGTCCTTTGCAAAGAGGAGCGGCGTCGCCATCGCCTGGCTGTACTCCTCCTCGGTGATTCGCTTGCGCGTCTTCATGAGCGCGAGGATGCGGTCGATCTTGGCCATCGACCACTTCGTCAGCGTGTTCTGGCAGTACTGCTTGTAGCGCTCCTTGGGCGACGGAAGGATCGACGAGAAGAACGCCGCCTCGCGCGCGTTGAGCTCCTTCGCGGGCTTCGAGAAGTAGTGCCACGACGCGGGGCCGATGCCGTAGAGGCCCGGGCCGTACTCGATGACGTTGAAGTAGATCTCGAGGATGCGATCCTTCTCGAGCGTGTTCTCGACGTGCCACGTCAGGAACAGCTCCTGGAACTTTCGAAGCAGCGTCTTGTCGCGATAGAGCAGCACGTTCTTGACGAACTGCATCGTGATCGAAGACGCGCCGTGACGGAAGCGTCCCGCCTTCAGGTTCGAGACAAGGGCGCTGCGGAACTCGCTGACGATGAAGCCCTTGTGTTTGTAGAAGCCCGCGTCCTCCGTGGTCTGGATCGATTGGATCAAGTACGGCGAGATGTCGGCGATCGGCACGAAGTCCGGGTTGTCCGGACCGACGAGGAACGACCTCCAGCTTCCTTCTTCCACCTCCACGTAGTGCTCGAACGGTCTCTCGAGGCGCTTCGGCGAATCCGCCGGCTCGTCGACGACGCGGCAGCGCCGGATGCCGACCCCACCCTCGAGCTTGGTCGCGTCGAGATCCGCCCAATCGATGCCGACGTGAATGTCCGTGTCGAACACGCCGCGCAGCTTGTAGCCCTGCATGTACGGCACCATCTCCGGCGGGATCGAGGTCAGCATGCGCTGGCAATCGATCGGCGGAATCACGAGGCGAATGTCGAGCTGCGCGAGGCGCGCCGGCCCCATGCGCTTCACCGGCTGGCCCGACTTGGGATCGATCTGCTTCGGGTCCACCGGCGTCTCGAGCAGGCGAGCGATCTCGGCGCGCGTGAACTGCCGAGCGTGACCGGTGACCGAGAACGGAACGCCGCGCGATTGGAACTCGCCGCGCGTGAGCGCGAGCGTGCGGGTCGCGAGCGTGAACGTGCCGGCGATCTGTCCGGCGAGATCCAGATCGTGAACCTCCTTGTCCGCGATCAGCGGGTGACCGACGTTGAGGCCGCGCAGCGAGAAATCACCGCCGAACGAGATGACGTTCTGCGCGAGCGACAGCGTGACCTTCGTGTCGACCGACGTGTTCGCGTAATCGACGATCGGCGACTCGGCGAGGAGCGGGGCGAGGCGATCGAGCTGGAACTTCGCAGCGACGAGATCCACGGTGCCCGTCCGTCGAGTCGGATCGACGCCGCCTTTCGCGGTCCACAGCTTGCCGGGAACGCCGCCGTACCCACCCGAGAGATCGAGCGTGTACTGCCCCGGCTTCGTCGGGTTCGACATGATCGTGCCGTCGATACCCGACAGCGCGAGCTTGGGATACACGGCGAGCTCGCCGCCCGTGACGAGGATCGTCGGCGGCTGACCGCTCTTCTTCGTGATCTCGATCTTCTGCGCCGACGCTTTCGGTGCGTTCACCGTGGTGGCGCTGACGTCCTCGAGGATCGCGACGAGCTCGCCGGGCGCCCACGTCGCACGGCCGGTGCCGACGAGGCCCGTCGCTCCGGTCATCGCGTCGTCAGCCAGCACCTTGATGCGATCGACGGTGACCCTGGTCGGGCGCAGCGAGCCTTGGCCGCCACCGGCCTTGACGCTGCGTCCGCCGCGCAAGCGATCCAGAACGTCGCGCACGTTGTCGACGCCCGAGCTATCGCGACGAACGGTGACCACGACGCCGTCGAGCTTCGCCTCGCCGAGCTCCACCGATCCGACGAACGAGCGCAGCGTGTCGAAGTCGACATCGACGCGGTCGATGTGAATCAGGGGCGTGTCTCCATCGTGCGTGCCGCGAATCTCGAGATCGCGCAGCACCGCGTGGCCGAACGTCACGTCGATGCGCCCCATGCGCACGTCGCGACCGAGCTTCTCCGCGAGCTTCGCGCCGACCTTCTCGCGGATCATCTTCGCGCCGACGCGCGGATAGACGACGAACAGCAGGACGAGCGCGAGCACGCCGAGCCCCGCGACGACGCCGCCGGCAATGATCCAGCGGCGACGACCGCGGCCGGACTTGGTACCCGACGGAGACAACATGTGGAGGCCGTATATAACAACTCGGTCGCCCGGATTGTTCGTCGGCGAAGCCTGCGAGATCCTTGGACTCTCGACGAGCCGCGCGACTGCGCCGGTGATCGCGACCTATAGGGTGCCGCGGGAGATGGTGACCTTCATCTTCACCGCGGCGTCCGGCTTGTCGTTGGTGGCCTTCACGCGCGCGATCTTCTTCACGACGTCGAGCGGCGCGCACGTTCCAAAGATCGTGTGCTTGCCGTTCAGGTGCGCCGGCGCGGTCTCGGTGATGAAGAACTGGCTGCCGTTCGTCGAGGGACCCGCGTTGGCCATGGCGAGCGTGCCCTCCGCCATCTGGTCGTTCGCGCTTGTCTCGTCGCCGAACTGGTAGCCCGGCCCGCTCGTTCCGGTGCCCGTGGGATCGCCACCTTGGATCATGAACGCAGGGATCACGCGATGGAAGATGAGGCCGTCGTAGTACGGCTTGTTCTTCATCAGCTTCTGCGTCTTCGGATCGATCCACGGCTTCTTGCCGGTCGCGAGGCCGACGAAGTTCGCGACGGTCATCGGCGCCGTGTCCGCGAACAGCTTGCAGCGCACCGTGCCGGCGTTGGTCTTGATCGTCGCGATCAGATCGCCCTTGCCGGCGATGCCCTTCGCGTACGTCTCGAGATCCGCGGCGACCGGCGGCTTCACCTCGGGATAGCTCGCGGGCGGCGGAGGAGGCTTGAAGTCCGGATTCTCGATCCGCTTCATCGCGTTCGCGACGCCTGGATCGGAGACGCAGGTCATGAGGCCCTGTGCGTCCTTGGACATCATGTCGGTGAGCTTCTGCTCGGCGCTCGCCGGCAACGACTTGCCCGCCGCGAGCTGCTTCATCACCACGCGCAACATCGCCGCGTTCTGCGTGACCAGCCCGTCGATCGCCTTGGCCATCTTGGGACAGTCGTCCTTGTTGGCGATCATGAGCGGCACGAGCTTGCCGAAGAAGCTCACGATCTTTTCGGTGTCCGCGGCGGACAGCTCTTGTGCTTGGCGAGGAGCGAGCTGATCGGCGTGGCTGTCGCCGACGAGCCCGACCGAAACCACAGAGCTCGCGAGCGCGGCGGCAATAGCGATGTGACGCATCACTTGCACGTTAGCGCGAGCAGGTGTCCCGCGTTATCGGGAAGTGCATGACCGTAGACGAGGTAGTCCGCTGCCTCGACGGTGGCGGTGGTGTTGACGATGTTCTTGCCGTTCACGTCGAGCGAGATCGACAGACGCAGCTGCGACTTGTTCGCGGTGCCGAGCAGCTTGGCCTCTGCCTGACCCAGCTTGAGCTTGATGGTCTCGGCCTTCTTCTGCGCCAACGTCCGGCTCTCGCGATGCTGGAGCTTGAACACGTTCCACGACGAGAACGGCGGCTTCTTGAGCTTCTTCTTGAGGCCGTCGAGCGCCGGATCGACCGACGCTTCCTTCTCGCTCGTCGCCGTGATCTCGATGAAGTCGCACGTCACCGTGATCGCCTCCTTGGCCGGAGGCTGTTGCGCTGGCTGAGGCTTCTGCGAAGGCTGAGCACTCGCGACGCTGGCCGTCGTTGCGATCAGCGCGGCGATCATGAGGCGACGACTCATATGCCCTCCACAGTATCTGCTGTCGAGATCCAGATCACCGTGGTGTGACCATCTTCATCTTCGATGTTCAGCACCGTGCCCTCACCATCTGGCGTGTCGAGTGTTTCGATCTCCGGGACCGCACGAAGCGCGGCGGGCTGCACGTCGATCGCGTTGCCGCGAGGTGCGTGCGCTTCGTCGCCGCCCGAGCGCAACACGAGTGCGAGGGTGGCCACGGCGCCCGCGCTGATCGCACCGGTGATCACGTGGCCGCGATATCGATCGAACCAGCCGGCGAAGGTTGCCCAGACCCCCGTGCCGCGATCCGCGCGCGATTCGGCACGGGAGCGTGCACGCTCCACCTTGCGTTTCGGCGACGTCGCTTGGTCGATGGCGAGCCACATTCGATCGAAGCGCGCCTCGGGAACATCGTCGACCGCGAGCTCGACGTGCCCGCGCACGAGCTCGCTCACTTCCGAGAGCGCCTCGGCCTTGGTGCGCGCGTCGGGATCGCTCGCGAGGCGCTTCTCGACGCTCGCGACGGATCGCGCGTCGAGCTCGCCGTCGGCGTGCTGCATCAGATCGATGTCGTCTTTGCCTGCGCTCACGACGCTTCCTCGTCGAGTGAGTCCTTACCGGTGAGATCCTTGATCAGCTCCGGCGAGGGGTTCTCGATCAGATCGAGCAACCGCTTCTGCATGTTCCGGCGAGCGTGGAACAGGCGGGACATGATCGTCCCTTTGCTGCACCCCATGGCGCTCGCCATCTCTTCGTAGGACAACCCCTCGAGCTCCCGCATGACCAAGACCGCCCGGTGGTTGTCCGACAGCTCCGACAGCGCCTGGTCGATGCGCGCGCGGATCTGCTTGTCCATCAGCGCTCGGCCGGGGTTGGCCCCCAGGATTCGGGGCAACAGCGCCTCGTCACCACCGCCCTCGTCGAGCTTGGACTCGTCGAGCTCGACAGGCTTGACCCGGCGATGCTTGCGGAGGTGGTCGATGGCGAGGATCATGACGATCCGGTAGAGCCACGTGTAGAAAGACGAGTTGCCTTCGAATTTGTCTAGGTATTTGTGGGCTTTGATGAAGGCGTCTTGGACGACATCGAGGGCGTCGTCCTGATGCCGGACCACGCCAAAGGCCAGGGCGTATGCGCGCCGATGGTACCGGTCGAACAGCGTCCGGAACGCGTCGCGATCCCCGCGACGGGCGGCATCGACCAGATCGTGGTCGTCCAGGTCATTGGCATGCGTCCGGGTGGACGCACGCTGACCGGCGTTATTCACCTTGGGCACCGCGCATCCGGTTATAGCTCATGTACTTGGCGGCGTGTCGGGGGACCTGGGTAGCGCTATGCTGCGCGGACGCCCAGCGTCGGGGCGAAGCGCTTCATCGTGGTCGCGATCGGCAAAGCCAGCACTGTGCACAGGGATGGGATTCCAGGGTTTCTGGATCGTGTCCGTCATGTCGTTTATCGACACGAGGCGCGGCGCGCCGTGCTGTTCGCGCTCGCCGGGATCGGCGGCGTCGCGCTCGTCGTACCGCTGCTCGGTCAGCTGCTTGGCCAAAGTCGCGCGAGTGCGCTGACGGTGCTCGGCATCGGCGGGCTCGTCGCGATGGGAATCCTCGCGTTCGCGATCGTCATCGGCTTCATCGCGCCGCGCCGCCGGTACGCTGCGGATCGAGAGCTCGCGCGCTGGGTCGGCACGCGCAAGAAAGACGTCGCGAGCGATCTGCTCTCGTCGGTGGAGCTGTCGGCGGCAGGGCCGCGCGTCGGCGCGCCGTCGGCGGCGCTCGTCGATGCGCTCGTCGATTCCACGCGCGAGAAGTGCAAGACGATCGAGCCGCAGTCGCTGGTGCCGGGCGAAGAGCTGCCGCGCGCGAAGCGCTGGCTCGCCGTCGCGGTGGTGCTGAATGGACTCGCGCTCGCGCTGATGCCCGGCGTGATCGGGAGCGGATGGAGCCAGCTCTTGTTCGCGCCGGATTCGTCATTCGATGGATCGCTGTCGGAGGTGCCGCTCGTCGGCGATCTCGAGGCGACGCTGACGTTCCCCGCCTACTCGCGACGAGCGCCATTGCAGCTGCCGTCGTCGTCGGGAGACGTGCGCGGCTTGCCGGGGACCAAGGTCGCGCTCGCAGCGCGCGTGCTCGTCCCCGCGAGCGAGGTCGACGTCGTCGTAGACGATCCCGAGAAGCTCGTGCCCGAGAAGGACCGGACGCTCGAGGCAAAGCTCGTCGGCGATCGCGTCACCATCGAGCTGACGATCGAGAAGAGCACCACGTATCGCTTCGCGGTGCGCTCGCCACAGGGTACGCGTTTCATCGAGACCACGCCGCGCGCGATCGAAGCAGAGCCCGATCAAGCGCCCGCCGTGCAGCTCATGGCGCCTGCGGACGAGCTCGACGTGACGAACCTGCGCCGCGTCGAGCTCGCCTACGTGATCGAGGACGATTTCGGCGTGGTGAGCGCGGAGCTCGTGTGGGAAGCGGGCAAGGACAAGGGGCGCAAGGCGATCCAGCTCGAGGCAGCGCCCGGCGGACGCGTGCAGGGCAAGGTGCTGTGGGACATCGGCGAGATCCAAGTGCCGAGCGGTGGCGAGGTTCGCTACTGGATGGAAGCGAAGGACAACGACAACATCGGCGGCCCCAACATCGGCAAGTCGCGCGAGCTGCGGCTGCGCGTCGTGTCGCCGCGCGAGCGCCACGAGGAGACGCTCAATCGCCATCAAGAGGTCGCCGAGAAGATCCTGAAGAACCTCGGCACGCGCTTGGTGCTGCCGCCGGAGGACGCGCACGCCAAGACCGGCGCATCGGATGCCTCGCTCGCACGCGAGCACGTGGCGCGCGAGCTGCGCGAAGCGATCGTCGAGCTCGGCAGCGTGAGCGCAGCGTTCGAGAAAGACCCGCACGCGTCGGATGCGTTGCGCAAGACACTCGTCGCCATGCGCGAGCGGCTGGACAAGCTCTCCGCGAGCGAGCACCGGCTGCTGCCGACCAAGCCGGGGCAGAAGCTCCTGCCGACGCGGTTCGCTGTCCTCGATCCGCGCATGATCGCCGAGCTCGAGGACGACACGATCTCGCTCGCGGACTGGCTCGATCGCGAGCGCATGGAAGGCCTACTCGATATCTCCGACGAGATCAGCGCGCACCAGAAGCGCCTCGCCGACCTGATGGCGCAGTACGAGAAGACCAAAGACCCGCGCCTCCTCGACGAGATCGAGCGCGAGATGAAGGCGCTCGAGCGGGCGTACTCGGAGCTCGACAAGAACCGTCGCGGCATGGCCGAGGACGTCCTCGATCAATACGTGAACCGCGACGCCGTCCAAGCGAAGCAAGGCCAGTCGTGCCTCGAGGAAGTGCGGACGCTCGTGCGCTCGAACCAAGTCGCGGCGGCAAAGGCCAAGCTCGAGCAGTGCCGGCAACAACACGATCGCGCAGCGAGCTCGCTCGAAGGCTCGCTCGCCGGACTGCGCGGCGACAAGTTCTCCGACGAGCAGAAGAAGCTCGACGAGGTCATGAACGAGCTCGCCGATGTAGCCAAGGATCAAGACGACATCGCCGCCGAGGCGAATCGCATCTTCGAGTCGTACGCGGAGAAGGCCGACGAGGTCGCCAAAGATCATCGCCGCGAAGCGAGCAAGAAGGTCGGCGCGCTCGTCGACAAGCTGCGCAAGCGCCTCGCGGAGATCAACAGCGCGGGCCTGACGCCGTTCGCCAAGGAGGAGCTCGATATCGTCGAGCGCCGCATCGGCGACGTCGAGCACATGGTCGCCGACGGCGATCTCGCCGAAGCGCTCGGCATGGCGCGCCAAGCCAAGACGTCGCTCGAGACGATCGCGGGCGAGCTCGAAGCCGCGCTCAACGATGATCCGAAGTCCAAGTGGGCCGATGCCACGCAAGACGCGCTCGAGGACATCGAGCGCACCCAACCGATCGCCAAAGAGCTGATCAAAGAGCTGCAGGATCTCTCACCGCGCCCCGACCAGATCATGTCCGCCGACGACCTCCGCGCGCTCGAGCGGCTGCGCCGCCGGGAGGCGATGAACAAGGGCCGCGCGCAGAAGCTGCAAGAGCGTACGAAGCAACTCGGCGCGGAGTTGCCTGGCGACACGGGCCAAGAGCTCGGCAAGAAGCTCGGCGGCGCGATCGAGCAGATGGGAACCGCCGACGATCGCATGAAGGCAAAGGACCCCTCGGGCGCACGCGAAGCCACGCGCGCCGCCGCCGACGCACTCGCCAAAGCGCGCGACCGCGCGCGCAGCGCCGCACGTCAGGCGCAGGAAGGCACCGTCGGCGAGGAGCCGGTGCGCATCCCGGGTGCCGAGGAGTTCAAGGCGCCGCAGCGCTATCGCGAGGAGCTGCTGGAGGGCCAGAAGCGGAAGGCCGCGGATGGGTTTCAGGAGATGACGAAGCGCTACTTCGAGGAGCTGGCGAAGTGATCCGCGCGTGGTGGCGAACCCTGACGGCGTCTTGGTGGCGAACCCCGACGGCGTCGTGGCGGCGACCCCCGACGGCGTTTCGGTGGCTCGCGATGTTTGGCGTCCTGGTCGCACTCGGTGTCGCGCCCGCCGAGGCGCGCCGCGATCGCACCGTCACCGGCGACGTCATCAAGGCCGCGCGCTACCTTCAGGCCTCGCGCCTCGACGACGCGCGCACCCTCCTCGCGGATCTCGAGAAGCGCGCGAGCGATACACCGGAAGTGAAGTGGCTGCGCGCGGAGCTCGCGTTCCAGACGGGCGACTACCAGCGCGCGATCGATCTGCTCGACAAGCTGCCCAACGACGCCGTCGACGGGCTCGTCGGCTCGACGCGCAAGCTCGCGACGAGCACGCTCGCTGTCACCGAGCTCTTCGTCGAGCAGAAGTCCCCCAAGGGGCACTTCCTCATTCGCTACGCGCCGGGGCCGGACGCCACGATCGCCGAGCTAGCGGGCGAGGTGCTCGATAGCGCGTGGGAGACGATCGGGGATGACCTCGGGCTCCGGCCCGCCGATCCGATCCGCGTCGAGCTACTCGGGGCGCCCGCGGACCTCGCGAAGCTGTCGCCGCTGACGGAGAGCGAGATCGAGACGACGGGGACGATCGCGCTGTCGAAGTACAACAAGCTGATGGTCGTGTCGCCGCGCGCGACGATCTTTGGCTATCCGTGGATGGACACGCTGGCGCACGAGTACACGCACCTCCTCGTGTCGCGGCTGTCGCACGACACGGTGCCGGTGTGGCTGCAGGAGGGCATCGCTCGGTTCGAGCAGACGCGGTGGCGCCGGCCGCCCGAGGTGCAGCTGAGCGCGAGCGAGCAGGCGCTGCTCGCAGCGGCGCTCAAGAAGGGACGCTTGATCAGCTTCGACGAGATGCATCCATCGATGGCGAAGCTGCCGAGCCAAGAGGCCGCCGCGCTCGCGTACGCCGAGGTCTATACGCTGGTCGGTTGGATGCAGAAGAAGATCGGTTTCTCGGGGATCCAGGCGGCGCTCGTCGCACAGCGCGATGGCAAGAGCGCCCGTCGAGCGGTGGCGGAGGCGCTCGCGATGACCTGGGGTGCCGTCGAGAAGGAGTGGCACGCGTACCTGAAGGTCGCGGACAAAGCCACGGATGCCGGGGCCCCGCGCCGAGCGGAGCAGCCGTCACAGCGGCTCCGCAAGCCGATCAAGTTCGACAAGGGTGGCGTGGACTCCGAGAACGTCGGCCTCGAGCAAGTCGCACTGAAGGCTCGCAAGCACGCGCGTCTCGGTGGCATGCTGCGCGCTCGCGGGATGCTGGAGGCGGCGGTGATCGAGTACGAGAAAGCGCTCGCGGCCGCGGGCGGGCAGGACGCGTTTGTCGCCGGCAAGCTGGCGCGTAC
>JAEYYV010000259.1 GCA_023428295.1 Pseudomonadota bacterium
GGTTGGTCGGATCGACACAACCGAGCTCTGGGGTTAGTCCATGTCGATATCGACGGACCCGTCCTTCTGTTTCGGCACGGGCGGCGGCGGCGGTCCCTTGCGGATCTTCTCGAATGTCTCTTTGAGCTCCTCGACCTCGACGTCGATGATGAGCCCCTCGAGGGCGCTGCTCGGAAGCGCGAGCGCCTGCGCGAGCGAACGAAGGTACTCGTCCTCCGCGAAGTCGTGCTCCTCGTCCGCGTCGTTGATCGCGGCGACGAGGAACAGGAGGCGGCGCTTCTCGTCCTCGCTGTCGCCCCCGAAGGCGGCGGCGGTCGTCGCGAGATCGAACTTCGCGGGATCGAACGCGTCGATCTGCTCGGTCAGCTCGGGCGTCATCGAACCGGCGAGGTCCGAGATCATTCCCGTGACCTCCTCGCGCTCGCGGTCCTTGAACTGCTTGTCCGCGTACGCGGCACCGAGGAGCAGGTCACACAGCGGCACGATCCGGTCGGAGAGCGACATGCGACGAACATACTCCGGTACGTGTAGGATGTGCGGTGCGTGCACCGCGCGATCCTCGTTGCCCTCGCGTTGCTCGCGCACACGAGCTGCGGCCCCAAAGCCGTGCCTGCCCCTTCGACTGGTCCGAAGTTGGTGGTGCTGCTCGTCATCGATCAGCTGCCGACATGGGCGTTCGAGCGTGATCGCTCGCTGTTCACCGGCGGGTTCGCGCGGCTGTTACGCGAGGGTGGTTACGTGCGCAGCGCCGAGCTGCCGTACGCGAACTCGTTCACCGCGCCCGGTCACGCGACCATCGGTACGGGGACGACGCCGTCGGTCCACGGGATCATAGGCAACCGCTGGTATCGGCGCGACGAGGGCAAGGACCGCAGCGCCGAGGATGATCCTTCGGCGTCGTCGTTTCGCGTGGTGACGGATCCGATCGAGACGCCAGGCGTCGCGCCGCCGCTCTTGATCGACGACACGGCCTCGCCGATCGCCTTGCGCGTCGATGGACTGGCAGATGCGCTGCGTGCGGCACGGCCCGAGAGCACGTCGGTCGCGATCGCGCTGAAGTCGCGGGCCGCGGTGTTCGTCGCGGGACGGAAGCCTGACCTCGCCGTCTGGTACGAGGCGAGCGCGGGCGGCATGACCACGAGCCGTGCGTATGCGAGCGAGTTGCCCGCGTGGCTCGTGGAGCTCGCGAAGCAGAAGCCCACGTCGCGCTTCGTCGGTACGACGTGGGAGCCGCTCGATGCCTCGCTCCTCGCGAGGTTCACGCGCATCCCCGACGACGGACCGGGGGAAGGCGACATGCACGGCCTCGGCACCGCGTTTCCTCATCCGATCAACGATGCCGACGCGATCGTGCACACGCCGTTCGGCGACGAGATCGTGCTCGACGCGGTGTATGCGGCGATGACCGCGATGTCACTCGGCGACGACGCCGCGCCCGACTTACTCGCGATCGGACTCAACGCGCATGACTACGCGGGGCACGCGTTTGGCCCCGACTCGTGGGAGTCGCTCGATCTGACGCTGCGCCTCGATCGCGCGCTCGGCGAGCTGTTCGCCGCGTTCGACCGCCGCGTCGGTCCCGACGGGTGGGCGCTCGTGATGACGAGCGATCACGGGGCGACTCCGCTCGTCGAGCGATCGCCGATCGCCGGCGCGCGCCGCACCCCGACGGGATCGATCGTCACGGCGGTCAACGATGCGCTCGTTCCGCTCCTCGGCGAGGGCGCGTGGGTCGCGAAGATCTCGTCGAACCAGCTCTACTTCTCGAGCGCCGCCGGCGACCCCACGACGCGCGCCCGCGTGCTCGATGCTGCGGTGGCCGCGATCGCGAAGGTGCCCGGCATCGACAGCGTCTATCGCGTCGCGGATGCGATCGGCAACTGCGACGCGCGCGCGGGCATGGAGCGCGCCGTGTGCTGGGGCCTCGCGCCGAGTGCGTCCGGCGATCTCTATCTCGTCACCGAGCGCGGCTCGATCCTCACCGAGTACACGACGGGAACGCATCACGATGCACCGAGCGCCGAGAATCGCGAGGTCCCCGTGATCGTGCGCGCTCCGGGCCTCGCGCCGCAGACGATCGATCGCGCGTCGTTCCTGCAAGTCGCGCCCACGGTAGCGGCGCTGCTGCGCGTTCCTCCGCCGGTGATGGCTACCGCGCCGCCGCTGTTCTCGCTTCGCTAGCGAGCGCGTTTGCCCAGAACGAGGAGCTCTGCGCGAGCGTCGTGACGTACTCGCGAACGTCGTCGCGGACGACGCGAGGAAGCCGCGCGAACGGCACGACGTGCTCGTCGGGCACGTAGCGGAACGTGAAGTTCACGCGGCGCGTGCGGAAGCCCTCGATCTTCGGCGGCAGATCGAGCTTCTGCTTGTCGTCGACACGCTGCACGCGGTGCAGCAGATCGTCCTTCCAGCGCGGCCCGCCGAAGATCTGCAGCGAGCGATCCTCGAGCCACTGCGTGCGAACCGGCGGCGCGCTCGGGTCGCCACCGCGACGCACGAACTGAAAGCGCGCGCGCTCGCCGAGGGACAGCGACGCGACCGGGCCCGGCTCGAAGTCGCGATGCTCGCCTACGCGCGCGACATCGATCGCCTTCCCTTGCTCCAAGCGGTCCCCGTAGAAGTTCACGAGACACGTGTTGAGGTGCCACTTCTTCGGCACCTGTTGCGGCACAAACCCATTGCGCACGCGCTTCTCGATCATCGCCACCAAGCGCGCGAGCACGGGCGGCAACGGCTCCGCGGCGACCGCGACATCGCGCGTTCGCTGCGGCGGCTCGTAGTAGCCGAGACACGCGAACTGCCAGTTTCCGAGCCAGTAGACGGGGCGGAGCAGGGGGCGCTGCTGCTTTCCCGAGGGGAGCTTCCGCTTCGTCGAGTACCTCATCTCCCAGAGAGGCCTCAGCGTGTGCAGCCAGGCGTCCAGCTCTGCCGCGGCCGCTTCATCGATGAAGCCCGGCTCGTACACGTAGCTGCGGTCGATCACTCGGGCACCACATAGCACGCAACTCTGGCCGTGCCGCGGCCGAAGCGCGCCCCATGTCATGGCTCGATTGGCTGTTTACCCCGCAGTGCCCGGCGTGCGCGGAACCCTCCATCTCCCTGTGTGAAGCGTGCGCCGGAACGCTCGTCGAGCTCGGGCCTGCGTGTCCCGCTTGCGCGGAGCCTACGGGGAACGCGGCAGAGCTCTGCCCCCGATGTCGCGCGCGGCCGCTGCCGCTCGATCAGATCGTGACGCCGTGGCGGTTCGGCGGTCAGCTCGCGCTCGCGATCCGTCGACTCAAGAACGCGCAGCGCGGTCACGTCGCGCGCGACGTGGCGCCGCTGTGGGCTCCGCTCGTCGCCGCTGTCGCGCAGTCGAACGCAGCGATCGTCGTGCCCGTGCCGATGCACGCGAGGCGTCGGTTCTCGCGCGGCTACGATCACACCTGGCTCCTCGCGCTTCACGCGTGCGATGCGGCGCAGCTTCCACCGCCCGAGCCGCTGCTCCGGCGCGTGCGTGCCGCGCCCGCGCAAAGCACGCTCACCGCAGCGGAGCGTCGCGAGAACCTCGTCGGTGCGTTCGCGGTGCAGCGGCCGGAGCGCGTCGCGGATCGCGCGATCGTCCTCGTCGACGACGTCGTGACGACCGGTGCGACGCTCGCCGCGGCAGCGACGGCGTTGCGCGATGCGGGCGCGCACACCGTGATCGGCGTGGCGCTCGCGCGAGCTACTTCCGCTCCAGGATGATGATCTCGACGCGCTCGTTGACCGGCGACCTCTTGCCCTTGAGCAAGGGCTTCGTGCCGCCCATGCCAGAGCCCGAGACGCGGTCCGCCGCGATGCCGGCTTTGATCAGCCACTCGCGGATCGCGATCGCGCGCTCCTCGGTGACCGACTTCTCCTTCGCTTCCTTGCCCTCGGCGTTCACGTGCACCGTGATCTTGATGCGCAGGATCTCCGGGTGCGCCTTGAGCGTCGCCGCGACTTGACCGAGCACGCGCGCGGCGGTCGGCTTCAGCTCGGTACCCTTGAACTCGATCGACTCGAGCAGCTCGACGGCGCTCGGCGTCAGCGCGATCGCGGAGTCACCCGGATCCGGGCACCCATCCTCGTCGGCGTTGCCGTTGATCGTCTCCGCTTGATCCGGGCACTTGTCGAGCGCATCGGGGATGCCGTCGCCGTCGTTGTCCAGATCGGGGCAACCGTCCTCGTCGGCGAACCCGTCCTTGTCCTCGGCGAGGAGCGGGCACTTGTCGAGCGCATCGGGGATGCCGTCGCCGTCGTTGTCGAGGTCAGGACAGCCGTCGTCGTCTTGGAAGCCATCCATGTCCTCCGGCTCGTCCTTGCACTTGTCCATCGAGTCGAGGAAGCCGTCCTTGTCGTTGTCGACGTCGGGGCAGCCATCGCCGTCCTCGAAGCCGTCCATGTCTTCCGGATCGTCCTTGCACGCATCCATCGAGTCGACGATCCCGTCGCCGTCCGAGTCCTTCTCGACGGTGGGCGGCCTGGGCGGCTCGATCGGCTTCACCTCGCGCTCGCGAGCCGGCGTGACCGTCACCGCGAGCACCGCGCGGAAGTCCGGCGTGCCGAGGCCCGAGACGAGACCGCGGCCAGCGCCGACGCCGATGTTGACGCGATGATCGGGACGATACGTGACGCCGGCGAGCCACTCCGCCGTCGTCATCGCTCCCGCCGATGCCATCACACTCGGAACTTCCGACGACGGAAGGACCTCGCCGTAGATCTCCCCGAACACCCACAGCCCGTCGATCGCTTTGACCGACGCAGCGCCGCCAAACGCGAGACCGCTGCCTTGGCGAATGTTCTGCAGCTCTGACTTCGCGCGGATCACGCCACCGGCGTTGACCGAGAGCGAGAGCCGGCTGTGCGGCGTGAACGTGAGCAGCGCGAGGGCGCGCGCCGACGGCTTGTCGACGCCCGCGTACTGCGCTTCGCTCGCTGTCGGGAACGTGACCGCGAGGCCAACGCCACCGACGAGCCCCGTCGGGCCCGGCGTCTCGAACAGCTGCGCGCGGATGTGTGCGACGAGATCGCCGCGCGCCGTTCCGCTCGGCGACGCGACGCCGACATCGGTGCCCTCGCCGGTCTGGTTGTAGAGCGGCATGCGGAGGCCCGCTTCGAAGCGATCGAGGAACGCGTATGCGCCACCGAGCTCGACCATGGTGCGGCGCGAGATCGACATGTGCTCCGTGCCGTCGTAGCGAATGACGAGTGGGTTCGTCGCGTTCGACATGAACGCCCCCAGCACCCACTCGCCGTCCTTGCCGACGGCCGCGGACTGCACCTGCATCGTCGTGGTCGTCGTCGATGGTGTCGGATCGAACAGCGACAGATCGAGGTCGAAGGTCTGCGCGCTCTGCGCGTGAGCGGCAGGCGCGAGGACGAACAGCGCAGCGATCACCGGCGCGAGCGCCCACGTGCGGCGACGCCGGCGCGCGAGCATCAGTGCGCCGACGACGAGCACCATGCCGGCGCTACCGCCGCTGCTCGTCGCACAACCACCACCGCCACCGATCTCCACGAACACCGCGCGACCCTTGAGCGTCACTTCGGCGGCCTGCTCGGGATCCTCGTCGAGGAACAGCAGCGCCTTGGCCGTGAACTCGCCCTCGGTCTCCGGCGTGAAGGTGACGTCGAACGACATCGTGGCCGACGCGGCGATCGCACTGTTCGCTGGCGCGTTCGGAATCTCGAAGGCCGCTGCCGTGTCGTCGACGATCTGGATCTCGCGAATCGTGAAGCCGTTCGTCGGATCCATGCTCGCCACGACGAGACCGTCGGGGAGCGTGCGCAAGAGTCCGATCGCCGTGACACCGAGATCGATCGGCTCGCCGAGCAGCGCGACGTTGCGATCGAGACCCATGCCGTCGAGCTCGACCGTCACCATCGGCGTCTCCGGCGTGGTGTTGTCGTTGTTCATGATCACCATCGTGCCGGTCGGTGCGGTGCCGGCGACCTTGGGCGTGAACGCCACCATGAAGTCGTGGCTGCCCTGTCCCGGAATCTGAACGGCGCTGGAGCCCTGGAGCTGCCACACGTCGTCGTTGCTGATCATCACCGCCGTGATGTCGAGCGTGGCGTCACCGGTGTTGCTGATCGTGACCGTGCGAACCGGCGCCATGGAGCCGGGGTTCCTGAACGTCGGCGGGAACGTCGGCGCCGCGCCGACCTCGATGTGGCGATCCACACCGCGACCTTGAATCGTGATCGTCTGCGAGGCCGGTGCACCGAACACGCCAGCGACTCCGTGCGTGATCGTGAACGAGTCCTCCTGGCCGGCGGGGCGCTCGGTGTTCGGTGTGTACGTGATGGGGATGGTCACCGACGCACCCATCGCGAGCTGTTGCGCACTTGTCGGCAGCGTCGCGACGAAGCGGCCGTTCGACGAGCGCGCGAAGTTCGTCAGGTCGAGGTTCGCGACGCCCGTGTTCGTGATCACGAGATCGCGCGTCTGCGGACCCGCGTCGAGATCCGTGGGGCCGAAGTCGACGAGGATGCCGGGGTTCATCGTGATCATCGCTGTCGTCGACGTCGCGGTCACCGTCACCTGACGCGTCGGCGGTCCGGTCTGCAGATCCGACATCACGGTGAACGTCGCGCCCATCATCGCCACGCGGTTCGCAGGCGCGAACTGGACGACCGCCTCGACCTCTTGGTTCTCCGTCAGCTGCACGTTGCCCGCGAGCGGGAACGCGATGTCCGTGCCGCCCGACGCACCGCACGCGCGGCGCACGAGCTTGTTGATCTTGATCTCGCCCGTCTGCGTCCCATTCGCGAGGGTCGTCGTGATGCCCGTGATGTTGACGGTCGCGTTACCGGTGTTCTGGATGCAGAACACCTGGGTCGTGACTTGGTCGAAGCGCTGCGTGAACGTCAGGTTCGCGGGCGTGGCGTCGTAGCCTTCGACGAGACCGTCACCGGTTACCGTGAGTCGCGAGGTCGCGGTCTTTCCGGTGCCCCACATGCCGGAGAAGTCGAAGATCTTCTCGCCGCCATCACTGCCGGCTGCGGGCATGAAGCGGACGGTGAAGTTGATCGTGCCGCCCGCGGGGAGGTTCGCCACGGGGAACGGCGAGCTCACGATCGTGTAGCCGACACCGGGACCGCTGATCGCGACGTTCACGTTGGTCACCGCGACGTTGCCGCCGTTGGTGATCGTGAATGCTTGATCGCGCGTCTGGCCGACGATGACGCCACCGAAGTCGTGGTCCGTGTCATTCAGCGTGAGGAGGCCACGGTTACCGGTGCACGTGAGAGCCGTGTCGATCACGGCGTTGTCCGGCAGCGAGTTGCTCGCGACGCGGAACGTCGCATTCAGCGAACCATGGACCTGCGGCGCGCAGTTGATCGTGAACACGCGAGTTGCACCGACGGCGACCGGTCCCGTTCCGTTGGCCTCGATCGTCCAGCTCGCGTTCGCTGCCGTGAGAGCGGCGCTCGAGATCGTCAGCGGGCGGTTGCCGTCGTTGGTGATCGTGACCGTCTTCGCCATTCCGGTGGAACCGACATCGATCGCGCCGAAGTTCATCGCGCCGCTGAGCGTCGCCGTGGCATGAGGCGCACCGCCGAAGCCGGACAGCGGGATCATGATCGTCGGGTTGTCCGGATCGTTACTCGTGAGGACGATGTTCGCGGTCTTGGGACCGGGAGAGGTCGGCGCGAACGAGACGACGATCGCCTGCGCGCTCGTGCCGCCCGCCGCGATCGCCGGGCAGCTCGAGGTGCACGGAAGCGTGACATTGAACTGACCGTCCGGATCGCTCTCGGCCAGCGAGTACGTCAGCGCGACGTTGCCCAGGTTCGAGATGTTGATCGACGTCGTCGACGACGTGGATCCGATGGGCTGATCGCCGAACGCAGCCATCGGCGGTGTCACCGCGGCGTCCGCGCGACCGGCGATGCAGGTGAGGTCCGCCGTAGCGTCGCCGCCCGCATCGGTGTCACTCGTGAACGTCACCGTGATCTGCTGCGATCCCATCGCGTTGGCGGGCGGAGCGCAGCGAATCGGAACGCTCGCCGGCGTGTTGACGATCGGCAGCGCCGGACTGAACGTGCACATCTGCTGGCCCGCCGTGCAGCCCAGTCCCGAGGTGAACGAGAACCACGACGATTGGCTCCCGCTCGCCGCGGCGATCGTCGCCCCGGTGACGGTCAGCGTGCCCTTGTTCGCCACCTGCGTGTTGCTGACGCTGATGTTGGTCGTCGCGCTCTGACCTTGCTCGACGATGTTCGTTCCGCTCGAGTACGTCGGATTGTTCGTGTTGATCACGGCGAGCGTGCCGCGACCGTTGGCGTTGATCGTACGAGTGCCGTCGGGCGTTCCGTTCGTGACGACGGTGAGCGCGCACGACCGAGCACCGGGCGCGGTGGGGTTGAACGTGATCGGGATGTTCGCGAAGAACGTCGGCGGGATCGGCGCCGAGGGGACCGCGCCGACGCTGAAGTCGCAGCCTCCGATCTCCGTGACGCTCGTGATGACGAGGTTTCCACCGCTGGCATCGCCATCGTTGGTGATCGTCAGCGTGCCGGTTCCCGTGGCATTCCCGAGGACACGCACGTCACCGATCTCCACGCTGGCCGGAAGCCCCAGGTGTGGACCGACGCCGTTGCCGGTGACCGTGAAGTTGCCGCGCGGATTCATCGTGCCCGCATCGAACGCTCGGAACGTGCAGACAACCTCACCGCGCGTGATCGCGACGTACCGGACCTCCATGTTGAAGGGAGGCGTGCGGTCCGTCGCATCGGTCACGATCGTGAACTGCTCGCAGTCGTTGTCATCGGGGTCGGGGACCACATCGATGTTCCCGGGCGTGGTGTCCGAGACGATCGCGCTTTGCGATTGCCCGCCCGGGTCACCGACGAGCGGTGTGATCGTCGGGAACGTCGCACTCACCGCCGCAAGTGCATCTCGAGTTGAAAACGACAGAACAAGAACCAGCAGCAGAAGCCAACGCTTCGACATTCAAAATCTCCGGCGCTACCGAGAGTCCCCCCGGTCGCGCGGCGATCGTACATGGTGTTGTAGGATGCCGCCATGAACCAGAACCCCAGCGGTTTGCAGTGGGAAGACACCGTCGTCGGCACCGGCCCCAGCCCGACGACGGGGCAAACGTGTGTGATGCACTACACAGGTTGGCTGTGGGAGAACGGCGCGAAGGGCAAGAAATTTGACTCGTCGCTCGATCGCGGAAAGCCGTTCGAGTTTCCGATCGGAAAGGGCCGCGTCATTAAAGGATGGGACGAAGGCGTCGCCACGATGCAGACCGGTGGAAAGCGGACGCTCCTGATCCCCGCTCACCTCGGCTATGGCGACGCTGGCGTCGGCGGCGGGCTCATCCCGGGCGGCGCCACGCTGCTGTTCGAGGTGGAGCTACTTCGCGTCGCCGGCTGAGCGCGGCTGACACGCTTGCACCTCGGCCAGGGTCTTGGCCGCGAGCGCGCACGCAACGACCTCGGCGGTCGCTGACTGACACTCGACGACGTACGGCTCCTGGGCCGCGCGGATCTTCTCGCGGTCACCCGGTGCAGCGGCGAAGCCTTGCTCGGCGACGCTGAGATCGACGACGTGCATCACCATCGCCTCACAGTCCTCGCGGCTCGGCACGGCCGGCGCTGGTGCCGCATCGATCGTCGTCGGGACAACCGGGCCGGCCGGGCTGGGCGAGCTCGTCGTTCCGCTCGAACAGGCGATGAAGAAGTGGACGGCGAGTAGGGCGACGATTCGGCGCACGGCTCGATCGATGTTAGCGTGCCTACTACCGTGACGCTGTGGTTCGCTGCGCTGATGGGCCTGATGCAAGGCCTGACCGAGTTCATTCCGGTCTCGTCGACGGCGCACCTGCGAATTCTGCCCGCACTGTTCGGGCAACCCGAGCCAGGCGCGGCGTACACGGCGGTGATCCAGCTCGGCACCCTGGTCGCCGTACTCGCGTACTTCGCCAAGGATCTCGTCGCGCTGCCGAGCGCCATGTTCAAGGCGCCGGGCAGCCCCGACGGAAAGCTGCCGTGGCTGCTCGCTGCGGGAACGGTGCCGATCGTCGTCGTCGGTCTGATGTTCAAGAAGCACATCGAGGGCGACCTGCGAAGCCTCTATGTCGTCGCGATCGCGTTGATCTCGATCGGCATCGTGATGGCGATCATCGATCGCTACTCCAACGGGCGCGACTCGTGGCGGTCCCTTGCCGAGATCACGCTCGCGGACGCGATGCTCGTCGGACTCGCGCAAACGATGGCGCTCGTCCCTGGCGTATCTCGCTCGGGGGCGACGATCTGCATGGCGCTCCTCTTGGGCTTCGCGCGCAGCGATGCGGCGCGCTTCTCGTTCCTGCTCTCGATCCCGGCGATCGCTGGGGCGGGCATCCTCGAGGCACGTGAAGCGTTCCGTTCGCTCGGATCGAACGCGATTCCTGCGCTGGCGATCGGGACCAGTGTCGCAGCGATCAGCGGCTATGCGGCCATCGCGTGGCTGATCAAGTGGCTCGGGTCACACGATCTGATCGGGTTTGCGATCTATCGCATCATCGCCGGCCTCGCATTGCTGGGTGCGCTGGCTGCACGACTCGTTCAATAGAGCGTGTTAGATTCGCCCTCTAGTCCGTTTCATGAGGGTGAATCGATGACGCTTGCTCGTTCTATTGCTGCGTGGCCACTCGCGATCATGCTGGCGCTTCTGGCGCTGCCGCGCGTCGCTGATGCTCAGAACTGCCCCGCGACCAAGAACGCGAAGTACAGCGTCAAGATCGACTCCGCACCGCAAGGCGCGGCGATCTATGTCGGTGACAAAGCGTGCGGTGCGATCGGCGCCACGCCATGGACCGGCAAGCTGCCCAAGGGCGACCTGTCGATCATCGTCGAGGCTCCGGGCTACGAGCCGGCGACGCGCGTGTTCAAAGTAGCTGCGGTCCGCAAGGTTCAGGAGCTGTTCCTGCCACTCGTGAAGAAGCAGGAGCCGCCAAAGATCGATGTTCGCGCGGACGCAGATAAGAACCTGTTCGGCGCGCAGGTGATCCTCGACGGTCAGCCGCAAGGCGTGATCCCGATCGTCATCACGACCACGCCGGGCCGCCACCTCCTCGAGATCAAGAAGGAAGGCTTCGAGCCGTACTCGTCGTGGATCGAAGCAAAGCTGGATCAGATCCAGACGCTCGCACCGTCGCTCAAGGAGATCGCGAAGGCCAAGTACGGCACGGTCATCGTGAATGCGGACGTTCCGGACGCGGAGATCTTGATCGACGGCAACAAGCATCCCGACAACACGCCGTCGGTGATCCAGAACGTCGTCGAAGGTGTGCACGTGATCGAGGTGCGCAAGCCGCCGGCTCCGCCGTGGCGTCAGACCATCACCGTCGTCGCCAACCAGCAGACCAAGGTCAGCGCGGAGATCGCGGCCCTCGCCAACAACGGCGTCGGTGTCGTGCGCGTGCTCTCGGATGCGCAAGGCGCGCGCGCGTTCATCGATGGAACGGACATGGGTCCGGTGCCCGTCGACATCAAGGACGTGAAGGCGGGCGATCACATCGTCCAAGTGAAGGCGCCCGGCTTCCAGACCGGCGAGAAGAAGGTGTCGGTCACCGCGGGCGGTTCGCAGATCGTGAAGTTCGATCTCAACCCCGAGGCCGCTGGTGACGAGGGCGTCCTGAAGGTCGTCTCGACGGTGCCCGAGGCCGAGGTGTTCATCGACGGCGCCGCCGTCGGCAAGGTGCCGCAGGAGAAGCGCGTGTCGGCGGGCGAACATCCCGTCGTCGTGCGCCTGCCGGGCTACAAGCAGTTCGAGCAGAAGGTGCGGATCGAGCCGGGCACCACGATCACGGTGCAGGCGGATCTGAAGGCGGTCGGTCGCCTGCGCGTGCTGTCCACGCCGAGCAGGGCCACCGTTCTCATCAACGGTCTGCCCGCCAAGGACGAGAGCGGCGCCGAGGTGAAGACGCCGATCGACATCGAGGTCGAGGTCGGCGAGACCGTCGTGCGCATCGAGGCCGCGGGCTTCCAGCCGTTCGAGCAGAACCTGACGATCGAGGGCGGCAAGACGCAGACGCTGTCGCGCGAGCTCGCGGTCGCGGGGCTCTCCGAGAGCGAGCTCATCGCGCAGCAGCGCGGCTTGTCCTCGCTCAGCGCCCGCACGCTCCCGCGCGGTCGCTCCACGGTCGATTTCGACGCCGGCTATCCGTACTTCCTGAACTCGCGGATCACCGTCGGCGCCGGCAAGGTGGCCAAGAAGTTCGGCTTCGATGCGAACGTCGCGGTGCGTACGATGCTCGCGCGCAGCGAGCTCGGCATCGGCGGCCGCGTGATGCTCGCGGACAACGAGCCGTTCAGCGCCGGTCTGTTCACGCAGTTCTGGTGGGGCTCGAAGCTCCTCGACGACTCTGCCCGCAACGGCATGACCTGGGACATCGGTGGCGCCGTGTCGCTCACCGCGATCTCGGCGGTCACCATCACGGGGCGCGCGTATGTCGAGGTGTGGAGCGATCGTCACTGTCCGGCGCTCGATCCCACGAACATGACAAACGGTGGCTTCGAGACGAGCGATCCCACGGACATCTGCCGGGACTACAAGGCCGTCGTGGTCGACGGTCGGGCGCCGCCGAGCGGAAGCTTCACGCAGGACGATCGCAATCGCGCCGAGAAGCTGACCGGCAACAAGGGTACGGAGTTCTTCGACCGCGAGAACGGCGCTCGCTTCGTGCTGTCGGTCGCCGCAGAGATCGCGGTCGAGCAGCGCTGGAACATCTACGGAATCCTCGAGGGCGCCCCGGCCAATGACGAGCGTGCGCTGTTCACCTCGATGTTCTCGGGGCCGATGTTCGAGACCGACTTCCAGCTCTATCTGCGCCTCGGCGTGACGTACAAGTTCTAGAGCTCGTCCATCACGTCGATCGCAGGATGAAGCACGCATCTCCGAGCTCGTGGCTCGAGAGACCGCGTGCGACCGCGAGCGACAGCGCACGCTCCAACTGGTCGCGGGGCGCGAACGCTTGCAGCAGCTCGAAGTGACTCTCGCCGGGCGCGTGCAGCCCGCTGATCAGGCCATCGACGAGCTGGAGCGTCGTCGAAGGTCCGAGCTTGTCGGTCGCGACGCCGCCGCCGGCGCGCAGCGTGCCCTCGCTTTGCCGCGCGGCGCTCTCGAGTGCGCGCACGACCGTCGTGCCCACGGCGATCACGCGACCGTTGCGCGCCGTGGCCTTCGCGATCGCATCCACGGTGCGCCGCGGGATCTCGAAGCGCTCGGGCCACGGCAACGCACCATCGAGTGCTTCGTCGCCCGTCGACGACAGGCCCGCGGCGTGCGTCAGCGTCGCGATGTCTACCCCGGCGCGGCGAAGCGCGAGCAGCACGTCCCACGTGAGCGGACGCCCCGCGCTCGGCATCTCCACGGCCCATGGCCTCGACGCATACGCCGTCTGCACGCTCCACAAGTCGAGCGGGTCTCTGCGATGCGCGTACTGCACGGGTGCGCCGACGCGATACAGCGCGCGATAGAGCTCGTCGTCGGGGAGGTTCGTGGCGAGCTCCACCATGCGACCCGCGCTCGAGGTCACGACCGCAGCGAAGCCGTCGACACGTGAGCCGAGGCGTACGCGATCACCGACGCGCAGGATCGGCGGAGCAGGGCGGTGCTCGGTGCGCGTGCGGAAGTCACCCTCGCCGAGGAGGACACCCGCCAAGCGATGCGGCTCGACGGGGCCCCAGAGGCGGAGCTCGAAGCGCGCGCCGCTCTCGGTGCGTCCGGGTTGCGATGCAGGCAGCGTGGCGGCGTCGTTCACGACCAGCAGATCGCCCGCGCGCACGAGGCTCGGCAGCGTCGCGAACGGGGCGACGCGCGGAGCGCCGCTGTCGATGACGACGAGCTGCACGGAGAATCGCGAGACCTCGTCCGTGCGCAGCGTGGTACCACCGCGGCGTGTGTCGACCGTCGCGCCGTCGGCGGGTGCGTGTCCGAGACGATCGGAGCGATCGATGGTGCGATCGATCGCGCGATCAACGGTGCGACCGATCGCGCTATCAACCATCACGCGTAGCTCCACGACGGCGTCAGGCGAGCGCCGCTCGGTGCGCGATCGGGATGCTCGATCATGGCCACGATGCGCGCGGCGACGTCAGCGGGGCGAGACAGCGTGGTGCGATCTGCCTCGGGGATCGCCGCGGCGTGCATCACCGTGTCCATCTCGCCCGGGTCCACAGCGAGCACGCGGACGCCCGTGCCGTCGAGCTCCGCGGCGAGGATGCGCGAGAGGTGATCCTGCGCCGCCTTGGACACGCCGTATGCGCCCCACCGCGGATACGGCTCGACGGCAGCGTCGGACGAGACGTGCACGATCGTGCCGGCGCCGCGCAGGGCCATCGCACCGGCGAGGATCTTCGTCAGGCGGAACGGCCCGACGAGGTTCGTTTGCAGCACTGCCTCGAGGTCTTCGCACTCCGTGTCGAGCAAGAGGCGCAGCGGGGTCGGGCCGAGCGTGCTCGCGTTGTGGATCGCGATCGAGAGATCACCGACGAGCCCCGCGGCTTGGCCAGCGATGCGATGGATCGCCTGCTTGTCACTGATGTCCCCGGCGATCGCGTGCGCGATGCCGCCCGTGCCGCGGATCATGGCGACCACGTCGTGGAGCGGACCCGCCTCGCGCGCGACGAGCGCCACGCGCGCACCTCGGGCGGCCAGTAGCTCCGCGAGGGCGCGGCCGAGGCCACGACTCGCACCCGTCACCAATGCACCTTGTCCTTGGATCGTCATGGGAACACGCTAAGCGCGGGTGGCCAATCTGTCATCATGCGCGCTAATCTGTTGGCAGGAGGCCAATCGCATGAGCGGAGAGCACGACCACCTCGCGGACAACATCAAGGCCGTACGTGAAGCGCGAGGCTTGTCGCAGCAACAGATCGCGAAGGCAGCGGGAATTCCGCGCGCGACGTGGACGAACCTCGAGTCGGGCGCTGCGAACCCGACGCTCGCGGTGCTCGTGAAGGTCGCGAACGCGTTGCAGGTGCGCGTGGACGAGCTCCTCGCTGCTCCGCGCAGGCAAGCGCGGCACTTGAAGGCGGCGGATCTCGTCACGCGCACGAAGACCGGCGTGACCGTGCGCAAGCTCCTGCCCGAGTCACTGCCGGGGCTCGACCTGGAGCGCATGAGCTTGCCCGCCGGCGCGCGCATGGCAGGCGTGCCGCACACGCCGGGAACGCGCGAGTACCTCACGTGCGAGCGAGGCACCATCGAGCTGCACGTATCCGGAGAGAAGTACCTGCTCGCCGAGGGCGATGTCGTCACGTTCCTCGGCGACCAGCGTCACAGCTATCACAACCCGGGAAGAGAGCTCGCGGTCGCGTACTCGGTGATCGCGTTCGCGCCGATCCAGAGCTAAGGACGCATTCGCTTCAGCAAGAGCAGCTGACCGAGCGCGACGGCGAGCGCTTGCTCGACGCGCAGGATCGGCTGACCGAGCGATACAGGAACAAAGCCTCGTTCGACGAAGGTGTCGAGCTCGCGCTGGATCCATCCGCCTTCGGGGCCGATCGCGATCGCGACGGGCCACGTGAGCGTTGCGTTCTCGATCGGCGGCGCACCGGGATGCGCGATCAAGCGCGTGGTGGGCGAGCCCGACGATGTTGCAGCGGGAAAGCGCTCGTCGAGAAAGCCCATCAAGCGATCGTGAATCTTCAACGGTGGCAGGTGCGTGTGGCCTCCTTGCTCCGCGCCGAAGCGCAGCGCGTACGCGAGCGGATCGGGCAACAGCCGTGGCGACGCGAGGTAGCTCTTGTCCACGCGCCACGCGTTGGTGAGATCGATGCGCGTCACACCGAACGCGGCAGCCGCTTCGATCGTGCGCGTGAGCACCTTGGGCCGCGGGATCGCGAGCACGAGCTCCACCGGCATCGGCGCGGGCGCGGGATCGAACAGCTCGAGGGCGAGCGTCATGCGCGTGCCGTCGTCGGACAGCACGGTCGCCTTGCCGACGCGTCCGGCGAGGACGCCCGCGCGTACGCTGTCGCCCACCGCAGCGCCGATGATCCGGCGGAGATGCTCGGAGCGACGGTCCTGTAGCGTGATCGTCCCATCCGCGGCGACCTCGCCGGGCTCGACGAGTAGCAGGTTCACGTGGCCAGCGTATCAGTGCCCGCGACCACGTTGGGGGTGTAGGGTTGGCGCCATGGCGTTCTTCCAAGAGCCACCTCAGCTCGGAAATCAGTACGACGACGATCCCATGCTCCCCACATGGATCGCGCGCCACGTGCCCGCCGTCGCCGACGAGCTGCGCTCGCTCGGTGACCTCACGGTCACGCTGTACGGCAAGCAGCAGGCCGATCGCCTGAACGACCCCGTGCTCACGCAGTGGGATCCGTGGGGACATCGTATCGATCGGATCGACGTGTCGCCGCTCTGGGTGGAGGCGCAAGTGGTCGCCGCGAAGCACGGCATGGTCGCCGCCGGATACGAGAAGGCGCACGGCGCGCATGCGCGTACGCACCAGTTCGCGATCGTTCACGTGCTGGGACCCTCTCTCGACGTGTACTCGTGTCCGCTCGCGATGACCGATGGCGCCACGCGCACGCTGCTCGGATCGGGCAACCAAGCGCTCATCGACAAGTACGTACCGTTCCTGACGAGCCGCGATCCGAAACTGATGTGGACGAGCGGCCAATGGATGACCGAGCGCACCGGCGGCTCCGATGTCTCACAGTCCGAGACGATCGCGAAGAAGCACGGCGATCAGTGGCGCCTTTATGGCACCAAGTGGTTCACGTCGGCGACCACCTCGCAGATGGCGCTCACGCTCGCGCGACCGGAAGGCAACCCCGATGGTAGCCGCGGTCTCGCGATGTTCCTCGTCGAGCTTCGTGACCAAGACGGCCGCCTGCGCGACATCGCCGTGAACCGGCTCAAGGACAAGCTCGGCACGCGCAAGGTGCCGACCGCCGAGCTCACGCTCGCGGGAACGCCGGCCACGCTCGTCGGTGCGGCGTCCGATGGCGTTCGTCAGATCACGCCGATGCTCTCGGTGACGCGTACGTGGAACGCGGTCAGCGCCGTCTCCGGTATGCGCCGCGCGCTCGCGCTCGCCTCGGATTACGCGCGCCGGCGCAAGGTCTTCGGCGCGCTGCTCGTCGACAAGCCGCTCCACGCCGACACGCTCGCCGGTCTCGAAGCGGAGTACGCAGGCGCGTTCTGCCTCGCGTTTCGCGCGGTCTCGCTCCTCGGCGCGCTCGAGCATGGCGGCACCGATCAGGACGAGCGACTCGCGCGCGCTCTCGTCCCGATCGCGAAGCTCACGACAGGCAAGCAAGCCGTCGCGATCGCGAGCGAAGCGATCGAGTGTTGCGGCGGCGCGGGCTACATCGAGGACACCGGCTTGCCGGCGCTCCTGCGCGATGCGCAAGTGCTCCCGATCTGGGAGGGCACGACGAACGTGCTCTCGCTCGACACACTACGCGCACTCGGCAAGGGCGGCGCTCTCGAAGCCGTGAACGCCGAGATCGAAGCGAACGTGAGCTCCGCCAGAGATCCGAGCCTCGCGAAGGCAGGCGAGGTCGCACGCTCCGCAGCGAAGCACGCGATCGCGTGGGTCTCCGAAGCGATGACAGAACCCGACCGCCTCGAAGCCGGCGCGCGCCGCTTCGCGATGACGCTCGGCCGCAGCCTCGAGCTCGCGCTGCTCGTCGGGCACGCCCAGTGGTGCCTCGACAACGGCCATGGCCCACGCACCGCCGCGGCCGCCCGTCGCTTCGCGAAGAGCGCCATCGATCTCGTCGACGACATGCCCCTCGACGACACCAAGCTCCTCGCCTGAGCAAAAACAAAACCGACGAGGATTTCGGTCCTCGTCGGTTCTAGGTTGCGAGCGAGCGATTGCTCACATCGGGGGCGGGGGCGGGCCGTTCGGATCGCCACCCATGTCACCGGGCGGCGGGCCCATCGGGGGCGGACCACCCGCGCCATTGCACTGGTAGTGAACGCGCCAGGCGGTCGCCGTGCGCGTGCTCGAGGTCTGCGTCGTCGACGTATCGGTGCTCGACCGACGGCCGCTACGCGAGGTACGGGAATCCTGCGCCGTGTCCTCTTGGACAACGGTGTCGGTTCCGATGGCCTCTTCGCCCTCTTGCGTGATCTGATAGTTGTTCGGGCCGCAGTGAGCAGACATCTCCTGGTTTGCCTGCTCCATCGCCTTGCCGCGATCACCGCTGAGCTCGATGACACCACCGCTTTGGTTACGCTGGATCACGCGCGCGCTGCCGCACGCGGCCAGAACCACAAACAGTCCTACTGAGACCTTCCGAAGCATCGTTGTTCCTTCTCCGAGTGACGGCCGGATTAGACCTCTTTGGGAATACTACAGGCGCGTGTGCGGGGGCAAGGAGCCCCGCAGCTTGATAGGCTGGCGCCCTATGGAGGTGGCCGAGGTCCACGCTCGACTCGAGCACGTGATCGTTTATTCATCGGGCGCGCGCGTGCGTCGGGTCACGACGATCCCGGCGCCACTTCCGTCGCGGGTTCGCATCGTCGGACTGCCGCTCGCCGTGATGGATGACACCGTTCGCGTGGAGGTCGGCGGTCCAGCGCTCGCCGTCGCGGTTCGCGTCGGCGTCGATGCGCCGAGCCCGGCGACGGCTGCCGCCGAGGACAGCGACGAGATTCGCGGGGCAAAACGCCGCGTCGGGTTGGCGGATACCGAGGTCGAGCGCGTGTCGCGCGCCCTCGATGTCGTCACCGCGTCGAGCGTGATCGAGGAGGATCCGAGCGACGATTCGCCCGCGGCGTGGGCGAGCGTCGTCGCGGCACGTCGCGCGATCGTGAGTCTGCGTGCGGAGCGCGAGCTCGCGCTGCGGGAACAACTCGCGAAGGCGAAGCGCGCGGCCGAGGATGCGAAGCAGGCGCTCGATGCTGCGCACGATCGCGAGCGTCGTGCGGGCAACGCGCGCGCACCCAAAGCGCACGAGCTCCGCAAGTACGTGGAGCTCGAGCTGTCCGTCGAAGCGAGTGACGAGATCCAGATCCACATCGAGTATCTCGTCGGCGCTGCGCGGTGGGCGCCGAGCTACGTCGCGCGCATCGACGGCGATCACGTGATGCTCGAACTGCGCGCGTCGGTCGCGCAGGATGCGGGCGAGGATTGGACCGCGGTGCCGCTCCGTCTCTCGACGGCGGAGCCCGAGCGCTTCTCGGTGTTGCCCGAGCTCGCGCCGCAGAAGATCGGCCGGCGCCAACAGGAGCCGGTGAGGGCCGGGTTTCGCGCGCCGCCGCAAGGAGCCGCTGCCTTGTTCGCGGACTACTTGCGCGAGCGCGCGAAGCACGAACCGCCCGAGCCCAAGCAGTTCGGCGGCGAGAGCCAGTTCGAGGACTCCACGTACGAGGGCGCGCGCCCGGTGAAGCCGGATGCGCGAGATGTCAGCGACATGATCGTCAACGAGAACTGGGACGAGGGATCGTCTCGCGCCAAGGAGCGCTTCTCGACGCCACCGCAGGGCATCGCGTATTCGCAGCAGGACGCACGGCGCCGAGGACTGGGCGGCGCAGGCGCAGCCGCGAAATCGAAGTCGCTCGCGCCGATGGCCGCTGCGGCGTCGATGGCCGCGCCGGGCGGACCGCCGGTGCAACGCTCGCAAACGCGGCTCGCGTCGTCAGCGGACTCGGCCGATGCAAGCGGAGAAGCGGCGTCGGTTCCGCGCCTCGATTACGGCAGCCTCGTGATGGCGCCGCCCTCGTCACCGCAGCGCGGAACGCTCGTGCCCGCGCCGCCGAGCGCGCACCAGCGCACGATCTCGAACGAGGTCGGCGGTGCGCGTGTTCGGTTGGGGGCGCTCGCGTTGCCACCCGGTCACGCGGCGGACTGGTCACACACGTACGATTACGCGTTCGACACCGACGGAGCGGTCGACGTGCGCGCCGATGGCGCATGGCACTCGATCGCCGTGACGTCGAAGCGGAGCACCGCGAAGCTGCGCCACGTGAGCGTGCCGCGCGAGCAAGCGGACGTGTTCCGCGTGGCGTCGATCGCGAACGCACTCTCCGGCCCGCTCTTGCCCGGACCGATCGATGTCTACGATCGCGGTCGCTTCCTCGTGACGAGTGATGTCGAGTACACGCCGCCGGGCGCCACCGTCGCGATCGGGCTCGGCGTCGACCCGACGGTGAAGATCGCGCGCAACAGCGAGTACCGCGAGGAGGCCACGGGCATGCTGCGCGGTGGCTTGCGCTTGATCCATGCGGTCACGATCGATGTCGAGAACCTGTCGGGCCGCGCGATCGATCTCGAGGCGCGCGAGCGCATCCCGGTCACGCGCGATGGCGAGGACGATATCGAGGTGATCGTCGGCAGAGTCGAGCCTGCGTGGGAGCGCTGGACACCGGATCCCGAGGCACCGCGCGCGAACCGCTTGCGCGGCGGCTACCGCTGGAAGCTCGCGATTCCGCCGGGCCAGAAGAAGACGCTGCGCGCGGGCTACGAGGTCAAGATCGCCGGCAAGCACGAGCTCGTCGGTGGCAATCGGAGAGAGTCATGAACGCGCCGATCACCTCCGTCACCGTCCTCGAGGATCGCGCGTCGGTCACGCGTCGAGGCACTGCATCGCTCGCGGCGGGACAGCACCGCATCGTCATCGATGGTGTCTCTCCCGCGCTCGCCGACAAGACGCTCCACGCGACCGCGATCGGAGCGCGCGTGCTCGACGTGCGCTGCGAGCGCTATCTCGCGCCGTGGCGCGATCCGGACTCGGGCAGCACCGCTGCGCCGGCCGCGCTGCGCGAAGAGCGGCGCGCGTTGCAGCGCGAGCACGAGGCCACGCTCGCGCGCGCGAGCTCGGCTCTCGCGGAGATCGAAGCACTGCACGAGCTCGCCACCGCCGCGCATCGCGATCTCGCGATCTCCGCCGCGCGCGGCACGAGCGTCGCCGGTGCGCCCGCGCAGCTCGCGGAGCTCGACGCCGCGGAGGCAGCAGCGCGTGCGCGGTACGTCGCGGCGAGCCAGGATGCCGAAGCTTCGCAAGCAGCGCTCACGCGCCTCGATGCACGCATCGCGCGCGCGGACGCCGAGACCGGCGAAGAAGCCGCGCGTCTCGTCGTGGACCTGATCGCCGATGCCGAGAACAACGCGACGAGCGATGTCGTGCTGACGATCGGCTACATCGTGCCGGGCGCCGCGTGGCGTCCGTATCACCGCGCCGTCCTCGCGCGCGCCGCGGGCCGCGTCGATTGGACGACCACCGCGTGCGTGTGGCAGGCGACCGGCGAGGACTGGACCGATGTCGACCTCGTGTTCTCGCTCGAGCGTCCATCGCTCGGCGTCGAGCCGCCGGAGCTTCGCGATGACGAGCTGCTCGTTCGCCGCCGCCCCGACACGGTCGTCGTCGAGGCGCGCGAGCAAGAGCAGCAGAACACGGGGCTCGGTGGATCGCCGGCGGTTCCCGGCATCGACGATGGTGGGCTCGGCATCACGCTGACGGCGCACAAGGCGACGATCAAGAGGGACGGAGCTCCGCATCGCGTCCCGGTCGGCGGCTTCACCGCACCGACGACGCTGTCGCTGATCGCGATCCCGCTCAAGTCGCCGCTGTGTCACGTTCGCGCGCGGATCACGAACACGGGCTCGTCTCCGCTCCTCGCGGGTCCTGTCGATCTCGTCATGGCGAGCGGCTATGTCGGCCGCGCGGAGATCGGGTTCGTCGCGGCAGGGGAGAAGTTCTATCTCGGCTTCGGTCCCGAGTCGGACATTCGCGTTCATCGCACGGAGACGCGCGATCGCGATGACGGACTGCTCGGGGGATCCACGCAAACCGTGCGCGTGGCCGTGCGTGTCTCGAACCTCGGCAGCGAGCGCCGCACCATCGACATCACCGAGCGCGTTCCGATCTCGGAGGTCGAGCAAGTCAGCGTCGACGTCGCGTCCGCCGACGCGTACTTGCTCGGCACCGACGATCATCCGGGCCCGGAGCGAGGCGACGAGATCACGCAGGTCACGGCGCGCAGCATCGACGAGCGCGGCCTCGTCACGTGGGGCGTCGAGCTGCCGCCGCTCGGTCGCCGCGCGGTCACGCTCGAGTACAAGATCAAGAGCCAGCGCGGCGTTGCCGGTGTCTGACGCGAAGTTCGAGATGCTCGCGAATCGCGTGCGCAAGAACGCGCGCCATCTCGCGAAGTGGGCAAAGCGCGAGAAGGTCACGTGCTGGCGTGTGTACGACCAGGACATTCCCGAGCTGCCGGTCACGATCGATACGTACGAGGGCGCGCTCGTCATCAACGACTATCGCCACACCGACGACAACGGCGAGCGCGGTGGCGGTGACGCGTGGCTGCTCTCGGCGTCCGACGCTGCGAAGGCAGCGATGGAAGCGAGCGAGGTCTACATCAAGCAACGCGAGCGACTCACGCATCGCGAAGGCGATCAGTACGAGCGCGGCGAACGCGACGTGTGGCGCACGGTGCGCGAAGGCGGTCACGCGTTTCGCGTGAACCTCGGCGGCTACATCGATACCGGCCTGTTCCTCGATCACCGCATCACGCGCGCGAAGGCAGCGGCGGAGCAGGGCCACACGCTGCTGAACCTGTTCGCGTACACGGGCGCGTTCTCGATCTACGCAGCGGCGGCCGGCAAGGAGACGACCACGGTCGACATGTCGAACACGTACCTCGAGTGGGCGCGCGAGAACTTCGCGCTGAACAAGCTCGCGCCGGGCGAGATCGTGCAAGGCGATGTCCGCGAGTTCTTGGCCGACGCGAAGCGCGCGGGACGTACGTGGGACACGATCGTCGTCGATCCACCCACGTTCTCGAACAGCAAGCGCATGAGCTACGTGTGGGACGTGCAACGCGATCATCCAGCGCTGCTGCAGGATGTACTCGACGTGTGGTCGCACACGGGCGCCGTGTGGTTCTCGACGAACAAGCGCAAGTTCAAGCTGGAGATGACGACGCGCGAACCGGTCGTGGTCACCGAGCAGACGCACACGACCGTGCCGCCCGACTTTCGCGACGGCAAGCCGCACCGCAGCTATCGCTTCTCGGCTCGCCCCGGTTCGATCACGTGAACGCGGCGCGCATCTGTCGCATCACGGTGTGCGCGGCGACCTCGACGCGCGGCTTGTGCTCGACGAGCGCGACGACGATCACCGCGTTGTCGGCTGGTGACGGCGCGAGCAGTGGCCGCCCCGCGAGCATGCGCCCGAGGCGAAACGCGATCGACTCTACCTGCTTCAGATCGTCGGGAACGCCGCGCGCACGCAGCCGGCGCAAGAAGCCCTCGAACGTCACGTGGTGGTCGGCTTCGCGCCAATCGATGGTCGCGTCGTACTCCACGCCGAGCGTGTAGGACTCGCGAAACTCGGGGTCGTCGACGAGGACGCCATCGAGGAGCAGCTCGACACCGATATGCGCGACCGCGCGTCGCGGTCCGCGCGCGCATCCTCCGCGCTCGAGCCGCTCGTCGAGCTCGCGCATGAGGCCCGTGACGGCCGGCAGCGTGTGAAACACCTTGTCCGTCGCGTGATGCAGCGCGATGCCCTCGGCGACGTCCGCGTCCGCAGTGCCCGCGACGCGCACGCCGCACATCGTCGAGAAGTCCGGCAGCATCGCGCCGAGCGGGAAGCCCCCGCGTCGATTCAGGCGCGGATCGACCCAGCTCGCGACTGCTGCATGGCCGAAGTAGTTCACGAGGTGTACTAGCATCTCACGGGCATGCTCGTGATCGGTCTGGATCTCGGTACTCAGAGCCTCAAGGCCGTGGTCTGCGACGAGGGGCTCGTGGTTCGGGGCTCGCACGCGGTGGCGATCGCGACGACGTATCCGGATCCGGGGAGGGCGGAGCAAGACCCGCGCGCGTGGGACGCCGCGCTCGCGCCCGCGATCGCCGGTGCACTCGCCGCGGCGAACGCACACCCGACGGACATCGCCGCGATCGCGATCACGGGACAGCTCGATGGCTGCGTCGCGGTCGACGAGTCGCTCGCGCCCGTGCACCCCGCGCTGATCTGGCAGGACCGCCGCGCCGTCGCGCAATCGATGCTCGTCGACGCACCGCGGATCTTCGCGATCACGGGGCAAGTCGCCGACGCGAGCCACCTCGCGCCGAAGATCGCGTGGCTCCGCGAGCGCGGCTACAACGCGGCGCGCTTTCACGAGCCCACGAGCTATCTCGTCGCGCGGCTGTGCGGCGAGCACGTCATGGATCCACCGCTCGCGTCGACGACGATGCTCGCCGAGCTGTCGAGTGGTGCGTGGTCGCCGCGGTTGCTCGAAGCGTACGGCCTCGAGCAGACGCTCTTGCCGGCGATCCGGCCGACGTGCGAGGTCGCTGGCACGCTCACGTCGGTCGGCGCGACGCTGACGGGTCTGCCGGTCGGGACGCGCGTCGCCGTCGGCACGGGCGACGACTTCTCGAACCCACTCGGCGCCGGTGTGGTCGCGCCCGGATCGATCGTGTGCGCGGTCGGCACGGCCGAGGTCGTCGGCGCGCTCACGCGCTCGCCCGTGCTCGACACGATCGAGCAAGAGCCGATGGTCGAGACGCACGTCTATCCGTCCGCCCATGCGGGCGACACGAAGCAGTTCTTCGTCGAGAATCCGGGCTGGCTGTCGGGCGGCGCGATCCGCTGGGCCACGCAGCTCCTCGGGCTGCCCGACGCTCGCGCGCTCGATGCACTCGCCGCGTCGGCGCCCCCAGGTGCGAGCGGCGTCACGTTCGTGCCCGCGCTCGCGGGCGCGATGACGCCTGTGTGGCGTCCCGATCTACGCGGATCGCTGCACGAGCTCACGGCCGCGCACGATCGATCGCACATCGCGCGCGCGGTGCTCGAGGGGCTCGCGTTCGCGAGCAGGGACGTCGCAGACCGGCTTCGCGCGATGAAGCTGCCGATCGCTGACGTGCTGCTCGTCGGCGGCGGCGCCAAGAGTCGTGTGTGGGGGCCGCTGCGCGCCCACGGGCTCGGGCTGCCGCCA